>JBDUCH010000421.1:0-3393 GCA_040003555.1 Variovorax sp. | reverse complement strand
AGCGCGAATTCGAGGTTGTAGCGCGCGCCCTTGCGCATGCCGCGCTTGCCGGGGATCTTCTTGACGTCCCAGAAATCGGCCCAGCTGGTGGGGGCGGTCTTGAGCTTTTCGCCGTTGTAGGCCATCACGGTCGACCACACGAACACGCCGACGCCGCATTCCGTCACGGCGGCGGGCAGGAAGTCGGCCTTGCTGCCGATCTTCGAATAGTCGAGCTTTTCGAACAGGCCTTCGTCGCAGCCGCGTGCCGCGTCGGGCGACTCGACCTCGACCACGTCCCAGGTCACTTTCTTGGTCTCGACCATGGCCTTGATCTTGGCCTGCTCGCCGTTGTATTCGACCGGAATCACCTTGGTGCCGGTCTTCTCGTAGGGCTCGTAGTAGGCCTTCTTCTGGGCGTTGGCGTTGGCGCCGCCGAAGTTGACGACGGTGATCTGCTGCTGCGCGAGCGCCGGCAGTGCGAACACGGCAGCGAGGGCACAGGTGAGAAGTGTCTTTTTCATGATGGAAGAGTCCTTGTGGGTTGGCGAGAAAAATCGATCAGGGCAGGTAGATGCGCGCATGCGCAATGGGCAGTTCGAGCGAGACCCGCTCGCCGCTCTGCGGCGGCGCGGCGCCCTGCAGGCCGGTGAGCGGTAGCTTGACGGTGGCGTCGGCCTGGCCGCCGCCCAGGCTGCACAGCAGGCGGAGGTGGTCGCCGTAGTAGATGACGCGCGTCACTTCGGCCGCGAGCATGTTGGGTGCGGCCGCTTCGGGCTGCCGGTGCAGCACCACGCGCTCGGGGCGGATGCACAGCTCGACGGCGGTGCCGGCGGCTGCGCCGCCCACGTTCAGCCCGTTCAGCATGTGGCCGTCGGACAGCGCCATGGTGGCCACTTCGCCGCCGGCCTGCAGCGTGCCCTTGAGCACTGTGTTGTCGCCGACGAAGCCGGCCACGAAGCGGTTGGCGGGCATCTCGTAGAGGCGGTCGACGGTGTCGAGCTGCTGGATCACGCCTTCGTTGAAGACTGCGACGCGGTCGCTCATGGTCAGCGCCTCGCCCTGGTCGTGCGTCACGTAGACGAAGGTCACCCCCAGCTGGCGGTGCAGTTCCTTGAGCTCGAGCTGCATGTGTTCGCGCAGCTGCTTGTCGAGCGCGCCGAGCGGCTCGTCCATCAGCACCAGTTGCGGCTCGAACACCAGTGCGCGCGCCAGCGCCACGCGCTGTTGCTGGCCGCCCGAGAGCTGGCCCGGCAACCGGTCGGCCATGCCTTTCAGCTGCACCATGTCGAGTGCGCGCTGCACCCGCTTCTGCTGCTCGTCTTTGGCGACCTTGCGCACCGTGAGCGGATAGGCCACGTTCTGGCCCACGGTCAGGTGCGGGAACAGCGCGTAGTTCTGGAACACCATGCCGAAGTGCCGCTTGTGCGGCGGCGTGCGGGTGATCTGCCGGCCCTCGAGCAGGATGTCGCCCGAAGTCGGCGACTCGAAGCCCGCGAGCATCATCAGCGTGGTGGTCTTGCCCGAGCCCGAGGGGCCGAGCAGGCTCAGGAATTCGCCGCGATGGATGTCCAGGTCGAGCTGGCGCACCACCAGGTGCTCGCCGTCATAGGTTTTCTGGATGCGCTGGAATCGCACCAGGGGTTCTTCGGTCATGGGAGTGTTCACAGAGGAGGTCGATCAGCGCAGCGCGGCGAAGCTGTCCGCCAGAAGCGCAAGGCCTTCGTCTACTAGCAAGTCGGATGCCGTCAGCGGCACCAGCACGCGGATCACGTTGCCATGGGTGCCGCACGACAGCAGGATCAGCCCGCGCCGGGCCGCCTCGGCGACCACCTTGCGGGTGAGGGCGGCGTCGGGTCGGGCCGTATCGCCTTGCTCGAACAGTTCGATGGCCACCATCGAACCGAGCCCGCGCACGTCGCCGATGGCCGGCTCGTCGGCCGCGATGCGGCGCAGGCCCGCCGTCAGCCGCTCGCCGAGCGCCTTGCTGCGGGCCAGCAACTGCTCGTCGTCAAACACCTTGAGCACCGCGAGCGCGGCGGCGCAGCCGATCGGGCTGCCCGCATAGGTGCCGCCCAGTCCGCCGGGCGCCGGCGCGTCCATCACGTCGGCGCGGCCCACGACGCCCGAGATCGGGAAGCCGCCGGCCATCGACTTGGCAGTGGTGATCAGGTCTGGCGCCACCGGCCACTGCTCGCTGGCAAACCAGGTGCCGGTGCGGCCGGCGCCGGTCTGCACTTCGTCCGCGATGATCAGGATGCCGTAGCGATCCGCCAGCGCGCGCAGGCCTTCGACGAAGTCGCTCGGCGCCACATAGAAACCGCCTTCGCCCTGCACCGGTTCCAGGATGAAGGCCGCCACGCGTTCGGGCTCGATGTCGTTCTTGAAGAGCAGTTCGATCGAGTGCAGCGCGTCGTCCACGCTCACGCCGTGCAGCGCGTTCGGGTACAGCGCATGGAACACCTCGCCCGGGAAGGGGCCGAAGCCGACCTTGTAGGGCGCGACCTTGCCGGTGAGGCCGAGCGTCATCATCGTGCGGCCATGGTACCCCCCGGTGAACGCAATCACACCGGGGCGGCGCGTGAAAGCGCGCGCGATCTTCACCGCGTTCTCGACCGCCTCGGCGCCGGTGCTCAGGAAGATCGACTTCTTCGGAAAGTTGCCCGGTGCCAGCGCGTTCAGCCGCTCGGCCAGCTCGACGTAGGGCTCGTAGGCCAGCACCTGGAAGCAGGTGTGCGAATAGAGATCGACCTGGGCCTTCACCGCGGCGCTGATCGCGGGGTGGCAGTGGCCGGTGTTGAGCACCGCGATGCCGCCGGCGAAGTCGATGTAGCGTCGGCCCTCGACGTCCCATACCTCGGCGTTGCTGCCGCGGCTGACGAAGATTTCATGGGCCTGGCCGACGCCGCGGGCGACGGCGGCGGTGCGCCGTGCCATGAGGGTGGCATTGCTGAGGTGGGGTTCGCGCTGCATGGGAGTCTGTGTCCGAATGGATGGGATGCCGGCACTTTAGGTTTTGCAGGGTGGCGCTGCCATGTACACCCGGCACGATCGGCCGGTGGACTGTGCTGGTCTTGTATCCTGTACATACTTTCCTCAATATGGTGCATGCCGGTTTGCCGAGCCCCTCTCGATGCTCATTCTTCGCCCCGAATCGCCGACACCTCTGGTCAGCCAGATCGTGGAGGGGCTGCGCGGGCTGATCGGCAGCCAGAAGCTCAAGGCCGACAGCAAGCTGCCTTCGATCCGGGCCTTCGCCGCGGCGCACAGCGTCAGCGTCTTCACCGTGGTCGAGGCCTACGACCGGCTGGTGGCCCAGGGCCTGCTGGTCTCGCGGGCCAACGCGGGCTTCTTCGTCAAGCGGCGCAGCGACGAAGGCGCGGCCGGTGCCGCCAGCGCACCGCGCGCCGACCC
>JBDUCH010000420.1:0-3402 GCA_040003555.1 Variovorax sp. | reverse complement strand
GGCCGCCATGTAGAAATAGAAACGACTGCGCCAACCGGCGTGGTTCCCATCCTCAACTTTTCGGAGTCCATCGATCATGAACCGTTCCATTGCCATCACCGCCCTCACCCTCAGCGCACTGTCCGCCGGCGCCGCCATGGCCCAGGCCGCCAAGCCCATGGACGACAAGATGACCGCCGTCGAAAAATGCTACGGCGTTTCGATGGCCGGCAAGAACGACTGCGCTGCCGGCGCCGGCACCACCTGCGCCGGCACGTCGAAGATGGACTACCAGGGCAACGCCTGGAAGAACGTGCCGACCGGCACCTGCGCGACCATCAAGACACCGAAGGGCATGGGTTCGCTCACGGCCATCAAGTCCTGATCGTCAGGCCGGGTGCACCGAGCATGACCCCCTTGCTTTCAGCCGGCCTGGGCCTGAAGCCCGAGCACTATGACGCGGCAATTGCCTGCGCAGCGGAAGGCCTGTGGTTCGAGGTGCACCCCGAAAACTACCTGGTGGCGGGCGGGCCGCGGTTGCGCTGGCTCGAGGCCATGCGCGCCGTTCACCCCATTTCGCTGCACGGCGTATCACTCTCGCTCGCGGGCGACGCGCCACCCGATGCCGACCACCTGAAGCGCTTCGCGGCGCTGGTGCAGCGCATCGAACCTGCGCTGGTGTCCGAACACCTGGCATGGTCGGCCTTCGACGGCCACTACTTTCCCGATTTGTTGCCCTTCCCGCGCAGCAATGAAGCGCTGCTTCGCGTCGCCGACAACATCGACCGGACGCAGATTGCGATCGGTCGCCGCATCGCGATCGAAAACCCCTCGCACTACCTGCGCATGGAGGGCCACGCTTGGGACGAGATCGACTTCCTGGCCGAGCTGGTGCGCCGCACCGGTTGCGGGCTGCTGCTCGACGTGAACAACGTGCATGTTTCGGCACGAAATCTGAGCTTTGATGCGGCCGCGTACCTGAAGCGCGTTCCGGGCGAAGCCGTGATGGAGATCCATCTGGCCGGGCACAGCACCGACCCCTCGCTCGGCGACGCGCTGTTGATCGACTCGCATGACGCGCCCGTCGCGCCCGAGGTCTGGGCGCTGTACCGCGGGTTGGTCGAGCGCATCGGCGTGCGGCCCACCCTGATCGAGCGCGATGGCAACGTGCCGGGCTTCGACGAACTGCTGGCCGAGCATGGCGTGGCTGCCGCGGAACTGCGACGGGTGGCCGATACGGCCGAGGTGGCCGCATGAACCTGGCCGCCTTCCAGTCGGATTTTGCCGCCGCTTTGTTCGCACCCGATGCGCCGGCAGGACTGGCCGCGCAGCCGGCCTTCGCCGTGTACCGCAACACCGTGATGAAGGGCTGCGTCGACGCACTCGAAGCCAATTACCCGAGCGTGGCGCGGCTGGTCGGTCGCGAATGGTTTTGCGCCGCGGCAGCATTGCATGTGGCGGCACAGCCGCCGCACGATGGCCGCATGCTCCGCTACGGCGAAGGTTTTGCCGACTTTCTGGCCGGTTTCGAGCCCGCACGCGAACTCGGCTACCTGCCCGACGTGGCGCGGCTCGACCGCAGCTGGACCGAAGCGCATTCAGCCGCTGATGCCCATGCGGTCGACGGCGCGTGGCTCGCGGCGCTTGCGCCCGAAACGCTGGGCAAGTTGCACCTCGCGCCGCACCCGGCAGCGCGCTGGCACTGGTTCGCCCAAGCGCCGATCTACACCGTCTGGCAGCGCAACCGTGCCGGCAACGACATGACCGAAGAACTCGCCTGGCAAGGCGAAGGCGCCCTGCTCACGCGAGCGGGCGACGTGGTCGTGTGGTGCGCCGCCGACCGGGCCCACTGTGACTTTCTCGATGCCTGCGCCGAAGGCCGCCCGCTCGCCGAGGCTGCCGCTGCCGCGCTGGCCGTCAAGCCGGGAGTCGACGTGGCCGACCTGCTGGCGCGCCTGCTGTGCGCCGGCGCCCTCATCACCCCTCCCGTCGAAGAAAGCGCACCATGAATCCCACTACCCTTTCCCCCGCCCATTCCGCACCCACAACCGGGCTGCGCGCCCGCTGGAACGCCATCGCGCAGGGCCTGTCGCGCCTGCTCACGCACGACGTGATCGCGCTCGCAGGCCGGGTGTCGATCGCTGCGATCTTCTTTCTCTCGGGCCGCACCAAGGTCGAGGGTTTCTTCACCCTCACCGAGGGCACTTTCGAATTGTTCCGCAGCGAATACAAGCTGCCGCTGCTGCCACCCGAGATCGCAGCGTATCTGGCCACCTGTGCCGAGCATCTGTTCCCGCTGGTGCTGGTGCTGGGCCTGTGCACGCGGTTGTCCGCGCTGGCGCTGCTGGGCATGACATTGACGATCCAGCTCTTCGTCTATCCCGATGCCTGGCCAACGCACTTGTCCTGGGCCGCGATCCTGCTCTACCTGGCGGGACGCGGTGGCGGCAACCTGGCGCTCGATCGCTGGCTGGGCATCGACTGAACATCGGCACGGCCGATGGCGTATTCGCGCCACCGCCCGGCTTGCCAGCCGGGAGGTCGGTCGCTACATTGCTGTTTTTGAGGGACTGCAATGTCTGTTGACACCGTTTCGACTTCTTCGTCCGCCACCCCTGCCCAGCCCGCCGCTCCCACACCCACGCCCACGCCCACCGAAGCCATCGTGGTGGCCGATCTGGTGTCGATCCCCCCGGTCTATCCTCCTGCCGTCGCTGCCGCGCCGCGCCATATCCGGCTGACCTCGCATGCTGGCGGCTTCGGGGCGCTGCCAATCCACTGGGGCGCAGCCACCGCTACCGAGCGCGGCCCAGTGATCGGCACCACCACCAAGCGCGCACACCGCAACGTGATCGGCACGCACAGCGGCTCGTACAGCGTGTACCGCGCGCTGGCCGTCGCGGCCGGGGCGCTCGATCCGCAGCACAAGGCCGACCTCACCAACACCTCGCCGACCGACGTCATCGGCCCGTATCCGCAGTGGAGCGAGCCCGGCAAGATCGTGTCGCTCGACCCGTGGGGCGCGACCATCGCCAACGTGTTCTCTAACGAACTCGCGGCCGGCTACGACATCCGCCCGACCATCGCCGTCACCAAGGCCCATGTGATCCTGCCCGAGGTGATCGAGGCACTGCAGTCGGGCCGGCTCAAGGCCGACGGCAAGTTCCTGACCGCCAACGGCGCGGCGGTCGTGACCAAGGCGGCGCTCGAACCCGTGTGGTACCTGCCCGAGGTGGCCCGGCGCTTCAAATGTTCCGAGACCGATCTGCGGCGCGTGCTGTTCGAGGAAACCGGCGGCATGTACCCCGAGCTGGTCACGCGCTCCGACCTGGAAGTGTTTCTGCCGCCGATCGGCGGGCAGACCGTCTACATCTTCGGCAACCCGGCCGACCTGGCGAACCCCGAGGTCGAACTCACCGCGCG
>JBDUCH010000419.1:0-3407 GCA_040003555.1 Variovorax sp. | reverse complement strand
CGACCAGCATGTACCTGCGCAACCTGATGTCGATGGACGTCGAGGAGATGGTGCGCGCGCAGCCGATGGACGCGGTGGTGCTGATCGGCGGCTGCGACAAGACCGTGCCTGCGCAATTGATGGGCGCCGCTTCGGCCGGCATCCCGTCGATCCAGCTCATCACCGGCTCGATGCTCACGGGCAGCCACCGCGGCGAGCGCGTAGGCGCCTGCACCGACTGCCGCCGCTACTGGGGCAAGTACCGCGCGGGCGAGATCGAAGCCGAAGAAACCGCCGACGTGAACAACCAGCTCGTGGCCAGCGTCGGCACCTGCTCGGTGATGGGCACGGCCAGCACCATGGCCTGCATCGCCGAAGCGCTGGGCATGACGATGCCGGGCGGCGCCTCGCCACCGGCGGTGACGGCCGACCGCATCCGCATCGCCGAGCAGACCGGTGCGCAAGCCGTGCAGATGGCACGCGACGGCCTGACCATCGACAAGGTGCTGACACCCGAGGCCTTCGAGAACGCGATGCGCGTGCTGCTGGCCATCGGTGGCTCGACCAACGGCATCGTGCACCTGACCGCGATCGCGGGCCGCATGGGCCTTGAGATCGATCTGGCCGCGCTCGACCGCATGGGCCGCGACACGCCAGTGCTGCTCGACCTGAAGCCTTCCGGCCAGCACTACATGGAAGACTTCCACCATGCCGGCGGCATGGCGACGCTGCTGCGCGAACTCAAGCCGCTGCTGCATCTCGACGCGATGACCGTGACCGGTCGCACGCTGGGCGAAGAACTGGGGCGCGCGGGCCCCGGCTTCCACCAGGACGTGGTGCGCAGCATCACCGACCCGATCTACCCGCAGGGCGGCATCGCGGTGCTGCGCGGCAACCTGGCACCGGGCGGCGCGATCATCAAGCAGTCGGCCGCCGACCCGAAGCTCATGGAGCACGAGGGCCGCGCCGTGGTGTTCGAGAACATCGAAGACCTGGTGACCCGGATCGACCGCGACGACCTCGACGTGACGCCGCAAGACGTGCTGGTGCTCAAGAACATCGGCCCCAAGGGCGCACCGGGCATGCCCGAGGCCGGCTACATCCCGATCCCGCGCAAGCTGGCGCGCGCCGGCGTGAAAGACATCGTGCGCATCTCGGACGGCCGCATGAGCGGCACGGCCTTCGGCACCATCGTGCTGCACGTGACGCCGGAGTCCGCCATCGGCGGGCCGCTGGCGTACGTGCGCACCGGCGACCGGATCCGGCTCAGCGTGGCGAATCGGGAGATTGCACTGCTGGTGTCCGACGAAGAACTGGCGCGCCGTGCCATGGCGGCGCCGGTGGCCGCGCCCAGCGCCGAGCGCGGGTACCTGAAGCTCTTCCTGCAGACGGTGACGCAGGCCGACCAGGGCGTTGACTTCGACTTTCTGCGCGCGCCGAAGTCAACGGGCAAAGTGCCGCGCTGAGCGCTCAGAGGCTGCGCCAGAAGTCGATCAACAGTTCACCGAACTCGGCCGGCCGCTCGACCGCGCTCAGATGCGCGGCGTCGATGGTCGCCAGCCGCGCGCCCGGGATTGCATCGGCGATGGCCTGCGACATCTCCATCGGCGTGGCTTCGTCCTGCACGCCGCCGATCACCAGCGTCGGCACGGTGATGCGGCGGTTGCTCTCGCGGAAGTCGATCGCCGCCACCGCGTTGCAGCTCGCGATGTAGCCGGCCGCGTCGGTGGCTTCCAGCGTCTGCCGCAGTGCCTTGGCGGCGTTCTCTCCTTCGAAGGTCGACGCCCAGGCCGGCGTGAGCCAGCGCGAGACCGCGCCCTGCGCGATCGCGGCCACGCCCTGCGAGGCGACCGTCTGCGCGCGCGCACGCCACGGGGCCTGATCCGGATAGTGCGACGACGAGTTGGCAATCACCAGGCTGCGCAGCAGCTCGGGCCGGCGCAGCGCCAGCGCCTGCGCCGTCATGCCGCCCATCGACAGGCCGACGAAGTGCACTGGCTCGCCGGCCGCCTCGCGTTCGATCAGCTCGGCGGCATCGTCGGCCAGCGTCACCATGTGCAGAGCGCTGGCGGCCCGCTCCGAGCCGCCGTGGTTGCGGTGGTCGTAGCGCAGCACCGTGTGGGCGCGCGCCAGCTGCGCCGCCAGCGCGTCCCACATGTGCAGGTCGCAGCCGAGCGCATGGCTCAGCACGACGATCGGGCCATGTCCTTCGCGAACGACGTTGAGTTGGATGGTCATGGGGTTT
Organism: Variovorax sp.; assembly: GCA_040003555.1. GTDB lineage: Bacteria > Pseudomonadota > Gammaproteobacteria > Burkholderiales > Burkholderiaceae_C > Variovorax. The sequence continues at coordinate 1,183 of JBDUCH010000419.1, read as the reverse complement.
CCTTGTTGTGGGACGCTGGCGCGGCCAGCAGGCCCTTCTCGCGCAGGATGCCGGTGGCGATGCCGAAGGCATGGTTGGCCACCGGCACACCGCAGTAGATGGCGGCCATCATGATCACTTCCTTGATGTCCTCCGGTGTCAGGCGCGACTCGGGAGGCCCGTCGAGCGCGGCGCGCACGTGCATCGCGAACTCCTCGTACGCGTGGATGCCGAGCATCATCGACAGCACCATGTAGCGGCGCGTCTTGTCGCCCAGCGCCGGCCGGCCCCAGATGTCGTTCCAGGCGTGGCGCGTGATCAACTCCTGGAACTCGGCGTTGAAGTCGGTGCGGTTGGCCAGCGACTTGTCGACCCACGCATCGCCCAGCACGCGGCGGCGGTTCAGCAGCCCCTGCTGGTAGTCGTCGGTGGGGGTGGGGGTATCGCTCATCGGGAATTGCCTTTCTTCGGTGCGGCGGCTTTGCGCATCTGCCCGACCTGGGCCAGCGCGAGCTGGCCGGCATGCTGAGCGAGTGTGGGATTGAACCATTCATCGGCCGCATCCTTCGGCAGTTCGGCGCGCAGCCGCTCGATGTTGGCCAGCATGCGGGCCGAATCGACCTGCAGGCCCGGCAGGGCCGTGGCCAGCGCCCGCACGCTCCCGTGCGCGGACATCAGCAACTGCGGCCACTCGCCCAGCTCGGCCTGCCAGGCGCCCAGCGCACGCTCATGCGCTTGCGGCATGGCGGCCAGCAGCGCAGCCACGCGCTGCGGCGCACGATGCGCGGCCGCCAGCGCGATCATCGAGGCCACCGGGTTGCGCTTGTGCGGCATCGCCGACGAGCCGCCGCGGCCGGGCTCGCTCGGCTCCATCACTTCGCCCACCTCGTACTGGCCCAGCAGCGAAATGTCGAGCGCGATCTTGCCGAGGCTGCCGACCATCAGGCCGAGCTCGCAACCGAGCGCGACCCATTCGTCGCGCTGCGTGTGCCAGGTGGCCTGCGCATCGCCGAGGCCGAGTTCGTCGGCCATGCGTTGCATCACGTCGCCGCCCTTCCCTTTCATCTGCGCCAGCGTGCCGACGGCGCCGCCGAGCTGCACGTTGAGCGCATTGCGGGCCGCCAGCCGCAACCGGGCCTGGCTGCGCACTAGCGGCGCGACCCACCCGGCGCACTTGAAGCCGAAACTGGTGACCGATGCAGGC
>JBDUCH010000418.1:0-3409 GCA_040003555.1 Variovorax sp. | reverse complement strand
CGCCGCCGTAGCTTTCGAGCCCGTTGATGCAGCGCAGGATGGTCGACTTGCCCGAGCCCGAGGGGCCGATGATGCAGACCACCTCGCCTTTGGCGACCCACGCGTCGACGCCCTTGAGCACGTGGTGGGTGCCGAAGAATTTCTGCAGGCCACGGATTTCGATCATGTCTTGTTCCGCTTCTCGAGATGCCGCACCAGCAGGATCAGCGGCACGCACATCACCAGGTACATCAGCGCCACCAGCGTGAACACAGTGGCGTTCTGGAAGGTGGAGGTGGCGATCAGCTTGCCCTGCAGCGCCAGCTCGGCGACCGTGATGGTCGAGGCCTGCGACGAGTCCTTGAGCATCATGATCATGATGTTGCCGTAGGGCGGCAGCACGATCTTCACGGCCTGCGGCAGCACCACGCGGCGCATCATCAGCGGCCAGCCCATGCCCATCGCGCGCGCGGCCTCGACCTGCCCGTGGTCGACCGCCTCGATGCCGGCGCGGAAGTTCTCGGCCTGGTAGGCCGAATAGGCAATGCCGAGCCCGAGGATGCCCGCCTGCAACGCCGACAGCGCAATGCCGAAGTCGGGCATCACGAAGTACAGGAAGAACAGCAGCACGATGATCGGGATGCCGCGCAGCAGGTTGATCACCGTCGCCGCGAAGTTGGCGAGCAGGGGAATGCCCGACACGCGCATGACGGCCCACACCATGCCCAGCACGGTCGACAGCGCCAGCGAGCCCAGCGTCACCAGAATGGTGAGCCAGGCGCCCTGCAGCAGGATCGGAAAGTATTCGCGGACGCGAGCAAGAAGTTCGACCATGGCGATCAGGAAGCCAGGCCCCACTTCTTCAGGATGCCGTCGATGGTGCCGTCGGCCTTGAGCTTGGTGAGCGCGGCGTTGACCTTGCCCATCGTCTCGGTGTCACCCTTGCGTGTCGCGATGCCGATGCTGCTGACCATGGTCGGCTTGAAGGTGGTCGCCATGCGCAGGTTGGGAAACAGCCCGCGCGAGATCGCGAAGGCCGCGATCGGCGAATCCAGAAAGCCCGCGTCGATGCGGCCGGCATTGGCGTCGCGCATCAGGTCGGCCGTGGTGTCGTACAGCTTCACTTCGGTGAAGAGGCCGCTCTTTTGCAGCGGATCGACGAAGGCGGTGCCCACCTGCACGCCGACGCGCTTGCCCTTCAGGTCGGCCATGGCGACGTAGCCGGTCTTGTCTGCCACCGGCACCACCACGCCCTCGCCGTAGCTGTAGATCGGCTGCGAGAAGTCGACCACTTCCTGGCGCACCGGCGTGATGAACATCGCGGCCGAGATCAGGTCGATGCGCTTGGTGGTGAGCGAGCTGATCAGCGTGGAGAACTGCATCGGCTCGATCTGCACGCCGAAGCCGGCCTCCTTGCCGACCGCCTTGACGATGTCGGCCATCACGCCGTCGATGCTGTTGGTCTTGGTGTCGAGAAAGGTGAAGGGGCTGCCGGTCGGCGTGGAGCCGACCTTCAGCACGGTCTGGGCCGAGGCCGGCGCCGTCATCGACAAGGCGAGCGTGGCCAGCAGCGAGGCGGCAAGTGCAGCGAGTTTCATGGGGTGGTTCCTTTTCGGGTGGGCGGTGGGGGGAGAGATGCGGATGCGGAGAGCGGTGCGCGCGTGATGGCCCACAGCACCGTGGTGAGCGTGCTGCCGGGGTTGCGCCAGCGCCGGGGCGTGCTGCCGTCGTAGCAAAAGCTGTCGCCGGCCTGCAGCTTGAGCAGCCGGTCTTCGATGAAGAGTTCGAGCTGGCCTTCGATGACGTAGCCGACCTGTTCGCCCTTGTGGGTGAAGAAGAGCTCGTCGCCGGTCGAGCCGCCGGGTTCGATCACCGCGCGGTACATCTCGACCCGGCCGGTCGCGGCCGGCGGCGTCAGGTTTTCCTTGTGGATGCCCTTGTCGCCCAGGTCGATGCGGCGGTGCGCGCCTGCACGCACCACGGCGCCGTCGACCTCGCCCTGGGTGTCGCTGTGCCTGGTGTTGCGCACCAGCGTTTCCATCGGCAGTTGCAGCTCGCTCGCCAGCGCCTCGAGCGTGCGCATCGAAATCGAGCGCAGCCCGCGTTCGATCTGGCTCAGCAGGCTCACCGAGATGCCGCAGGCCAGCGCCACCTGCTGCAGCGGCCGCCCCAGCGCCTTGCGGCGCCGACGCAACTGCTCGCCCAGCCACAGATCGATGACCGAGTGAATGTGGTGCGCCGGAACCCTTGCGGGTGCATCCGCGGGCTCGGCTGGCAAGGGTTGGCGGCTGTTCATGAAGAATGGGGCGTCGGCGTGAAACTTTTACGCTTGTGAATATTTCACAAGCAATTCCCGAGCCAATGTAGTCGCTGTCGACTGCATTCCCATCCGGACAAACGTGTAGACGCATCGCAGGGGGTCACAGCCCCCGGCATGGCCCTTGCGGTGGTGTTGGCCTACGGCAGGTTTGGCAGGGCATCCGTAGCGGCTGCAATCCGGATGGCGCAAAGTCCTGCTTTTTGTCCGGAAAGTCCATGTCAGACACCCCGCATCCCCACGCGCTCGAAGAAGGCGCCCCGCACCCGCTCGGCGCCACCTACACCGGCCGCGGTGTCAACTTCGCGGTGTTCTCCGCGCACGCCACCAGGGTGCAGGTGTGCCTCTACGACGACGCCGGCACCACCGAAACCGCGTGCGTCACGCTGCCCGAGTACACCGACGAGGTGTGGCACGGTTTTGTGCCCGGCCTCCTGCCCGGCACGCGCTACGGCCTGCGGGTGCATGGCCCCTACGAGCCCGAGCAGGGCCACCGCTTCAACCACCACAAGCTGCTGCTCGACCCGTATGCCAAGGCGCACATGGGCGAACTCAAGTGGGGCCCCGAGGTGTTCGGCTACACCGTCGGCCATCCGGATGGCGACCTGAGCTTCGACGAGCGCGACAGCGCGCCCTTCATGCCCAAGTGCGTGGTGGTCGACTCGCGCTTCGAATGGAAGCAGACCGACGTGCGCGTGCCCTGGAACCAGACCGTGTTCTACGAGACGCACGTGCGCGGCTTCACCATGACGCACCCGGGCGTGCCCGAGCACTTCCGCGGCACCTTCGCCGGGCTGGCGCGCGACGAGGTGATCGGCCCGATCCGCGAGCTGGGCGTGACCAGCGTCGAGCTGCTGCCGGTGCAGATGTTCCTGAACCAGCCTTTTCTCACCGACAAGGGCCTCACCAACTTCTGGGGCTACGACACCATCGGCTTCTTCGCGCTCGACCAGCGCTACATGGACGGCCCGAACATCGACGAGTTCAAGTACATGGTCGACCGCTTTCATGCCCACGGGCTCGAAGTGATCATGGACGTGGTCTACAACCACACGCCCGAAGGCAACGAGATGGGCCCGACGCTGTCGTTCAAGGGCATCGACAACGCGAGCT
>JBDUCH010000417.1:0-3412 GCA_040003555.1 Variovorax sp. | reverse complement strand
GTGGCCGGCGGCCAGATGCTGTCGCTCGAAGACATCCAGGACATCCTGCGCATCAAGCTGATCGGCGTGATCCCGGAGTCGGAAAGCGTGCTCAACGCGTCGAACCAGGGCGTGCCCGCGATCCACGACAAGGGCAGCGACGTGGCCGAAGCGTATAGCGACGTGGTGGCCCGCTTCCTCGGCGAAGACAAGCCCCTGCGCTTTGTCGAAGCGCAGAAGCCGGGCTTCTTCAAGCGCATGTTCGGAGGGAAGTAAGCCATGTCCTTTCTCTCGTTCCTGCTCGGCGAAAAGAAAAAGACGGCGAGCGTCGCCAAGGAGCGGCTGCAGATCATCCTGGCGCACGAACGCTCGGGTCTCGGCAACAGCCGGCCGCCGGCCTACCTGGCCGACCTGCAGCGCGAGCTGGTGGCGGTGATCTCCAAGTACGTGTCGATCCGGCCGGAAGACATCAAGGTCAACCTGGAGCGCCAGGACGATCTCGAAGTGCTGGAGGTGAAGATCGAGTTGCCCGACGCGGTGGTGCCGGCACGCTGAGGCCGCGCCACGCCCGGCCATCGATTTGATTGCCGTCCACGCCCGCCAGCGCAATGCTGGCGGGCGTTTTCGTTGGCGGCCAGGGGTGCGTGCGGGGCAGTCCGGTGCGGGACAGCGGGAAACCCCGCAACGAAATCTGCGCGGCAAGGCTCGCCGAAAGCGCGGCGGCGGCGTATCGTGTCAGCCGCCCGATTCCACAACCCTTCACCGAGAGTAAACATGGCCACCAGCAAGAAGACCGCCCCCAAGAAGACCGCCGCCGCCGCAAAGACACCGCCTCGCGCGAACCCGGTTCAAGACATGCAGGAAGCGATGGTCAAGCCTTTCAAGGGCGTGACCGAGCGGCTGCAAGCCTTGAACATCCCCGGCATCGCCGAGCGCTTCAAGGACATGAACGTCCAGGGTGCTGCCAGCGCGCTGCTCGACAACGGCCGCAAGGATCTGAAGGCGCTGGTCGAGGCCAACGAAAAGTCCTACAAGGGCCTGCAGGCCGTGGTGGCGCGGCAGACCGAAATGCTCAAGTCATCCATCACCGACTGGCAGGGTGCGGTGAAAGGCATGCCCGGCAAAGATCCCAAGGAAAGCCTGGCCACGCTCGACGAAATGGCCCGCGCCTCTTTCAAGCGCGCGCTCGGCGACATGAAGGAGCTGGCCGACCTGGCCGCCAAGTCGCAGGCCGATGCTTTCAACGTGGTGCGTGAACGCATCAACGACAACGTGGCACAGGTCAGCAAGCTGCTGAAGAGCGGCGGCAAGTAGGTGGGTCAGGGCGTCGCCCGGGCCAACGGCGTCGAGCTGGCCTGGGACAGCTTCGGCGACCCGGGTGCCGTGCCGCTGGTGCTGATCATGGGCCTCGGCACCCAGATGATCGGCTGGGACGAGGTGTTCTGCGCCCACCTGGCCGCTGCCGGCGGCCTGCATGTGATTCGCTTCGACAACCGCGACGTCGGGCTGTCGACCCAGTTCCCGCAGTTCAGCGTGCCCGACGTGCAGGCGCTGATGATGAAGGCCCTGAGCGGCCAGCCGCTCACCGTTCCCTACACGCTGCGCGACATGGCGAACGACGTGGCCGGCCTGCTCGACGCGCTCAAGCTGGAACGCGCCCACATCGTCGGCGCCTCGATGGGCGGCGCGATCGGGCAGGAGATGGCGATCCACCATGCCAGGCGGATGCTGTCGTTCACCAGCATCATGTCGTCGACCGGCGACCCGACGCTGCCGCCACCCACGCCGGAAGCGATGGGCGTGCTGTTCACGCCGGCGCCTGCGACGCTCGAGGCTTTCATTCCGCACTACGCCAAGGTCTGGCGCGTGCTGCGCGGGCCGCACCCGTTCCCCGACGACGAGGCGCGCGATGCCGAACGCGCGCGTGCCGTGTTCACGCGCGGACTCAGCCCCGCGGGCACGGCGCGCCAGCTGGCGGCCATCCTTGCGTCCGGCAACCGCAAGCCGGCCCTGCGCGACACGCGGGTGCCGACGCTGGTGATCCACGGCGACGCCGACCCGCTGATCCCGGTGCAGGCCGGCATCGACGTGGCCGCCGCGATCCCCGGCGCGAAGCTGCTGCGCCTGCCGACGATGGGCCACGCGTTGCCGGTGTCGCTGTGGCCGCAACTGGTCGGTGCGATCGCCAACCATTCCCGAAAATCAATAACAGGAGAGAGACAAGCATGAGCAACAACAACCCGCATCCCTGGACGTCCTCCTACCCCGCCGGGGTGCACTGGGACGCACCCCTGCCTGTCACGCCCGTGCAGCAACTGCTCGACGAGGCCGTGGCGAAGTGGCCCGACCGGCCGTTCCTCGACTTCATGGGCCGGCGCCTCAGCTACCGCGAATTCGGCACCCTGGTCGACCATGCGGCCAGCGGTTTCCAGAAGCTCGGCGTGAAGCCGGGCGTGCATGTGGGGCTCTACCTGCCGAACTCGCCGCACTACCCGATCGCGTTCTTCGGCATCCTCAAGGCCGGCGGCACGGTGGTCAACTACTCGCCGCTCGATGCCGAGCGCGTGCTCGAACACAAGGTGGAAGACAGCGAGACCGACATCCTCGTCACGCTGGACCTGGCAGTGCTGTACCCGCAGATGTCGCGCCTGCTGGGCCATTCGCGGCTGAAGAAGCTCGTCGTCGGCACGCTCGGCGAATACTCGGCCGCACCGGCACCGACGCGCGCGCACCTCGAAGCCGCGAAGATGCTGGCGCCGGTGGCGAGCGACGACTTTCACGTGTCGTTTGCGCAACTGCTCGACAACGACGGCCAGTACACGCCGCACGATATCGGCAACCCGGCCGAGGCCGTGGCCGCGCTGCAGTACACCGGTGGCACCACCGGACTGCCCAAGGGCGCGATGCTCACGCACGGCAACCTGACGGCGGCCTGCGGCCAGTACGTGGAGAGCCTGACGGGCGACGACCCGATCGTGAACTTCGGCGAGGAGCGCGTGCTCGCGGTGCTGCCGCTGTTCCACATCTATTCGCTCACGGTCAACATGCTGTTGGGCATGAGGCTCGGCGCCGAGATCGTGCTGCATACGCGCTTCGAACTCGAGCCCGTGATGAAGGAGTTCGAAGCCAAGAAGATCACCATGTTCGCCGGCGTGCCGACCATGTACACCGCCATCGCCAACCACCCGAAGGCGAAAGAGATCGACATGCGCTCGCTCAAGTCCTGCGGCTCCGGCGGTGCGCCGCTGCCGGTGGAGGTGGCCCACAAGTTCTTCGCGATGACGGGCTGCAACCTGAACGAAGGCTGGGGCATGACCGAGACCTCGCCCACCGGCAGCTTCACGCCCGCGCGCGGACGTCGCAAGGGAGGCTCCTGCGGCATGCCGCTGCCGGGCATCACGTTGTCGATGCGCAGCCTCGAGAACCCGGATCA
>JBDUCH010000416.1:0-3414 GCA_040003555.1 Variovorax sp. | reverse complement strand
CGCCGTTGGTGAAGATCGCCACGTCGGTGGTGCCGGCGCCGATGTCGACCAGGCAAACGCCGAGTTCGCGCTCGTCCTCGCTCAGCACCGCCTGGGCCGAGGCCAGCGGGTTCAGCATGAGCTGATCCACTTCGAGCCCGCAGCGGCGCACGCACTTGATGATGTTCTCGGCCGCGCTCTGGGCGCCGGTCACGATGTGCACCTTGGCTTCGAGCCGCATGCCGCTCATCCCGATCGGCTCTTTCACGTCCTGGCCGTCGATCACGAACTCCTGCGGCTCGACCAGTAGCAGGCGCTGATCGCTCGAGATGTTGATCGCGCGTGCCGTCTCGACCACGCGGGCCACGTCGGCCGCCGTCACTTCCTTGTCCTTCACTGCCACCATGCCGCTCGAATTGATGCCGCGGATGTGGCTGCCGGTGATGCCGGTGTAGACGCGGCCGATCTTGCAGTCGGCCATCAGCTCCGCTTCTTTCAGCGCCTGCTGGATGCTCTGGACAGTGGCGTCGATGTTCACCACCACGCCGCGCTTGAGCCCGTTGCTGGGTGCGATGCCGAGGCCGGCCAGCTTGAGTTCGCCGTTGGGCAGTACTTCGGCCACCACCACCATCACCTTGGCGGTACCGATGTCGAGGCCAACGACGAGGTCTTTGTATTCTTTGGGCATGGAATTTCCTCGAGTGTTCTTTACTTCTTCTTGGGGTCGGGTACGACCGTGGTGACGCCGCGCAGGCGCAGCGCATAAGCATCGCGGTGCCGCAGGTCGGCGCCCTCGACGGACGCAACGCTGCGGCCGTACTGTTGCGCGACCTGCGTCACCGACTTCAAAAACTGCGATGTGCGGGCGGCGACCTCTTCGCTGCGGCCGCGGCCGAGTTCGATCGTGGCGCCGGTGTCGAGCACCACCTGCCAGCTGCCCCGGCCCGACAACGTCAGCTCTTCGATCGCGAGGTCGTACGGCTGGAACAGCGGCGCCATCACGCGGTACATGCCGAGCACCTGGCCGGCCTGGTCGGCGGGCCCATCGAGTCGCGGCAGCGTGTCGTCGACCTCGGCCACGTTCGCCTCGAACACTTCGCCGTAGCTGTTGACCAGCTTCGACGCCGACTCGTCGCCCCAATGGGCGACCGGCACCTGCTCGGTCAGCGTGGCACGCAAGCGGTTCGGAAACTCGCGCCGCACCACGGCCTTGCGCACCCAGGGCACCGACTCGAATGCGGCACGCGCCTTGGCCAGGTCGACGGTGAAGAAGTTGCCGGCGAGCTGCGGCGCCACGTTGGCGCGCAGGGTGACCTCGTTGTTGTGCGTGACCTCGCCATCCACCCGGATCGCAGCCAGCGGAAAGAAGGGCTGGCGCAGCACCCACCATGCCCCCGCCGCCAGCAGCATGAGCGCGCACAGCGCGAACAACAGCGTCGCGGTGAGGTTCATGAGCTTGACGTCGAAGGGAACGGGGATGCTGTCGGCCATCAGGCGTGCCCCCCCGAATCGAGTGCCGCCGACGCGAGCACGCGCAGGCACAGCTCTTCGTAGCTGATGCCGGCGGCACGCGCCGACATCGGCACCAGCGAATGGCTGGTCATGCCCGGCGAGGTGTTCAGCTCGAGCAGGAACGGCTTGCGATCGCTCGCGCGGATCATCACGTCGGCGCGGCCCCAGCCCCGGCAACCCAGCGTGCGGTAGGCGGCCAGCGTGGCATGCTGGATCTCGCGCTCCTCGGCTTCGGGCAGTCCGCTCGGGCAGTGGTACTTCACCTCATCGGTGAAGTACTTGTTCTGATAGTCGTAGGCGCCCTCGGGTGCGGCGATGCGCACCACCGGCAACGCCACCGCACCCAGTCCCTGGCCGAGCACGGCGCAGGTCACTTCCTCTCCCTCGATGAACTCCTCGCAGAGCACATCGGCGTCGTACTTGGCCGAGAGCGCCACCGCATCCTGCATCTGCGAGTAGCCCATGACCTTGGTGACACCGATCGATGAGCCTTCGCGCGGCGGCTTCACGATCAGCGGCAGGCCGAGCACGTCGGGCACGGCGTGGATCTGCTCGCGACTCTGCTGGTCGAAGGCCAGCCGCACGTACTTCGGCGTCGGCAGGCCGTCGGCTTGCCAGATGCGCTTGGTCATGACCTTGTCCATCGCCACGCTGGAGGCCATCACGCCCGAGCCGGTGTACGGAATGCCGAGCAGCTCCAGCGCGCCCTGCACCGTGCCGTCTTCACCATGGCGGCCATGCAGCGCGACAAAGCAGCGCGCATAGCCATCGCGCTTGAGCTCGACCAGATCGCGCTCGGCCGGGTCGAACGCATGGGCGTCGACACCGCGCGCGCGCAGCGCTTCGAGCACGCCGCTGCCCGACATGATCGAGATCTCGCGCTCGGCTGAAGTCCCGCCGAACAGCACGGCGACCTTGCCCATGGTTTTTGGATCGATGCGGTTCACAGTGCCCGTCCTTCGCGCGTGAAGCGCTCCGACTTTTGCGATGCGGCGCCGCCCAGTTCGACGACCCTGGCCGGCACCGCGCCGATCGAGCCGGCGCCCATGCAGATCACCACGTCGCCGTCGCGCGCGTTGTCAAGAATCGCCTGCGGCATCTCCGTGATCTCGTCGACGAACACCGGCTCGACCTTACCGGCCACGCGCAGTGCGCGCGCCAGCGAACGGCCGTCGGCGGCGACGATCGGCGCCTCGCCGGCGGCATAGACTTCGCCCAGCAGCACCGCATCGGCATTGCCAATGACTTTGACGAAATCCTCGAAGCAGTCACGCGTGCGGGTAAAGCGGTGCGGCTGGAAGGCCAGCACCAGACGGCGGCCCGGAAACGCGCCGCGCGCTGCCGCGATCGTGGCGGCCATCTCGACCGGGTGGTGGCCATAGTCGTCGATCAACGTGAAGCCACCAGGCGCCTGCTGGCCTTGCACCGCGACCTCGCCGTAGCGCTGGAAACGGCGGCCCACGCCCTTGAACTCGGCCAGCCCGCGCTGCACCGCTTCATCGGGCACGTTGAGTTCGACCGCCACAGCGATCACCGACAGCGCGTTCAGCACGTTGTGCTCGCCCGGCAGGTTCAGCACCACCTGCAGGTCGGGCAGTGTGATGCCGTTGCGGCGCTGCACCGTGAAGTGCATCTGGCCGCCGACTGCGCGCACGTCGATCGCCCGCACCTGCGCGTCTTCGTTGAAGCCGTAGCTGGTCACCGGGCAGGACACTTCGGTCACGATCTCGCGCACCGCCGGGTCGTCGGTGCAGAGGATCGCGACGCCATAGAACGGCATGCGGTGCAGGAAATCGACGAAGGCTTTCTTGAGCTTGCCGAAGTCATGCCCGTAGGTTTCCATGTGATCGGCGTCGATGTTCGTGACCACCGCCATCACCGGCAGCAGGTTCAGGAACGACGCATCCGACTCGTCGGCCTCGA
>JBDUCH010000415.1:0-3425 GCA_040003555.1 Variovorax sp. | reverse complement strand
GCACCCTTCTTCTGTTCCAGCGCCGGGAAGCGGCGCTCGCCGACCAGCCGGGTGAGCGCTGGCGCCATGAAACCGGCCACGATCACCAGCGACACCACGACCAGCAGCGGCGTCGCCGCAAAAACCACCACCAGCGGGGCGAGCATGGCCGTCACGTCGCCGGAGAACAGGCGGCCGATCCAGCCCCAGAAGCTGGAGAGCAGCGGCCAGGCGTCGAGCGCCTCGCGCGTCCAGGCCACCGTCGGCGCCCAGAAGAAGTAGCCGAACACCGCCGCCAGCGCCACCATGAGCCCGAGCGGCACCAGCGACAGCAGCATCACGCGCGGTCGCAGGCAATAAGCCACCGCGCGCCAGAAAGAATCGAGAAGGAGGCGCATCGCTGCCGAGGATACGCTACGAATTCAGCGGCCCAGCATGCGCTTGAGCCCCGTCCACTGCTGGGCCCAGAAGCCGCGCCCGTAGTCGCGCACGCGGCCGGCGGTATCTGGCTCGACCTGATCGCGGATGCCGGTGGCGTCGTAGCGGCTTTCGAAGTTGCCGGTGCGAAACAGCATGTCCCACCATGGCAGCAGCACGCCGAAGTTGTGGCCGCCCAGCGTACGGGGGCCGGCCGACTCATGGCCCAGTCCGATGCTGTGGTGCAGCCGGTGGAAGCGCGGACTGATCCAGAGCCGCTCGCCGATGGCGCCGAACGACAGCCGCAGATTGGCGTGCTGCAGGCTCTCGCTGAGCTGCGTGAACGCCACGATCGCGATGAACTGGCCCGGCGCCACGCCGATGAGCTGTGCAACTACCACGATGATCGTGTCGTGGATCACGTCGTCGAGCAGGTGGTTGCGGTTGTCGCTCCACATCGTCATCTGGCGCTGCGAGTGGTGCAGCGAATGCAGCCCCCACCACCAGTTGAAGCGGTGCTGGCCCCGATGGATCAGGTACTCCACGAAGTCGAGCACGACCAGGTAGATGGCGAAGGCGATCCACGGCACGTCGGTCACGCCGGGCCAGAGTTCGTCCAGGTGCAGGCTGCCCCAACCCGCGCCGCGCAGCGAGCCCATCACCTCGTCGAACAGCGGATCGAGCGCGAAGAACATGCCCAGGCGAAACAGCCCGAGCCGGTGGATCACCGTGTAGAGGATGTCGGTGCGGATCGCGGGCCGGTCGCTCACCGGCTCCACCGGGCGCCAGCGCTGCAGCGGCCCGATCACGGCCAGCAGGGTCGCGATCTGGACCAGCCCGACCAGCAGCCAGCCGGTGGCGTCGAACGCGTCCTCGACCCAGCCGCCCAGTCCGACGGCGTAGACCAGCGGCTGCACCGCGGCTTCGAAGAGCCACTGCTGCACCGCAGCGAAGTGGTCGGTGAACCAGTCCATGTCAGGAATGCTTTGCGATCCAATCGCGGTAGTCGGGGTGCTGGCGCAAGGTCTGGAAGCAGAAGCCCTTCTCTTTCAGGCCCACGATCAGAGGCTCGAGGTCGGCTGGCGCCCACGGATCCTTGCGCGACCAGATGCCGAGGTGCGCCAACAGGATGTCGCCAGGCCGGATCCGGTCGAGCGCCTGCGCGAGCAGCTTCTCGTTGCTGAAGGTCTCACTCGGCAACTCGTCGCCGAGGAAGCCGGCCGGCGACCAGCCCACGTGCGCATAGCCGCAGGCCTTGGCGGCGGCCAGCAGCTTTGGCGAAGTCTTGCCACCGGGTGCGCGGAACAGCGGCAGCGGCTTCTTGCCCGTGACGAATTCGAGCCGGTCGGAGGCCTTGGCAATGTTCTCGCAGTACTGCGCGGCGCTCCATGTGAACTCGCGCCCGGCAAAGGCTCCGGCCGAGGGCTTCACGCGAAACCGCGGCTCGACGCTCTTCTCGTCGCCGCGCCAGTAGACGTGGTCGTAGGTGTGCGAGCCGAACTCGTTGCCCTCGGCCGCCCGCGCCTTCCACCAGGCAGCCCAGTGGTTGTCGAGGCTGTCGCCGTCGGTCTGGGTGCGCTCGGCCGCGGCAAAGAAGGTGACGCGCACGTTCTGCCGCTTGAGCACGTCAGCCACCATTGGGGCGACGCCCATGTGGCCGGTGTCGAGTGTCAGGTAGACCGGTTTCTCGCAGGTGGCCTGGGCCAGCACGGCCGTGGGCACGATCAGAATCGCGCCCCAAAAAGCCGAGCGAAGGTGCGCAGCCATGCGCAAGACACCGTGAAGCCTGAGGAAGAGCTTATCTGGATGCATGGTCGAGCGTCCAGACGCCATGCGGCGAGCGGCCGACATTCACTTGCCGAACCACCTTGTGCGCAACGAGGTCGACCACGCTGAGCTTCTTGGCCCAGCGCGACGTGACGAACAAGGTCTTGCCGTCAGCCGACACGTCCATGCAGTCGGGGCCGCCGGGCACCGGGTACTCGTCAATCACCTTCAGCGTGGCCAGGTCGATGCGGCTGACGCTATTGGCCACACGGTTGCTGATGAACACGGTCTTGCCGTCGCCCGCGGCACGGAACGCGTGCGCGCCCTTGCCGGTAGGAATCTTGCCGACCAGCTTGGGTTGCGCGCCGGCCACGTCGAACACCTGCACGCCGTCGCTGCCGGTGAGGCCGACAAGCAGGGTCTTGTCGCCATGGATGCCGAAGATGTCGGCCGGCATCGCGCCCGTCGGCATGCGCCAGCGGATGGTTTGCGTGGCGAGGTCGACCGCGATGAGTTCGTCGCTGTCCTGCATCGTGACGTAGGCCACCGTGCTGGCGCGGTCGATCCAGATGTGGCTCGGCGTCTTGCCGGTGGCGATGCGCTTGGCGAGCTTGAGCTCCTTGCCGTCCCAACGATAGATGTCGACGTGGTTGAGCCGGTTGGCGGCCGTGACGAACCACTTCATGTCGTGCGAGAACTGGAGCTGGTACGGGTCGATGATCCCGTACACCACGCGCTGCACCTCGGCCGTGCGCGGATTCAGGAATGTCAACGAATCGCCGGCCGAATTGGCCACGATCACCGACTGCTCGTCCGGCGTCAGGTACAGGTGATGGGGTTCCTTGCCGGTCTGGATGCGCTGCTTTTCCGTCCAGCTGGCGGGATCGATCACGCTCACGGTGGCATCGAGCGAATTGAGCACGAAGATCGGCGGCGGTTCGGCCGCGCCGGCATGCGACAGCAAAGAGACGGCGGAAAACAAAAAGGCCGCGATGCGGCCGCCAGGGAGAGCAGAAAAGCGCAAGGGGAAGTTCCGGAAGAAGTCGTTCAATTTTAACGGTCGAGCCCGACCGTCGGCTGACCGCGACCGGGCCTTTTTCAGCGGGCGCTGCGCAGTGCCTCGACCTGTTCGGCGGTGAGCCAGCGCCATTGGCCGGGCGCCAGATCCTCGGGCAGCGCGAGTGCGCCGATCGACGAGCGATGCAAGCCTTCGACCCGGTTGCCGACGGCTGCCACCATGCGCTTGACCTGGTGGTACTTGC
>JBDUCH010000107.1:0-11581 GCA_040003555.1 Variovorax sp. | reverse complement strand
GCAATGCGGCGCGCATCTTCAATGCCGACCATTGCTTCTTCGTCACCAACGGCACCAGCACCAGCAACAAGATGGTGTGGCATCACACGGTGGCGCCCGACGACGTGGTGGTGGTCGACCGCAACTGCCACAAGTCGATCCTGCACGCGATCATCATGACCGGCGCGATTCCGGTCTTCATGAAGCCCACGCGCAATCACTTCGGCATCATCGGCCCGATCCCCAAGAGCGAGTTCGAGCAGAGTGCGATCAAGGCCAAGATCAAGGCCAACCCGCTGCTGGCGGGTGTCGATCACGACAAGATCAAGCCGCGCGTGATGACGCTCACGCAGTCGACCTACGACGGCGTGATCTACAACACCGAGACCATCAAGAACATGCTCGACGGCTACGTCGACACGCTGCACTTCGACGAAGCGTGGCTGCCGCATGCGGCTTTCCATCCCTTCTACGGCGCCTACCACGCGATGGGCAAGCGCCGTGTGCGGCCGAAGGAGTCGCTGGTGTTCGCGACCCAGTCGACCCACAAGCTGCTGGCCGGCATCAGCCAGGCCAGCCATGTTCTGGTGCAGGACTCGCAGAACCGCGCGCTCGACCGCGACCTGTTCAACGAGGCCTACCTGATGCACTCGTCGACCAGCCCGCAGTACGCCATCATCGCGAGCTGCGACGTCGCCGCCGCCATGATGGAGCCGCCCGGCGGCACCGCGCTGGTGGAGGAGAGCATTCTTGAAGCGCTCGACTTCCGCCGCGCCATGCGCAAGGTCGAGGAGGAATTCGGCAAGGACGAATGGTGGTTCAAGGTCTGGGGGCCGGAAAAGCTGGTCGACGAAGGCATCGGCCGCGCCGACGACTGGATCATGAAAGGCGAGGGCAGCAGCGACAAGAAGACCAAGAGCTCTGCACGCAACTGGCATGGCTTTGGCAAACTGGCCGACGGCTTCAACATGCTCGATCCGATCAAGTCGACCATCGTCACGCCGGGCCTCGACCTGCAGGGCAAGTTCGCCGACACCGGCATCCCGGCCAGCGTGGTGACCAAGTTCCTGGCCGAACACGGCGTGATCGTGGAGAAGACCGGGCTCTACAGCTTCTTCATCATGTTCACCATCGGCATCACCAAGGGCCGCTGGAACACGCTGTTGACGGCGCTGCAGCAGTTCAAGGACGACTATGCGCGCAACCAGCCGATGTGGCGCATCCTGCCCGAGTTCTGCCAGCAGCATCCCGGCTACGAGAAGCTCGGCCTGCGTGACCTGTGCCAGCACATCCACAGGCTCTATGCGCGCTACGACGTGGCGCGCCTCACCACCGAGATGTACCTGAGCGACCTGACGCCTGCGATGAAGCCCAGCGACGCCTACGCGCACATCGCACACCGCAAGACCGAGCGCGTGGAGATCGACCAGCTCGAAGGCCGCATCACCACCAGCCTGATCACGCCGTATCCACCGGGCATTCCGCTCCTGATCCCGGGCGAGGTGTTCAACAAGAAGATCGTCGACTACCTGAAGTTCGCACGCGAGTTCAACACCGAGTGCCCCGGCTTCGAGACCGACATCCACGGCCTCGTGGCCAAGATCGACGAAACGGGCAGGAAGCGCTACTACGCCGACTGCGTGCGCGAGTTGGCGACCTGAACCGCAGCGAGCCTTGAGCCCGTTGCACTGAAACACAGCATTGCGGATCGCGCACGAATCTGTGCGCCGAAGGCTCCCGTATTGATTGCAACCATTGCGTATTTCCGCAGGGTTTTTTCATCCACAGGAGCCTTCCATGTCTACTCGAAAATTTCACCGTCTCGCTTCCATCACGCTGGCCGTTGCCATGGCGGCAGGTGCTGTTTCCGCCGTCGCGCAGGTGATGGTCGGCGGCGCGCCGATGCTGGCCACCAAGGACATCATCGACAACGCTGTCAACTCGAAGGATCACACCACGCTGGTGGCCGCGGTAAAAGCCGCCGGCCTTGTCGACACGCTCAAGGGCCCTGGCCCGTTCACTGTGTTCGCGCCGACCAACGACGCGTTTGCGGCACTGCCGGCCGGCACGGTCGACACGCTGCTCAAACCCGAGAACAAGGGCACGCTGACCACGATCCTGACCTACCACGTGGTGCCCGGCAAGCTCGATGCGGCCGCGCTGACGAAACAGATCATGGACGGCAAGGGCATGGCCACGCTGAAGACCGTATCAGGCGGCTCGCTCACGGCCAAGGCCATGGGCGGCAAGGTCATGATCACCGACGAGAAGGGCGGCAGCGCGACCGTGACCATCGCCGACGTGTACCAGTCGAATGGCGTGATCCACGTGGTCGACAAGGTGCTGCTGCCAAAGTAAGCCGGCAGCCGGGTCGAAGCCTGCTAGCTTCGACCCTCTTCCCGCACGCGCATGAAGCGCGCGAACCTCGGCACGCCGCCGGGGCTTTGCCCGTTGTAGCGATAGGTCACCCAGGCGTCGACCGGCGGCGGATCTTCGCGCTGTGCGTTGGTGAAGCCGCCGCCCAGTTTGAAGCTCCGGCCTTCGTGCGTCTCGACCACCAACGCGCCGAGCCGCCCCGCATGCTTGCCGTTGCCGCACACGTAGCCGACTACCCGTGCCTCCGCGTCGTCGAACGGCTTGAACTTGAGCAGATCGGCATTGCGCTCGCCGCGGTAGAGCGATCCGCCACGGTGCAGCATCAGCCCTTCGCCGCCGAGCTTGATCGTCTTGTCGAGCAGCGCCTGCAGGTCGGCATGCGTGGTGGCGCGTTGTTGCGCCACCGGCAGCACCCAGGGTGCCTGCGTGATCGGCAGCAGTCTCTTCAGTGCCGTCAGTCGGGCGTCGAAGTCACCGGCCTGGGCGGGCAGGTCGAACACCATGAAGCGCATCTCGCGCCAGGCCGCGTCGCTCGGCGTCTGGCTGCGTACGGTCGACACCGCCAGGTTGAAGCGGCCACGGCCGGCCCACAGTTCGCCATCGAGCGGCGTGGCCGGCAACGGCGCCGTGAACCAGGGCGGCGCGATCACGCGCTCGCCGCCACGCGTCCCCAACTGCTGGCCATCCCAGTAGCCGCGCACGCCGTCGTACTTCTCGCTGACCCAGTAGCCTTCGAGCGGCATGCCGCGCCGGTACACCTCGGCCAGCATCAGCCCGGGTGCGGCCGCGTGGGCCGGCGCAGCCATGCAGGAGGCCAGCAGGCTCGCGGCGAGAAAACTTCGGCGCTTCAGCACGTGGCAGTGAAACGGATGGCTGCCTTCTCGAATTTCAGGCTTGGGCAGGCTCGTCGATTCCGCCGACCACCTGGCTGAAGCCGCCGTCGACGTAGGTGATTTCGGCCGTGACGCCGCTGGCCAGATCGCTTAACAGGAAGGCGGCGACATTGCCCACTTCCTCGATCGTGATGTTGCGACGGATCGGCGAGACCTCGGCCACGGCCGAAAGGATCTTGCCGAAGCCCTTAATGCCACTGGCCGCCAGCGTCTTGATCGGTCCGGCGCTGATGCCGTTGACGCGCATGCCCTTGGGGCCGAGCGAGCCGGCCAGGTAGCGCACCGAGGCTTCGAGGCTGGCCTTGGCCAGGCCCATGGTGTTGTAGTTGGGCAGGGTGCGGATGGCGCCGAGGTAGGTCAGCGTCAGCAGCGCCGACTTGTCGTTGAGATAGGGCAGGGCCGCCTTGGCCATGGCCGGGAAGCTGTAGGCGCTGATGTCGTGCGCGATGCGGAAGCTTTCGCGCGAGAGGCCATCGAGAAAGTCGCCGGCAATTGCCTCGCGCGGGGCGAAACCGATGCTGTGCACGAAGCCGTCGAACTTCGGCCAAGTTTGCGCCATATCGGCAAAGAGTTTGTCGATCTGTGCGTCGTCGCCCACATCGCAATCGAAAATCAGTTTCGAGTCGAAGTCGGCAGCGAATTCGGTGATACGGTCTTTGAATCGTTCGCCGACATAGCTGAATGCAAGCTCGGCGCCCTGCGCATGACATGCCTTGGCAATGCCGTAGGCGATCGAGCGATTGCTCAACACGCCAGTGATCAGGAGTTTTTTGCCGGTGAGAAAGCCCATGAAGTTGCCTCTTAGAAATCTTGGGCAGAATTCTCGCATGCGAGGTTGGCTGCTCACGGTGTTGGTTTTGCTGGCGATGCCGTCCTGGGCGGCGCCGGGGCTGGGCATGGGCTACGAGCCGAAGTACGGCGCTTCGTTCAGGAATTTCGACTACGTGAACCCGGATGCGCCGAAGGGCGGCAGCCTGACGCTGTCGGCCAGCGGGAGCTTCGACAAGCTCAACCCGTTCACGCTCAAGGGAACGCCAGCGGTGGGCATGGGCTACAGCAGCAACGGCTTCGTCTTTGCGGAGTACGGGCTGATCTTCGACTCCTTGATGACGCACAGCGAGGACGAGCCGTTCTCGAACTACGGGCTGCTGGCCGAAGACATCGACCTCGCGCCCGATCGTCTGAGCGTCACTTTCCGCCTCAACCCCAAGGCGCGCTTTTCGGACGGTACGCCGGTGCTCGCAGCGGATGTGAAGTACTCGTTCGACACGCTCATGAGCAAGCAGGCCGCGCCCACTTTCCGTTCGTATTGGGTGGACATCAAGGAGGCCGTGGTGGTTGGCGAGCGCACCATCCGCTTCGATTTCCGGCGCCGCAATTCCGAGCTGCACATGATCATCGGTCAGCTCCCTGTGTTCTCGCGGGCGTGGGGCAAGGGCAAGGCCTTCGACCAGCTCACCACCGAGCCGCCCATCGCGAGCGGCCCCTATGCCATGGACAAGGTCGATTTCGGCAAGTCGATCTCCTACCGGCGGCGGCCCGACTACTGGGCCGTCGATCTTCCGGTGCGCAAGGGCATGTTCAATTTCGGCGAAGTGTCCTACCAGTACTTCAAGGACAAGCTGGGCGAGGAAGAATCGCTCAAGGCCGGTGCACTCGACGCGCTGGAAGAAGCGTCGCTCAACGCGTGGATCCGGCGCTACAAGGGCCGTCGTTTCGACTCCGGCGAGCTGGTCAAGGCGGAAATCACGCACCGTCGCTTCACCGGCATGCAGGGTCTGGTGATGAACCTGCGCCAGCCCCGCTTTGCCGACATCCGCGTGCGCAGGGCCCTGGCATTGGCCTTCGACTTCGACTGGCTCAACCAGCATCTCTTCCACAACCGCAGGGCACGCACCGAGAGCTACTTCCAGAACAGCGACGATCTCATGGCACGGCCCGAGGTCAGTGCCGAAGAGACTGCGCTGATCGAACGACTGAAGCACAAGGCGCTCTATCGGGCCAATGTCCAAGGGGAACTGCCGCGTCCCGCTGCCACCGGCGATACGGCCGACGGACTGCGGCGCAATCTCGTTCAGGCCCACGCCCTGCTCAGGGAGGCTGGCTGGACATACCGCGACGGGGCGCTGCGCAACAGCGCCGGCGATGCCTTTGTGATCAACCTTGATATCGCGGATCGTGCCTCCGAGGCCGTGCTGGCGCCGTATGCCAGAAACCTGGCCAAGCTTGGCGTCGCGCTCCAATACCGTCTGCGCGACGCCAGCCTGATCAAGAAAAAGCAGGATGAGTTCGATTTCGACATGGCCATCAACATCCTGGGTGGCTCGTCGAGCCCGGGCAACGAGCTGTACGACGACCTCGGGTCGAAGTCGGCCGCCGAAAAAGGCAGCCAGAACCTCAGCGGCATCAGCGACCCGGTGGTTGACGACATCATCGAGGAGATCGTCGACAGCCCTGATCGCAAGGCGCTGGCAGCGGGCGCCCGGCTGCTGGATCGTTACTTGCTGCACCAGCATTACGTGATTCCCATGTACTACGGCAAGCAATACTTCGTCGCCCACAAGCAGCACCTGCGCCATCCGGCCGCCGCATTGCCGCAGCGCCTGCTGGCAGGCTCATGGCTGCTGACGATGTGGTGGATCGATCCGAAGTAGCCACCAACGCCACGCATGCTCGCCTACCTGCTTCGACGACTGCTGCTCATCATCCCCACCTTGCTAGGGGTGCTGGTGGTCAATTTCGCGATCATCCAGTTCGTTCCCGGCGGGCCGGCCGAACAGTTGCTTTCGCAACTGACCAACAAGGAGAACCGTATTTCAGGCGGCCCGACCGGTCGCACCCTGGATGCGAAGCAGGTCGCCGAAATCAAGGCGCTCTACGGCTTCGACAAACCGGCGCCCGAGCGCTTCTGGCAGATGCTGGGCCAGTTTGCGCGTTTCGATCTCGGCAAGAGCTTTTTCCAGAGCCGTGATGTGTGGACGCTGATCAAGGACAAGTTGCCGGTTTCCGTCAGCCTCGGCCTCTGGACCTTCTTCATCAGCTACCTGATCGCGGTACCGCTCGGGGTCGCGAAAGCGGTGCGCGCCGGTTCGCGTTTCGACTTTCTGACGACGCTGTTCGTTCTGGTCGGCTACGCGATCCCCGGCTTCGTGCTGGGCGTGGCGCTGCTCGTGATCTTTGGCGGGCAACTGCAGTGGTTTCCGTTGCGTGGGCTGACCTCGTCCAACTGGGACACACTGAGCTGGGGCGCCAAGGTGGTCGACTACCTGTGGCACATCGCTTTGCCGATCACGGCCATGGTGCTCGGCAGCTTTGCGGTGACGGCGATGCTGACCAAGAACTCCTTTCTCGAAGAAATCCGCAAGCAGTACGTGTTGACCGCACGCGCCAAGGGCCTGACCGAGCGGCAGGTGCTGTGGAAGCATGTGTTCCGCAACGCGCTGATTCCGATCATTACCGGCTTTCCGGCGGCCTTCATCGGTGCCTTTTTCACCGGCTCGCTGTTGATCGAAACGCTGTTCTCGCTCGACGGGCTGGGCCTGTTGAGCTACGAGAGCGTGATCCGGCGCGACTATCCCGTGGTGCTCGGCACGCTGTATCTGTTCACTCTGATCGGCCTGGTGACCAAGCTGATATCTGACCTCTGCTACATCTGGGTCGACCCAAGGGTGAAATTTGACTAGCGCCGCGCCGACTGTTTCCCTGAGCCCCGGCCATCGCGCCTGGCTGCGCTTCAAGCGCAACCGGCTCGGTTTCTGGAGCCTCGTGGTCTTCAGCGTGCTGGTGGTGCTGAGCCTTTTTGCCGAGGTGCTCTCGACCGACAAGCCGCTGGTGGTGCGCTACGAGGGCACGACTTACTTCCCGGTGCTGCGCGACTACTCCGAGAAGACCTTCGGCGGCGATTTCGAGACACCGGCCGACTACCTCGACCCCTTCATCCGCGAGCGCATCACGCAGGGTGCCAACTGGGCGATCTACGCGCCGAACCCCTACGGCCCGAAGACGCTCAACTACTTCGCGAAGTCGCCCAATCCGGCGGCGCCGTCCGGCCAGAACTTTTTTGGCAGCGACGACCGCGGACGCGACCTGCTGGCGCAACTGGTCTACGGCTTTCGCGTGAGTGTGCTGTTCGCGCTGGCGCTGACCTTCGTCGGCGTGGTGCTGGGCGTCATTACCGGCGCGATCCAGGGCTTCTTCGGCGGCAAGACCGATCTCGCGTTCCAGCGCTTCATCGAGATCTGGGGGGCGATGCCGGAGTTGTACCTGCTGATCATCTTCAGCGCCATCTTTGCGCCCAGCCTTTCGTTGCTGCTGATCCTGCTGAGCCTGTTCGGCTGGATGGGCCTGTCGGACTACGTGCGCGCCGAGTTCCTGCGCAACCGGCAGATGGACTACGTTCGGGCCGCGCGCGCGCTGGGTGTCGGCAACCTGCAGATCATGTGGCGGCACATCCTGCCCAACAGCATGACGCCGGTAGTGACCTTCCTGCCGTTCCGCATGAGCGCGGCGATCCTGGCGCTGACGTCGCTCGACTTCCTGGGGCTGGGCGTGCCGCCCGGCACGCCGTCGCTCGGTGAGTTGTTGAGCCAGGGCAAGGCCAACATCGATGCGTGGTGGATCTCGTTGTCCACTTTCGGCGTGCTCGTGGTCACGCTGATGCTGCTGACCTTCATGGGCGACGCGCTGCGTGATGCGCTCGACCCCAGAAAGATGGACAAGTGACGACACCGCTGCTCGATGTGAAGAACCTGCGCGTGGCGTTCGGCGGCAAGGCGGTGGTGCACGGCATCGACTTCCGGATCGCGGCGGGCGAAAAGCTCGCGCTGGTGGGTGAGTCGGGCTCGGGCAAGACGGTCACGGCGCTCGGCCTGCTGCGCCTTGTGCAAAACGCCGAGCTTTCCGGTGTTGCCCGCCTTTTCGGCCCGCAGGGCCCGGCGGACGGGCGCGACCTGCTCGCCATTCCGGAGCGACAGCTGCGTGGCATCCGCGGCAAGGAGATCGCGATGATTTTCCAGGAGCCGATGACCGCGCTCAACGCGCTGTACCCGGTCGGCGACCAGATCGCCGAGGTGCTGGAACTGCATGAGGGCCTGTCGAAGCGCGAGGCGCAGGCGGCCGCCGTGCAGTTGCTCGCCGAAACCGGCATTCCCGAGCCCGAGCGGCGCGCGCAGTCGTTCCCGCACCAGTTGTCGGGCGGCCAACGCCAGCGCGCCATGATCGCGATGGCGCTGGCCTGCAAACCGCGCCTGCTGCTGGCCGACGAGCCAACCACAGCGCTTGACGTGACGGTGCGTGCGCAGATCCTCGCGCTGCTCGACGACCTGCAGCGCAAGCACGGCATGGCGGTGCTTCTGATCACGCACGACCTCAACCTGGTGCGGCGCTTCGCCGATCGCGTGGCCGTGATGGAGAGCGGCCACATCGTCGAGCACGGGCCGGTGCAGGCCGTGTTCGAGGCGCCGCAGCATGCCTACACCCGCAAGCTGATCGACAGCCGCCCCGAGCGCAACGTGGTGCCCGCCGCGGGCGGGCAGGGCGCGGCGCCGGTGCTGGAAGCCAAAGCGCTGCGCGTGAGCTACCCGGTCGCGCAGCCGGGCCTACGCGGCTGGTTCCGCAAGGGCGCTTTCGCGGCGGTGCAGGGCGTGGATTTCGCGCTCGCACCGGGCCAGACGTTGGGCGTGGTCGGCGAATCGGGCTCCGGCAAATCGACGCTGGCGCTTGCGGCGCTCGGCCTGTTGCGACACGAGGGCGCTTTGCGCGTCGACGGTCGGCAGTGGGCTGGCGCCGGCATCGCCGACCGCGCTCTGCGGCGCGTGATGCAGGTTGTCTTTCAGGATCCGTTCTCGTCGCTGTCGCCGCGCCTGACGGTCGAGCAGATCGTCGGCGAAGGCCTGCAGGTGCACGAGCCCGGGCTCGACACGGCGGCGCGCCGCGTGCGCAGCCTGGCGGCGCTGAACGACGTGGGCCTGACCGAGGCGCAGTTTCCGGCGCTGCTCGACCGCTATCCGCACGAGTTTTCCGGCGGCCAGCGCCAGCGCCTGGCGATTGCGCGGGCGCTGATCGTCGATCCGCAATTGCTGGTGCTCGACGAGCCGACCAGCGCGCTCGACGTCACGATCCAGAAACAGGTGCTGGGCCTGCTGCAGCGCCTGCAGCGCGAACGCGGGCTGAGCTACCTGCTGATCACGCACGATGTCGAGGTGATCCGCGCCATGGCGCACCAGGTGATCGTGATGAAAGACGGCGCCATCCTGGAGGCCGGACCGGTGCAGCAGGTGCTCGAGGCGCCGCAGCATCCCTACACGCAGAAGCTGGTCGCAGCCGCTCTTGCCGATTGAACACGATGAAGACTCCTGAAGCCGCCCCGCGGCGCGGTGCCTGGCGCGCCGCGCTCGCCTGCATGGTGACCCTGGCCGTGGCGATGGGGCTCGGCCGCTTCGCCTTCACGCCGATGCTGCCGATCATGCTGCACGAGGGCAAGCTCGACCTGCAGGGCGGTGGCCTGCTGGCTTCGATGAACTACCTCGGCTATTTCCTCGGCGCGGTCAGTTGCGCGGCGATCCGGGTCAAGGCGCCGACCATGGTGCGCGGCGGGCTGGTCGCCACCGCGGTGCTGCTGCTCGGTATGGGGTTGCTGGACGGCTTTGCCGCCTGGGGCGTGCTGCGCGCCGCGGCCGGCGTGATGAGCGCCTGGGTGTTTGTGTTCGCGTCGGGCTGGGGCCTGCGGCGGCTCGCCGAAACCCATGCGCCGGCGCTGGGTGGCGTCATCTACACGGGGCCCGGCATCGGCATTGCAGTCACAGGCCTGCTGGGCGGTGCGGTCGGCCGCTGGGGGTCGAGCGCGGGCTGGATCGGTTTCGGCATCGTCGCGCTGGTGCTGATCGCGGTGATCTGGCGTGTGTTCGACGATGGTGCGGCCGCCGCCGGCACCGTCGCGCCGGTGGCTGCGGCAATACCGGGCGCGGCCGCATCGGGCTCGGCCCGCCGCGATGCGATCTGGCTGGTGGTGCTCTACGGGCTGGCCGGCTTTGGTTACATCATCACCGCGACCTTTCTGCCGGTGATCGCGCGCCAGGCGCTGCCGGGCTCGCCCTGGCCGGACTATTTCTGGCCGCTGTTCGGTGCTGCAATCATTCCGGGCGCGCTGATCGGTGCGCGCGCCCCCCGCCATTGGGACAACCGACTGTTGCTGGCCGCCGCCTATGCGCTGCAGGCGCTGGGCGTGGTGCTGTCGGTGGTCTGGCCCACCATCGCCGGGTTCGCTATCGGCAGCCTGTTGCTCGGCATGCCGTTTACCGCCATCACCCTGTTTGCGGTGCGCGAAGCCCGCCGGCTGCGCGGCAATGCGGCGGCGGGGTTGATCGGCTATGCCACCGCGTCGTATGGCGTGGGCCAGATCCTTGGGCCGTTGTTTGCGGCACCGCTGGCCCAGCACACCGGCTCGTTCGGGATCGCGTTGCTGGTCGCTGCGGCCGCGCTGGCGCTCGGCTCGGCGCTGTTTGCCGTGGTCTGGGCCCGATCGCGGCGTCCGGCAACCCCCTGAGAGCAGGTAAACCCTTTATTTGTCACAGGAAAAGCATATAATCCGAGGCTCACGACCAAACGGGCGGGTACCAACCGCCCGTTTTTTTTGGTCTATGCATTTCTGATGGGGCTTTTTCGAACACGTGGCATTGCAACAGACAGTGGAACAAACCGTAGCCGGTCTCGGCTACGACCTGGTCGAGATCGAAAGATCGGCCGGGGGACTGCTGCGCGTGACGATTGATTTGCCCTGGAATGGCCCCAATTCGGAAGCTGTGGCCGGCGCGCCCGAACCGTTCGTGACGGTCGAGGACTGCGAAAAGGTCACGCGGCAGTTGCAGTTCGCGCTGGAGGTCGACGGCGCCGAGTACAAGCGGCTGGAAGTTTCGTCGCCGGGCATCGACCGCCCGCTGCGGCACGAGAAGGATTTCGAGCGTTTCGTCGGCGAGGTGATCGACCTGACGCTCAAGGCGCCGATGGGTGCCGCTGCGGGGACGCTGGTGTCGGCCACCCGCAAGAAGTTTCGCGGCACGCTGGAGCGTGCCGAGTCGGGTGGATGGCAGATCGTCTGGAGCGACGCCCCCGCACCCAAGCCAGGACAAAAAGTGAGCAAGAAGAGAGAGCCCGCCCCGTTGCAGGCGCTCGGCTTCGCATTGGACGAGCTGCGCGATGCGCGGCTCGCGCCGATTGTGGATTTCAAGGGCCGCAAGGCCAGGACCGCGGAAACCGGTTTGCCGGATTGATTGAGGAGCTAGGTGGCATGAATCGCGAAATGTTGATGTTGGTGGATGCGATCTCGCGCGAGAAGA
>JBDUCH010000106.1:0-11590 GCA_040003555.1 Variovorax sp. | reverse complement strand
GTGCCCAGCACGATCAGCAGTTCTTCCTTGATGTACTTGATGAACTTCCAGATGCTGAAGCCGTGGAAGCGCGCGATGGTGCCAAGCACCACGAAGATGAACAGCAGGCAGGTCAGGTAGAACACGCCCATCAGCTTGCCGAGCGAGAACAGCGAGCCCACGCCGTATTTGCCGATCGTGAACGCCATTGCGCCGAAGGCGCCGATCGGCGCGAGCTTCATGATGTAGTTGACGATGGTGAAGAGCACATGGGAGCCCTTTTCGATCACGTCGAAGATCAGCGTGCCGCGGCCACCGAACTTGTGCAGCGCAAAGCCGAACAGCACCGCGATCAGCAGCACCTGCAGGATCTCGCCCTTGGCGAAGGCATCGACCAGCGTGTTGGGAATGACGTGCAGCAGGAAGTCGACCGTGCCCTCCATCTTGCCGGGGCCGGTGTAGGCGGCGATGGCCTTGGTGTCGATACTGGCCGCATCGATGTTCATGCCTGCGCCGGGCTTGAGCAGGTTGACCAGCACCAGGCCGACAATCAGCGCGATCGAGCTCACGATCTCGAAATACAGCAAGGCCAGGCCGCCGGTCTTGCCGACCTTCTTCATGTCTTCCATGCCGGCGATGCCGACCACGACCGTGCAGAAGATGATCGGCGCAATCATCATCTTGATGAGCTTGATGAAGCCGTCGCCGAGCGGCTTCATCGTTTCGCCGACCGAGGGATAGAAGTAGCCGAGCAGCACGCCGATGATCACGGCGGTGATCACCTGCAGGTACAACGATTTGTACAGCGGCGGCTTTGTCGTTGTTGGTGTTGTTGTAGCGGACATCGCTATGTCTCCTGGAGAATGCGTCGCGCCCGCCGAAGGGCGAGGTGTACGACCCGTGCACTGTAGCGCCGCGGCGCGCCGCGCGCATGTGGGTTTCCACAATTTCACGAGTGGAACGCCCATGAAAAAACCCGCCGAAGCGGGTCTTGTACTGACGGGAAGCTGACCCCTCTTCAGTGCATGTGCAAACCGCCGTTGACCGAGAAATCAGCGCCGGTTGAATAGCCGCCTTCGTCGGTGGCCAGCCACGAAATGATCGAAGCGATTTCGCTCGGCTTGCCGAGGCGCTTGACTGGAATGGTGGCTATGATCTTGTCGAGCACCTCCTGGCGGATCGCATTGACCATGTCGGTGCCGATGTAGCCCGGGCTCACGGTGTTGACCGTCACGCCCTTGTTGGCCAGCTCCTGCGCCAGCGCCATCGTGAAGCCGTGCATGCCGGCCTTGGCAGCGGAGTAGTTGGTCTGGCCGGCCTGGCCCTTCGCGCCATTGACCGAGCTGATGTTGATGATGCGGCCCCAGCCCTTTTCGACCATGTCGCCGACCACCTGCTTGGTGACGTTGAACATGCTGTTGAGGTTGGTTTCGATCACCGCGCTCCAGTCTTCCGGAGACATCTTCAGGAACATGCGGTCGCGCGTGATGCCGGCGTTGTTCACCAGCACATCGATGGTGCCGTGCTCGGTCTTGGATTTGGCGAATGCATCGACCGTCGAAGTCCAGTCGCCCACATTGCCGACCGACGCGAAAAACTCGTAGCCCTCGGCCTTCTGCTCGGCCAGCCATTTGGCATGGTCACGGGTCGGGCCGCAGCCGGCGATCACCGTGAAACCGTCCTTGTGAAGCCGCTGACAGATAGCGGTACCGATGCCACCCATCCCTCCGGTGACATACGCGACTTTTTTGCTCATGAATTTTCCTTGGTTGTAGAGCCGTTCAGGCTGATGGACTGTACCGAAGAATGGTCTCCCACCGGCTGAGGAAAACACTGACGCCAACGTGCAACCACCTGTCACAACGGCTTTCTATACTGACCCGATACCATCTTCATGCGGGCGAGCAGCAAGTAATGAAAATGGTCACATGGAACACGCAGTGGTGCCGCGGCCTCGACGAGGTCGTGAGCCCGCAGCGCATCGTCGACGGCGCGCGCTCGATGGGCGACTTCGACGTGCTGTGCCTGCAGGAGATCGCGCAGGGCTACCACAGCATGCCGGGCGCGCCGGGCGACCAGCCGGCCGAACTGCAGGCACTGCTGCCGGGCTTCCGGATCTTTTTCGGCGCGGCGGTCGACGAGTTCGACGCAGAGGGCCGGCGCCAGCGCTTCGGCAACCTGATCGCGACGCGTCTGCCCGTTGCGCAGGTGCAGCACCACGCCCTGCCCTGGCCGGCCGATGGCGGGGTGCCCAGCATGCCGCGCATGTGCACGGTCGCCACGCTGCGCGACCCGGTGCTCGGCGCGGTGCGCGTGATGACCACGCACCTCGAGTACTACAGCAAGCCGCAGCGCATGGCACAGGCGCAGGCGGTGCGTGCGCTGCACGTCGAGGCCTGCGCGCAAGCCGCGACACCGCCGCAGGCCGACGACAGCCGTTCGCCATTCCAGGCCAAAGTGCACACGCCGCATGCCATCCTGTGCGGCGACTTCAACTTGACGCCCGGCGAGCCGGAGTACGCGGTGATCCAGCAACCGTTCGGCTCTGGGCACCTGCAGGATGCCTGGCCGCTGGTGCATGGCACGGCACCCCATGCGCCGACCTTCCGGCTATTCGACCGCAGCCACGGGCCGGAACCGATGGCTTGCGACTTCGTGTTCGTCAGCGACACGCTCGCACCGCGTGTGCAGCACATCGGCGTCGACCTGCAGACGCGCGCATCCGACCACCAGCCCGTATGGGTAGAGTTGTAGGCCATGGCACACACTCCAATAAAACATGAAGCCGACTCACGCTACGCGATGTGGCGACTCTTCGTCACGCTGCTGATCATGACGGTGGGCAGCAGCGGCATGTACGTGGTGTCGGTCATGCTGCCTGCGGTGCAGGCGGACTTCGGCGTTGCGCGGGCCGAGGCATCGCTCCCCTATACCCTGCTGATGATCGGCTTCGGCCTGGGCGGCGTGGTCATGGGCAAGCTGGCCGACCGCTACGGCGTGATGTGGCCGCTGCTGGCGGGCGCGGTGTGCGTGGGGCTGGGCTACATCGCCTCCAGCTTTGCCGGCAGCATCCTTGCGTTTTCGCTGGTACAAGGCCTGCTCGTCGGGTTGGGCAGTGGCGCCGTGTTCGCGCCGCTGGTGGCCGACACCTCGCTCTGGTTCGTCAAGCGCCGCGGCATGGCGGTGGCCGTTTGCGCGAGCGGCAACTACGTCGCGGGGGCGGTGTGGCCGCCAATCGTCCAGCACTTCGTGGAGGTCGCCGGCTGGCGCGCGACCTATGTGGGTCTGGGAATCTTCTGCGGGCTCGTGATGGCGGCGCTGGCGCTCTTCATGCGCCCGCGGCCGCCGGCCGCGGTGATGGCTGCCGCCCCCGCCGCCGCGGCAGGCCGGCCGGTCACGATGCAAACCATGCGCCCTTTCGGCCTGAGCCTTGGCGCGGCACAAGGCATGTTGTGCGTGGCCGGCGTGGCGTGCTGCGTGGCGATGGCGATGCCGCAAGTGCACATCGTCGCCTACTGCACCGATCTCGGCTACGGTTCGGCGCGTGGCGCGCAGATGCTGTCGCTGATGCTGGCCTGCGGGATCGCCAGCCGCCTGATCTCGGGCGCGATCTGCGACCGCATCGGCGGATTGCGCACGCTGCTGCTCGGCTCGGTGCTGCAGTGCGTGGCCCTCTTCATGTTCCTGCCGTTCGACGGCCTGGTGCCGCTGTTCCTGGTGTCGGCGCTGTTCGGGCTGTTCCAGGGCGGCATCGTGCCCTCGTACGCCATCATCGTGCGCGAGCACTTTCCGCCGGCGGAAGCCAGCGCCCGCGTGGGCACCATCATCGGCTGCACCCTGCTCGGCATGGCGCTGGGCGGCTGGATGTCCGGCAAGGTGTTCGACCTGACCGGGAGCTACCACGCGGCCTTCATCAACGGCATCGCGTGGAACCTGTTGAACATGACCATTGCCATCACGCTGCTGGTGCGGGTGCAGCGGCGCGTGGCCGGCAACGCGGTCGCGGCCGGCCTTTGAGCGTTTTCGGGCCGGGCTCGGTCACTCGCTGGCCGCTTTGAACTCCTCGGCCGCAATACCGAGTTTGCGCACCTTGTCGTGCAGCGTCTGCCGCGGGATGGAAAGCGCACTGGCCGTCGCCGGCTGATCGCCCTGGTGGCGGCGCAGTTCCTCGACGATCACTGCCCGCTCGAACGATTCGACCTGCTGCGGCAGCCCACGCGGAAGGCCGGCCGGCGCCTCGAAGGTGCCGCGGGTCTGCGTCAAGCGTTCGCCCAGCAGGCCAAGCACGAAGCGATCGGCCACGTTGCGCAGTTCGCGCACGTTGCCGGGCCAGGCGTAGGCCATCAGGTCGGCCAGTTGCGCGCGGCTCGGTGCGGGTGCGGCGCGTTCATACCGGCTGGCCGCCAGCAAGGTGAAATGCTCGAACAGCAACGGGATGTCTTCGCGGCGCTCGCGCAGCGGCGGCAACTCGATGAAGGCGACCCCGATCCGGTAATACAGGTCGGCCCTGAACTTCTGCCGATCGCTCAGATCCTTGAGGTCGTCCTTGCTCGCGGCAACGACACGGCAGTCGAACGGAATGGCCTTGTTCGAGCCGATGCGCTCCACGGTGCGCTCCTGCAGGGCGCGCAGCAGCTTGATCTGCACCGCCATCGGCATGCTCTCGATCTCGTCGAGAAACAGCGTGCCGCCGTTCGCGTATTCGAACTTTCCCACCCGCATCCGGTTGGCGCTGGTGAAGGCCCCGGCCTCGTGCCCGAACAGCTCGCTCTCGGCCAGCGACTCGGGCAGGCCGCCGCAATTGAGCGGCACGAAATGCTGCCGCCGGCGCTCGCTGTGGTCGTGCAGGCAACGGGCGACGAGCTCCTTGCCGGTGCCGGTCTCGCCGTAGATCAGTACGTCCGCCGAGGTTTCCGCCAGCGTCATCACGGTGCGGCGAACCAGTTGCATCTGCGCGGAACGGCCAATCAGCACAGCCTGGATGCCGTGCCAGTTCTCGAGCGCATCGCGCAGCGAGCGCACTTGCAGCGTCAACCGCCGGCGCTCGATCGCATGGCGCACGATGGCGACCAGCCGCTCGGAGCTGAACGGCTTCTCGATGAAGTCATAGGCGCCTTCGCGCATGGCCTCCACGGCCATGGCGATGTGGCCGTGGCCCGTCACCAGGATCACGGGCAACTCGGCATCGATGGCGCGCACCTCGCGCAGCCATTCGGTGCCGCTGACACCGGGCAGGCGCACGTCGCAGACCACGACCGCCGGTGCACCGAAACCGATGTGGGCGCGCGCGCGTTCGACGCTCGGAAACGGATCGACCTCCAAACCGGCCAGGGTCAGCGCCTGGGTCACGCTGAGACGGACGTCTGCGTCGTCTTCGACCAGCAGCACCCGAATGGCGGTGGTTTCGCTCACTTGTTGTTCACTCCTTGTTCACTCCTGTATTGCGGCAGCGGGCAGATCGACCACAAAGCACGCGCCGCCCTCCTGCTGGTTGGATGCACGCAGCGTACCGTCCATGGCCCGCACCAGCTGGGCCGAGATCAGCAGGCCCAGACCCAGCCCCGAACCCGCCGGCTTGCTCGTGACGAAGGGCTCGAACAGGCGCGGCAGGATGTCGGCGGGGATTCCGGAACCAGTGTCGCTCACGGCAAGCAGCACGCGGCCATTTTGCGATCGCGCGGCGAGGCGCAGCGTGCGCCGCGGCGCCTGCTGCATGGCATCGACCGCGTTTCTCATCAGGTTGACGAGCACGCTGCCAAGGGCTGCCTCCTCGGCCATGACGCCAAGCGTCGGCGGCTGCAGGTCAACCTCGACCGCAATGCCGTGCTCTTTCATTGCCTCGGCAACGATGAGCTGTGCATCGGCAATGCTGCGCGCCAGTTGCACAGGCGCACGGGGCAGCTCGCTCTTGTGCGCAAAGGTCTTGAGCTGCGACGTCAGCCGCGCGAGACGATCCACCATGCCGCGGATGCGCTGCAGGTTGCCGCGCACGTCGTCGAGGCGATCGTGGTCGAGCAGGATGCCGGCGCTCTCGGACAGCGTGCGCATGGCCGTGAGCGGCTGGTTCAGCTCGTGCACCACGCCGGCCGACATCTGGCCGAGCGCCGCCATCTTGCCGGCATGCACCAGCTCGCCCTGGGCCGCGCGCAGTTCCGCGGTGCGCGCGACCACGGTGGACTCGAGGCTGTCATGCGCCGCCTGCAGCGCGGACTGGTTGGCCAGCTTCTGCCGCTCGGCGCGGCGGCGCTGCCACAGCGTGACGGCCACCAGCAGCAGCACCGCCATTGCCAGGGCTGCCGTGATGGCGCCATTGCGCGCCGCCACCCGCAGCGGCGCCATCTCGTCGAGCACCACCAGTTGCCAGGGCGCGCCCCGGAGCGAACGCGACGAGGCGAGTTGATCCTGCCCGTCAAGCGCGACGACCTGCACGTCGCGGGCCAGGGCTTCCGTGCGGCGCCACTGCAGCGGCTGCAGGGCCGCTTCGCCATAGGGCCGGGAACGCAGCACCTCGGCCCGCTGCAACCCGTCGAGCGCCAGCAGGGGCCGGAACTTCAGCTGCTCGCGCGTGGACAGGATCACCACGCCGCGCTGGTCTATCAGCAGCACGTCGCCCGGCAGCTTGCGCCAGGCGCGCTCGGTTTCTTCGAGGTTGACCTTGACGGCGACCACGCCGCGCATGGGCTGGTCACGGCGCAAGGCATAGGAGAGGTAATAGCCCGGCCGCCCGCTGGTGATGCCGACGCCGTAGAAGCGTCCCCGGCCCTGCTTTAACGCATCGATCACGTAGGGCCGGAACGACAGATCCTGGCCGACCGTCGTGCCGGGGCGATCCCAGTCGGACGCGGCCAGCGAAGTTCCCGTGCCATCGAGCACATAGAGCATCTCGGCACCGGCCGCGGCGCCGACGCCATCGAGGTAGCGATTGACCGAATCGCGCAGCCCCGCATCGGAGGGCGCGCCGAGCAGCGCCGGAACGATCGGCGTCATCTCCAGCAGCGCGGGCAGGTAGTCGAAGCGAATCAGGTCGGCGTCGAGTCCGGTTGCCAGCATGTCGAGCCGGTGGTCGGCCGCCTCGCGCAAGCGCGCCAACCCGGTCTGCATTGCCACCTGATGGCCGGCCAGCGCCGCCAGGGCCACGAGGGCCAGCCCGCCGCACCAGCGCGGCAGGGCCCGCCAGCGGCTTGTTTTTTCAGAAGGCATGAACCCGTTATTGCACAAGGCCGGGCGGGCCGCATCAGTGGGAGCCCGGTGATGCACGGGCAGGTTCAGCACCTGCTGCTCAGGCATAGCTCAATTCCCCGGTCTTGCCGCGGAAGACCCGGTAGGAGAAGACGGTGTAGGCCACGATCGCCGGCACCGAGATGCACGCGCCGACAAGGATCACCTTGAGCGCGGGTGCGCTGCTCGCGGCTTGCCAGATCGTGAGCCGGTCGATCACCACATAGGGGTAGATGCTGTAGGCCAGGCCCAGGAAGCCGAGCACGAACACCATGATCAGCAGCACGAAAGGCAGCCAGCACACCGGCCCGCGCACCATGCGCGTGTTCAGCAGGCCGCGCACGGCCAGCAGCGCCACGCTCGTCATCAGCGGGATCGCCGCCAGCGCCAGGATCTCGGGCAGCGCGAACCAGCGCTCGCGCACCGTGTTGCTGACCCAGGGCGTGGCCATCGAGATCAGCAGCATGCCGCCGACCATCGGCGCCCAGGCGGTGCGCGCCCACTGCACGGCACGCTCCTGTAATTCACCCTCGGTCTTCATGATCAGCCAGGTCGCGCCCATCAGCACATAGGCCATCGGCAGCGCGACCGCGATCGCCGCGGCGAACAGCGGGTAGTTCCAGCCGGTGCCGAAGCCGCTCACGTAGCGCCCTAGCATCCAGCCCTGCGAGACGGCGGCGACGGTCGAGCCGGCGAAAAAGAGGCGGTCCCAGGTCCGCTTGTGCGTGTCTCTCGCCTTGACGCGAAAGTCGAACGCGACGCCGCGCAGCATCAGCCCGATCAGCATGAACGCGACCGGCAGGTAGAGCTCGCCCAGCACCACGCCGTGTGCGCGCGGGAACGCGATCAGCAGGATGCCGACGCCGAGCACGAGCCAGGTCTCGTTGGCGTCCCAGAACGGGCCGATCGAGGCGACCATCACGTCCTTCTCGGCATCGGTGGCGCGGTGCATCAGCATGCCCACGCCGAGGTCGTAGCCGTCGCTGATCACGTAGACCAGCATCGAGACGCCCATCAGCACCATGAAGATCACCGGCAATGCGGCGTCGAAGCTCATCGCGTTCATGCGCGGCCTCCCTGGAGAACCGCCGCGATGCCGGTATCGGGCGGTGACGGGGATGGCAGCAGCGCCTCGGGCTTCTCGGCCATGTACTTCAGCACGGCAACGTAGGCGACAATCAGCGCGAGGTACAGCGCAACGTAGAGCGCCAGCGTCAGCCCGATCATGGCGGACGGCACGCTGGAGACCACGTCAGCCGTGCGCACCAGGCCATAGACGATGAAGGGCGGACGGCCGATCTCGGTAACGTACCAGCCAGCCACCGTGGCCACCCAGCCGGAGAAGGTCATGCCCGCGAAAAGCCACAGCAGCGCGCGCGGCAGCCGGGCTGGCTGCCAACGCGCGCGCCGGTACAGCCACCAGCCGAGCCAGCTCGTCGCCAGCATCAGCATCCCCATGCCGACCATGATGCGGAAGGCGAAGAACATCGGCAACGGCGGCGGGTGGGCGCCGGGGAAGTCGTTCAGGCCCCGGAGCTCGCCGTCGGCCTTGTGCGTAAGGATCAGGCTCGCGCCGTGGGACACTGGAATCTCGAAGTGGTTCCTGCGCTCCTTCGCGTCGGGAATGGCGAACAGCAGCAGCGGCGCGCCGCGCTCGGTTTCCCAGATGCCTTCCATCGCCGCGATCTTGGCCGGCTGGTGTTCGAGCGTGTTCAGGCCGTGCATGTCGCCGACGATGATCTGCACCGGTATAAGAACGGCGGCCAGTGTCAGGCCCACCCGCATCACGCGCGCGGCACTGCGCTGGCCGGTGCCGCGCAACGCCTGCCATGCCGACAGCCCGGTCAACAGGAAGGCGCAGGTGAGCGCCGAGGCCAGCAGCATGTGCGCGAAGCGGTACGGAAACGAGGGATTGAAGATCACCGCCATCCAGCTGGCGACGTGGAATTCGCCATCGACGATCTCGTGCCCGGCGGGCGTCTGCATCCAGGAGTTCAGTGCCAGGATCCAGAACGCCGACAGCGTGGTGCCGAAGGCCACCAGCAGCGTCGCCATCAGGTGCACGCGCTCGCCGACCTTGCCGTGGCCGAACAGCATC
Organism: Variovorax sp.; assembly: GCA_040003555.1. Classification (GTDB taxonomy): domain Bacteria; phylum Pseudomonadota; class Gammaproteobacteria; order Burkholderiales; family Burkholderiaceae_C; genus Variovorax. Next base: position 2,295 of record JBDUCH010000106.1, on the reverse strand, counting down.
ACGCCGAGAAAACCGGCTTCGAGGAAGAAGGCCGTGAGCACTTCATACCCCAGCAGCGGGCCCGCCACGTTTCCGACCTTCTCCATGAAGCCCGGCCAGTTGGTGCCGAACTGGAAGCTCATGGTGATGCCGCTGACCACGCCCAGCGCGAAAGTCAGCGCGAACACCTTTGTCCAGAAGCGGTACGCATCGAGCCAGCCCTGTGCCAGCTGCGCATCGACGCCGCGCGTGCGCAGCCAGCGCCAGCGAAAGAACAGCAGCAGCCAGCCCAGCGCGATGCTGATGGTCGGGAACAGGATGTGGAAAGTAATGTTGGCCGCGAACTGCATGCGGGCGAGGATCAGGGCGTCCATCGTCGCATGTCAGCGCTTGGCGGCACCGCCCTGCTTCAATGCTTCCGCCATGCCGATGAGCACGCCGCTGACCAGCGTCGAGTAGCTGTCGATCAGCGCCTGCGACGCACGCAAGCCCATCGCGCGTCCGTCGCGCATGCTCTTGTGCGCATCTTCCATCAGGCGCTCGACGGTTGCCGTGGCGCGTGCACCGGTGTCGGTACCCTTGCCCTGCACGGCCTTGTAGACACCGGCCCACGGCCCTTCCAGTGGTGCACCGGCGCCCGCACCCGCGGCCGTTGCCGCCTTGCGCACGGTGGCGAACAGCGCGTCCTCCATCTTCTCGATGTCGGCCAGCGCCTTCTTGAGCTGGGTCTCGCGCAGGCTCACGCCCTGATCGACCAGCTGCTGCAGCGCACGCTGGTTGGCCAGCACGGCCTGCTCCAGTGCGCCGTCCATGCCGGCAAAGACCTTGCCGAGCAGGCTTTCCACGTCGGGCGCAGGCAGCGAGCTGCCCGCAGCACCGGCCGAAGCCGCCTTGGCGACCGAGCCCAGCACCTGGCGGATGTTCGCCAACGTCAGCTCGCGGCCCTGCAGGGCCTTGAGCGTCGCTTCGTGAACCGTCTTGCGGATCGACTCGCCCTGCTTGGCCGAGGCTTCGGTGAATTTGCTGATCAGCGCGACCTGATCGATACCGTTCTTGAGGATCATGATGTCTTGCTCATTGCATGTGCTGACCGCCGTTGATGGCGATGTTGGCACCGGTGACGAATGCCGCTTCTTCTGAGGCGAGGTAGATGATCAGGCCCGCCACTTCCTCCGGCTTGCCGAGCCGGCCGACCGGGATGTGCGGCAGGATCTTGCTGTCGAGCACTTCCTTGGGGATCGCGGTGACCATCTTCGTGCCGATGTAGCCGGGCGAGATCGTGTTGACGGTGACGCCCTTCTTTGCCACCTCGAGCGCCAGTGCCTTGGTGAAACCGTGCACGCCGGCCTTGGCGGCGGAATAGTTGGTCTGGCCGAACGCGCCCTTGGAGCCGTTCACCGACGAGACGTTGATGATGCGGCCCCAGCCGCGATCGACCATGCCGTCGGCGACCTGCTTGCTCATGTTGAACAGGCTGTCCAGGTTGGTGCGCAGCACGGCGTCCCAGTTGACGCGGTCCATCTTCTTGAAGGTCATGTCGCGCGTGATGCCGGCGTTATTGACCAGCACGTCGACCGGGCCCAGCCGCGTGACCACCTCGGCCACCGCCTGCGTGCACGATCCGTAGTCGGCCACGTCGCAGGGCACGGCGAGGATCTCGTAGCCGCGCCCCTTCATCTGCGCCACCCAGTCCGCATGCGTCTTGTTGCCCGGCGAGTAGGTCACCGCGAGCTTGTAGCCCGCGTCCACCATCTTGGTGGAGATCGTCTCGCCCAGGCCACCCATGCCCCCGGTGACCAGCACCACCTGCTGCTTGCCTTGTTGTTCGCTCATTGATGTGCTCCTCGTTGTGTGACAAAAATTGGTTCAGGCGCGTTCTACCGCGAGCGCGACACCCATGCCGCCGCCGATGCACAGCGACGCCAGGCCCTTGTTCGCGCCGCGGCGGCGCATCTCGTGCAGCAGCGTCACCAGCACGCGGCAGCCCGAGGCGCCGATGGGGTGGCCGATGGCGATGGCGCCACCGTTGACGTTGATCTTGCTGGTGTCCCAGTCCATCTCTCGGTTGACCGCACAGGCCTGCGCCGCGAAGGCTTCGTTGATCTCCATGAGATCCAGGTCTTGCGCCTTCCAGCCGGCCCTCCTGAGAGCCAGCTGCGACGCGGGCACCGGGCCCATGCCCATCAGCGACGGATCGAGGCCCGCGGTCGCGTAGGCGCGGATCACGGCCAGTGGCTGCAGGCCCAGCGCGGCGGCCTTCCTGGCCGTCATCACCATCACGGCGGCAGCGCCGTCGTTCAGGCCCGAGGCGTTGCC
>JBDUCH010000105.1:0-11640 GCA_040003555.1 Variovorax sp. | reverse complement strand
GCCATTTCGATGTGCACCGGCGGCGGCGCCTGGGACAACGCCAAGAAGTACATCGAGGACGGCCACCACGGTGGCAAGGGCTCCGAGGCGCACAAGGCGGCCGTCACCGGCGACACCGTCGGCGACCCCTACAAGGACACCGCCGGCCCGGCGGTGAATCCGCTGATCAAGATCATCAACATCGTGGCGCTGCTGATCGTGCCGCTGGTGGTGCAGTTCCACGGCGGCAAGTCCGCGGCGGTGCCGATGGCGCCTGCGCCTGCGCCTGCAGCGGTGAGCGCACCCGCCGCTGCAGCACCTGCGGCGCCCGCGGCGCCCGCGGCGATGGCCTCGGCCGAGGCCGCGATGGTCAAGGTCGAGAACGGCATCGTGAAGTTCTACTTCGTCACCGGCAAGGCGGAGGTGGCGCCCAATGCCAAGGAAGCGCTGGCCGACGTGATCAAGGCGGTGCAAAGCGGCAGCACAGTGCTAGTGAGCGGCTACCACGACGCCAGCGGCGATCCGGCGAAGAACGCCGAGCTGGCCAAGCAACGCGCCGAGGCTGTCGGCGAAGCACTGAAGGCCGCGGGCGCGCCGGCCGACAAGATCGAGCTGGCCAAACCGACGCAGACCCAGGCCGACGGGCCGCCGGCGGAGGCGCGCCGCGTCGAAGTGAAAGTCAAAACCTGAGCATGCCGAGCCCGGCCCGGTTGGAAGCCTTCATCACCGCCGTCGAAAGCGGCGCCAGCGTGCAGACGATCGAGGACTACTACACCCAGAACGCCAGCATGCGCGAAAACCAGGCCGAGCCACGCCGCGGCCGCGCCGCTTTGATGGCGCACGAGGCCGCTGCGCTGGCGCGCACCGCCTGGGTGGTCGCACGCTGCGTGCGGCCGGTGCTGGTGAACGGCGACCATGTCGTGATCCGATGGATCTTCGACGCCACCGGCACAGACGGCCGCACCCTGCACATCGAGGAGCTTGCCTGGCAGCGCTGGGAAGGCGAGCGCATTGCCGAGGAAGAGTTTTTCTACGACCCGGCGCAGATGGCGCCCGCTTGAGCTACAGCAGGTCTTCCGGCACCAGCGGCCCCAGCACGGTGTTCTTGAAGCGCTGCAGCCAGGTTGACTCAGGCTCCGAGGTCAGGATCATTTCCTTGTCGTCGTCCATCGTCAGCCATTCGATCGTGCTCTTGTTGGCCAGCAGCCGCAGGCGGTAGGCGCTCTCGAGCTTGCTGATGTTGATGATGCGCAGCAGTTCGCGCGCCAGCTGCGGGCTGTCGACCACGATGCCGAGCTCGGTGTTCTGCGTGGCCGAGCGCGGGTCGAGGTTGACCGAGCCGATGAACAGCTTGCGCTTGTCGACCACCGCCGTCTTGGCATGCAGCCGCCCCAGCGATTTTCCGAACATGCCCAGCCGCAGATTGCGCGTGGTGCGCGCCGGGCTCAGCTCGTACAACTCGACGCCCGCGACCAGCAGCCGCTGCCGGTAGCGCGCATAGCCGCTGTGCACCAGCGGCTCGTCGTTGGCGGCGAGCGAGTTGGTCAGCATGGTCACGGTCACGTCGCGCTTGCGCAGTGCCTCGAAGGCCTCCATGCCGCGCTCGCCGGGCACCAGGTACGGAGAAGTCAGCAGAACGTCGCTCTCGGCCGTGAGCAGTTGCGTCCAGAAACGCATGGTGACGCTGGTGGCCAGCGCCTCGTCGGCGGTCATGTAGCGCAGCTTGGTCGGCGGGTCGGCCACCGCATTGGCCGGGCCCCACAGCAGGCCCATGCGGCCGGCGTCGAGCTCTTCGCCGATCGGGCCGTAGCCGAGCACGTCGGTCGGCGGCAGCACCACCTTGGGCGGCGGGCCGGCCATGCCGACGCGTTGGTCGAACTCCTCGGTCATCGCGGCGCGGCCGCTGTGGGGTTTGACGATGTTGGCGATCGGATAGACCTCTTCACTGTTCCAGTAGGTGTCGAAGATGTCTGCCAGCTGCGGCACGACCTTGCCGACCACCACGGCGTCCATGTCGACAAAGTTCTGCGCGCTGTTGAGCAGGAAATACTCGTCGGCGATGTTGCGCCCGCCAGCCACGGCCATCACGCCGTCGGCGATGAACAGCTTGTTGTGCATGCGGTGGTTGAGCCGCTTGATGTCGAAGGCGGAGGCGATGAAGCGGCCGGCGAGCTGGTCGCGCGCGCAGCAGAACGGGTTGAACAGGCGCACCTCGATGTTGGGCGTGGCCGCCAGCGCCAGCAGCAGCTGGTCGGTGTGGGCGGTATACAGGTCGTCTACCAGCAGGCGCACCCGCACGCCTCGCAAGGCCGCTTCCTTCAGCGTGCGCAGCAGCAATCCGCCGGCGCCGTCGTTCTCGATCACGTAGTACTGCACGTCGAGCGAGCGCTGGGCACGGCGGGCGAGTTCGATGCGCGCGTCAAGCGAATAGACGCCCAGCGGCATCAGGCGAAAGCCCGAATGCTCGCCCGGCGGCGTTGATGCGGCAACGATCTTCGCGAGCGCCGTGCCGGGGTCGGGCGCGAGTGCGGCGGTCTCGTTCATGACGGTGCGTGGCGGCAAGGTGCCGCAGGCCCCGAGCAGCGCCACCAGGCCCAGTGCGAGCATGACCCGCAGGCCGCGCCGAAGCTGGGGCAGGCATAAGATAGCGCTTATCTGTTCGAAGGAATTGGCCATGACGATACGGTTCAATCAGTTGCTTGCGTGGGTGCCGATGATGCTCTGTTTCGGCGCTGCCACGCCAGCTTTGGCAGCGCTGGATGTCGGCGAAAAGGTGGCTCCCTTCACGGCGCCGGCGGCGCTGGCGGGCCAGCCCTTCACCTATTCGCTCTCCCAGGCGTTGGCCAAGGGCCCGGTGGTCGTGTATTTCTTCCCCGCCGCCTTTTCGGTGGGTTGCTCGATCGAAGCCCATGCTTTTGCCGACGCCATTGATCAGTTCGCAGCGATGAACACCACGGTTATCGGTGTTTCTACCGATGACATGGACACGCTGTCGAAATTCTCGAACCAGGCCTGCCAGGGCAAATTTCCGGTCGCTTCGGACGAAACCAAGAACATCAGCAAGTCGTTCGACGCGATCATGCAGACCCGGCCCGACTATGCCAACCGTATCTCCTACGTGATTGCGCCCAATGGCGCCGTGGCGTCTTACTACCAGAGCCTGAACCCGTTCAAGCATGTCGAGAAGATGCTGGCCGCGGTCAAGGATCTGCCCCAGAGCAAGAAATAAGGTGTCCGCCCTCGCCGTGCGCCGCCTGCTGATCGACCTGGAGGCGCCGGTGGCGCGCCACTGGTGCGGTGGTGACGCATTCCGGACTGCGCTGCTCAACGCGCTGTCGATGAGTTTTCCCGTTGGCGAGCAGTTCTTCATCGACGCGGTGCGTGCCGGGGTGCAGGCCCTTGCAGCCGACCGGCAAGAGCGCTGGCGCGAGGCGATCAAGGGCTTCATCGGGCAGGAGGCGGCACACCGGCGCATCCATGTGCGCTTCAACGAGCATCTGGCGCGACAAGGCCTGATCGACCAATGGACGCCGCGCATGCTCGAGCAGCAAAAGCTGCTCGAGGGCGCCGACCCGCGCCATGCGATCGCGGTCACCGCCGCCACCGAGCACTTCACCGCGATGATGGGTGAATGGCTGCTGGCCCACCCCGAGGTGCTGGCGGGCGCCGAGCCGCGGCTGCAGACGCTGTGGCTCTGGCACAGCGCCGAAGAGACCGAGCACAAGGCCGCTGCCTTCGACCTCTACCGCGCGCTCGACGGCAACCATGCCTGGCGTGTGCGCTGGTTCCGGCGCATCACGACCTCTTTTCTGCTCGACGTGGCGCGCCAGACACTGGCCAACCTGCGGCGCGATGGCACGCTATGGCGTTTCGGCACCTGGCGCAGCGCAGCGCGGCTGCTGTTCGGACGGCAGGGGCTGGTACGCCAGAACATCGGCGCCTGGCGCGATTACCTGCGTGAAGACTTTCATCCAGGGCAGCACGACAGCGATCTGTCGGCGCGCTGGCTGGCCGGCCACCGCGACCAGTACCTGCCCGTCGGCGCCTAATATTTGATCGTGACGCCGGCCTTTGCGCCGGCATTGTTCTTTCCATCCGACTTGACGCCGGCCGAGAACGACACATTGCCGCCCGTGCTGGCGCCGGCCGAATACGCAGGCCGGGGGCCTGAGGTGTCGACGCCGCCATAGACGCCGCTTCCATCGGGGCGCTCCACGCCCATCACGGCGCCCTTGGTGTTGGCCGAGTCTTCGGTCGACGACACGTTCGGGGCGACATACACGACTCCCTTGTCGCTGGTCTGAACCGGCACCTTGACTTCCTGCGCGGGCGCGCCCGCACAGCAGGCGGCCAAAGCGAGCGAGGCAACGAGGGATTTGTTCATGCCGACATCATGCCTCGGCCGGCCCGGTGGTGGTGTCGACGGCCACTCCTTGCGCCTGTGCCAGCTGAAACCGTTGCAACAGGCTGTGAAGCATTTCGGTCGACAGACCGTGGATCACGAGCCGGTGCCCGGCCCGCAAGGTCGACAGCGGCACCAGCGGATGCTTGTTGTTGACCAGCACCAGATGCTCCGGCGCAGCCAGCAGGGTGGCCGCATAGATGCCGATGGTTTCGTCGAGCTGCAGGGAGTTGGCGGCGCGCCAGAAGTCGTTGTCGGTCAGCATCAGCTGGTAGAGCGGCGTGAAGAGTTCGATCGCACTCTGCAGGTCCAGAAAATTGAGCCTGCCATGCGGCATGTCTTCGAGCTTCAGGCCCGGCTCGCGGATCATCGAGAAGTCGATGTGCTCGGGCTTGCGCAGCGCCAGCCCCTGCTCGCGCAGCGCCTTGTTGAGCCGGATCACGAAGTTGAAAAGGTTCAGGTCGTGCTTCAGGAACATGTGATCCTTCAGCGCATCGATGTCGGCCGGCTCCAGGGGGTTGGTGTCCACCGGCGCGGGCGAGTTGCGGCCGATGAAGGTCAGCACCTGCGAGCCCAGATGGAAATGCCGCAGGATCAGCCAGTTCGCCTCGCGCGACACGAAGCGCTTGAGACCCCAGGCCAGAAACTGGTGCAGCAGCCCCGAGTGGGCCCAGTTGCGCGGCACGAACACCTTGCAGACCTGGAACAGGATGATGAACAGGCGCGCCAGCGGCCGCAGGAACGGCAGCAGGTACTGGCGCGAGGCCGAACTCGAATCGGTGAGCCAGGCGGTCTTGACTTCGTCCGGCAGCGGCGTGCTCTGGTCGAGATACAGCGCGAGCCAGGGACTCGGGTCGCGCTCGTCCCAGGGGCGGGACAGGAAGTCAGGGCCGGCCGAAGACTGGGGGCGAGTCATGATGCCGTCACGTGCTGGAACTGCATCAGGTACAGCGCCGCGGTGTGGCGGGCAGTGCCGAGGATCTGCTGCGCAGCGCGGCCGTCGGTGTCGAACGCCATCACCATTTCGACCGCGGTGAGCCAGCGCGCCAGATGGTTCTCGTCGTTGTGGCCGTGGTACTCCAGAAAGCGAAACACGTCGGGCGGCAACTGCAGCGCACTCTTGAGCAGCGGCAGCAGCGCCGGCACGATGCGTTGCCCGGTGCCTTCGATGATGTAGATCGCCCCCAGCAGACCGAACGGGTCGCGCGTTGCGGCCAGCCGGTGCAGGTAGGCGTTGAGCGCCTCGCCGCCGGGGTTGCGGCGCAGCTGGTCGATGTCGGCCACCGGCCCGCCAGCCTTGCGGTAGTCGTCGAACAGGATCTTGAAGTCGTTCTGCTCCTCGCCCGCGTGCACGCCGATCAGCGCGGCGAGCGACTGGAACGGGCCGCTCAGCGAGGCGGCGCCCTCGCGCATCCACAGACTGCCTTCGCGCACCTGGGGAATCCAGTTTTCCATCCAGTTCAGGTAGTCGGGCAAGGCAAAGCGGCGCTCGCGAATCTGCCGAACGAGCGGCGTGCGCCAGACCTGCGAGCGGTAGTCGTGCCAGATCGAGGCGAGTTCGGTGAGCAGGTCGCGCAATGCCGCTGGTGAGTCGGCCGGATCGTGCGGCGGCGCAATCACGTCTTCGGCAACCGGTAGATCGACTTTGGCGCTGGCACCCGGCGCACGGGCGCCGAAGGCCGACGGCGCCTTGCCGGCTTCTTCCACTTCGAGCAGCATGTACGCTGCCATGAAGCGCCCCGACTCAGGCACATAGCAGAAGATCTGCTCGCCCGGCTTCACGGTGCGCGTCTGCAGAAACTCCGCCAGCATGATGAGGATCGACGCTGCGCCGGTGTTGCCGCGCCAGGCCAGGTTGCTGTACCACCGATCGCGCGGGATCGCGAGGCCGGCCTTGTCCATCAGGCCCTCGACCACCGGGATGAACTTCTCCGACGAGTAGTGGCAGAGGAAATGGTCAATCTTCTGCGGGTCGACCCAGCCGTCGTGCACCAGCCGCGCGTACTCGTGGATGCCGATGTCGAACAGGTGCGGCAGCAGCCGGATGTCCTGCCGCAGCGACAGCGCGCCGGCAGCCTCGGCCTCGCCCCAGGAACCGAAATCGAGATGGCCGCGTTGCCGGTCTGCGGTCAGGCCAAGCTGCATGCAGACCGGGTAGTCGCCCGAGAAGGCACGCTGATGAACCCACTTGAGCTTCAGGCGCAGGCCGGGCGCGCCGGGCAGCACGGCATCGTCGGACAGCAGCAGCGCCCCTGCCCCGTCCGACAGCATCCAGCGCAGGAAGTGCGAGTCGAAATCGGTCTCGTAGCCGCGTGCCGCGAAGCGCGAGCGCTTGAACAGGCGTGACGGCATTTCCGCCGCAACCGCGAGGGCGGCGCGGTGCGCGCCAAGCTCGATGCCCTGCGCCGCCGCCTGGATTGCCGAGACGCCCGCGGCGCAGATGCCGTGCACCGAGATCGTCTCCATCGGCGGTGCCGCGAGTTCGCCCTGGATCATGTTGGCGAAGCCCGGCATCAGCGTGTCGCCACCCGAGCTGCCGCTCGCCAGCAGCGACACACGGCCGAGGTCGCTGCCACCGCGCTGCAGGCAGTCGCGAATCGCGTTGGCGGCGAGTTGCGCGTTGCTGAACACCGTGCTGCCCTCGGTGTCGATCGCGTAGTAGCGCTCGCGAATGCCGTTCTCGGCCAGGATGCGGCGCTGGATGCGCGACGACATGCGGTTCAGCGGCGCGATGTAGGCGTCCATCTGCTCATTGCTCACCGGCGCGCCCGGCATGAAGTAGCCGGCGCTCTGGAGATAGACACGGTCGAAAGAAACAGGCATCGAAAGACTCAAGGTTTTGGCAGCGAACCCACCGGCATCAGCGGGTGGCTGCGAAAGCGCGGCACCAGGGCACCGAGCACGAACACACGCAACATGTAGGCCACGAGCCCCCGTTCGTTGAGCGCCGGATCGACCCGGCTGCGGTAGTGCGCATGGTGCAGACTTGCAAGATCAGACCAATGCGCATGCGGATTCTCGTGGTGTGCGGTGTGAAACCCGATGTTGAACAGCAGCGGATTGATCAAGCCCTCGAAGTTGCGCGCGTAGTTCAACACGCCACCCTGCGTATCGCCCTGCGCCTCTTTGGCTGCAGCCGGGCGGCCATCGGCATGGGCGTGTTGCAGGTAGTTGGTCGCCAGCAGCCAGTGCAGCCCATGCAGTTGCGGCACGATGACGAACAGCAGCGCACGGCGCCAGTCGAGCGCGAGCAGCAGCGCCCACGAGCCCAGCCACATCGCGTACTGCGCGACGCAATAGCGAAACGCGCCCGAGCCGTTGCGCCGCAACTGGCCCAGCCATTCGACGAACACCGGGTACAGCACCCAGGCGGCCTGCAGCGGGTGCAGGAGGTAGCCGGCCAGATGATTGGTATCGCCGCCGAAACGGTAGGTGCGCGCCAGGTCGTCGGGACCATGCCGGTGCCGGTGATGGTTCGCCACATGGGCCGGCCAGAACACGAAAGTCGGATGCCCCTGCAGCAGCGTGATGCAGAAGTCGGTGAGCCGGTTGGCCCGGCGCCCGCGCCACATGCGCTGGTGGGTGTGGTTGTGGTGGATCACGCCGATGCCGAGCGTGAGGAACAGCATCAGCGCATAGAACGGCCACCAGAAACCGTGAACCCATTGCCAGGCCGCCAGCGCCGGAAAAACGGCCAGGTACGCAAGGCTCTGCCAGTCGCGACGGCGGCGCAGGCGCGGCAGGCCGTCAAGCCGATGTGTCATGCGCGACCTTCTGCTTCTTTCGGTACGCGTCCAGCTGCACGTCGGCCGCGTCGGCCGCCAGCCGGGTGCCGAACAGCCGGTCCATGAAAGTAAATTGAAAGCCGTAATTGCCGCCGTGTGCCGCGTGGTGCAAATGGTGCCGCCGGCTGGCCGCGAACCAGTGGCTGTACGACACGCGTGGGAAAAAGTCGTAGTTGGAGTGCCCGACGTTGTTGAAGAACAGGCTGAACAAGGGCACCGCGGCCAGCGCCCAGAAGCTGAAATCGTGCACCAGCATCGGCGGCAGGATCACGTTGCCGAGCATCAGCGCCTCGACCGAGTGAAAGCTGTAGGTGGAAAACGGCGTGCTCACCACCGACCGGTGGTGCGGCCCGTGAAAACGCCGCAGCCAGCGCGTGTGCAGCAGGCGGTGGTTGATCCAGAAGTGGATGTCGTTCCACACCGCGAGCACAAGGATCTCGATGGCGACCTGCCAGCCGCCCGGGTTCACGGCCAGGCGCGCCCAGCCCAGTTGCAGCAGCCCCCAGGGAAACACCATGCCAAGCCCGAAGATCAGCACCGAGCTGCCCGATTGCAGCAGCTCGCGCCGCAACTGCTCAGGACCCACCGGCCGCGGATCGAGCACGCGGCCGATGCCGAGCGCGGGCAGCAGATGCCGCGTGATCAACCAGTTCAGCGCACCGAAACCCAGGTAGATGCCGCCGAAAAACAGCACGCCCCAGGCCATCACCTGGAGCATCGAGAGGGACTGGAAGGTTTGGGCCATGGGTTGCGGATAAACCTGAGGATAAGCGAGCCCGGCCGCGCCGGATCGGCGCGGCAGCCTACGGAGCGCGCCTTGCGTGAAAATGCCGCCCATGCAACTGAACTACATCGGCAACGCCAGCGTTGCCTGCGCCTCCGGCCGCACCATTCCCGTTCTCGACCCTTCGGACGGCCAGCCCTTCGACGAACTGCAGCGCAGCGATGCCAACGACATCGACGCGGCCGTGAGCGCGGCGCGCGATTGCTTCGAGTCGGTCTGGCACAAGGTCAGCGCGGCCGATCGTGGGCGGCTGCTCTACAAGCTTTCGCAGAAGATCGCCGAACACACCGACGAGCTCGCATTGCTCGAGCAGCGCGACTGCGGCAAACCGGTCAAGCAGGCACGCGCCGACGCGCTGGCGCTGGTGCGCTACTTCGAGTTCTACGCTGGCGCCTGCGACAAGCTGCACGGCGAGACCATTCCCTACCAGGACGGCTACAGCGTCTTCACCTGGCGGGAGCCGCACGGCGTCACCGGCCACATCATCCCCTGGAACTACCCGATGCAGATCTTCGGGCGCAGCGTCGGCGGCGCGCTGGCGGCCGGCAACGTCTGCGTGGTCAAGCCGGCCGAAGATGCCTGCCTCTCGCTCCTTCGCGTGGCGCAGCTCGCAGCCGAAGTCGGCTTTCCGGCGGGCGCGCTCAACATCGTCACCGGCTACGGCCACGAGGTCGGCGATGCACTGGCACGGCATGAAGGCATCGACCACATCAGCTTCACCGGAAGCCCCAAGATCGGCACGCTGATCCAGCAGGTTGCGGCCGAGCGGCACTGCCCGGTCACGCTGGAGCTCGGCGGCAAGAGCCCGCAGATCCTCTTTGCCGACGCCGACATCGGCGCCGCCATCCCCGTGCTGATCAATGCCATCGTGCAGAACGCCGGCCAGACCTGCTCGGCCGGCTCGCGGGTGCTGATCGAGCGCGAGATCTACGAACCGGTGCTCGAGCGCCTCGGCCACGCCTTCGAGGCGCTGCGGGTCGGCCCTGCGGCCATGGATCTCGATGTCGGCCCGCTGATCCGCCAGACGCAGCAGCAGCGCGTGTGGGATTTTCTGAGCGATGCGCAGCACGCCGGCATTCCGATGGTGGCGCAGGGCGTGGTGGTGGATGAAGCCCCCGAAACCGGCTTCTACCAGGCGCCCACGCTGCTGCGCGATGTACCTGTGCTGCACCGGCTCGCGCAGGAAGAAGTGTTCGGCCCGGTGCTGGCCGCCATGCAGTTCGGCGACGAGGACGAAGCCGTCGCCATGGCCAACGCCACGCAGTTCGGCCTGGTCGCCGGCATCTGGACGCAGAACGGTGCCCGCCAGTTCCGCATGGCCAAGCGCGTGCGCAGCGGCCAGGTGTTCATCAACAACTATGGTGCCGGCGGCGGCGTCGAGCTGCCGTTCGGGGGCGTGAAGTCTTCCGGCTACGGACGCGAGAAGGGTTTCGAGGCGCTGTACGGCTTCACGACCCTCAAGACCGTGGCCGTGCGGCACGGCTGAGCCCGCCACTATCCCCTTTTCCCAGGAGACAACACATGCGCGTCAAAGACAAATCCATCATCGTCACCGGCTCCGGCGGCGGCATCGGCGAAGGCATCGCCAAACGGCTGGCGGCTGAAGGCGCGCAGGTCATCGTCAACGACATCAATCCGGCAGCCGGCCAGCTCGTTGTCGATGCGATCCTGCGCGATGGCGGGCGCGCCTCGTTCTTCGCGGCCGACGTCACAAAATCGGCCGACATGAAGGCGCTGGTCGACGCTGCCGTCGAGCGCCACGGCAAGCTCGATGCGATGGTCAACAACGCCGGCTGGACGCACCGCAACCGCCCTGCCCTGGAGGTCGGCGAAGACGAGTTCGACCGCTGCTACGCCGTCAACGTCAAGAGCATCTACCTCTCGACGATCCATGCCGTGCCGGCCTTCCGCGCGAACGGCGGCGGCTCGTTCATCAACATTGCATCGACCGCAGGCGTGCGCCCGCGGCCTGGCCTCACCTGGTACAACGGCTCGAAGGGCGCGGTCATCACCACCAGCAAGTCGCTCGCGGCCGAACTCGGCCCCGACAACATCCGCGTCAACTGCATCAACCCGGTGTTCAACCCCGACACCGGCCTCGCCGCCGAGTTCGCCGGTGGCCCGGTCACCGAAGAGCGCAAGGCCAAGTTCCGCGCCACCATTCCGCTGGGCCGCTTCTCGACCGCGCTCGACGTCGCCAACGCGGCGCTGTATCTGGCGAGCGACGAGGCGTCGTTCATCAGCGGCGTCTGCATCGAGGTCGACGGCGCACGCTGCGTTTGAGACAACGCATCAACCGGGGCACCCCGCGGCCAATTTCCACCCCGCGATCGGGCGCAGGCAAGTGGCGCAGAATTGCGGCATGTCCAGCCGTGTGATTCCCCTTGTCGATCAACGCGTCGTGCCGTTCGCCGCAGCGGTGGCGCAGTTGCCGCTGGAGGCCACCGGCCACCTGGCCGACCAGCTCGGCCGCCCGCTGACCGACCTGCGCATCAGCGTGACCGACCGCTGCAACTTCCGCTGCAGCTACTGCATGCCCAAGGAAGTGTTCGACAAGGACTACACCTACCTGCCGCACAGCGCGCTGCTGAGCTTCGAGGAGATCACGCGGCTCGCGCGCCTGTTCGCCGCGCATGGCGTGCGCAAGATCCGGCTCACCGGCGGCGAGCCGCTGCTGCGCAAGAACATCG
>JBDUCH010000104.1:0-11649 GCA_040003555.1 Variovorax sp. | reverse complement strand
CGGCGTCTGAGCCTCAAGCCACCGGGTCCGTAAAACGCGGCGCGCGGCGCGCTAGGTTGGCCTTGACCGCCTCGGCCTGATTCGCGCTGCCGATCAGCGCTTGCTGCTCGACCGATTCGGCCATCAGCAGTTCGGCCGCGCCGAGGCTCATCGCGCCGTTCAGCAAGCGCTTGCCGGCGCGGATGGCATCCGGGCTCTTGTCCGCGATCTCGTGCGCCATCTGTAGCGCTTCGGCCAGCGGGTCGGCCGCGAGCCGCGTGGCAAAGCCGATGCGCAGCGCCTCCTCGCCCGAGAAGATGCGGCCGGTGAAGGTGAGCTCGCGCACCACGTCGGTTCGCGCCAGCTCGCGCATCAACACCATGCCGGCCATGTCGGGCACCAGGCCCCACTTGATTTCCATGACCGACATCCGCGTGTCGGGCGCGACGATGCGCACATCGGCCCCCAGCGCCACCTGAAGCCCGCCACCGAACGCAACGCCGTGCACCGCCGCGATCACGGGCACCGGCACCTGGCGCCACACCATGGCAACCTGCTGCGGGGCGTTGACCAGCCCGTGCGAGCGCGCCAGCAGGTCGGCACCGATGCCCTCCCCCATGCCCTGGAAGGAGTGCATGTCGAGCCCGGCGCAAAAGGCGTTGCCGCGGCCCGCGATCACCACCGCGCGCACGGTGGCGTCGCTCTGGAGCTTCTCGCCGGCCTCGATCAGCGCGGCAAACATCGCGGGGTCGAGCGCGTTCATCTTGTCGGCGCGGTCCAGCTGCAGTTCGACCACGCCATCGGGGTGGCGGATCGATTCGATTCGGTGGGTCATGTCAGGTCTCCTTGGCTCTCCGCGAGTATGGCGGCACCACGGGTCGGCGATGATGGCACCTTCATGACCCTCGATCGACGCCATCTTTTCAAGACCAGCGCTGCGGCCGCGGTCGTCGCCCTGCTCGGCGAGGGCTGCACCAGCCTGGCCGCAACGCCCGGCCGGGTGCTCGGTTTCACGGGCGTGCCTGCCACGCTGGCCGACGGCATCACGGTGCCGCCCGAATACCGCTACGAAGTGCTGTACCCGTGGGGCGCGCCGACCGGCGTGGCGGGCTCGATGCCGGCCTTTGCACCCGACGGTTCCAACAGCGCGGCCGACCAGGCCGTGCAGGCCGGCATGCACCACGACGGCATGCACTTCTTCGCACTTGGCGCCGACCGCGGCCTGCTGGTGATGAACCACGAGTACACCGACGAACGGTTGCTCAACCTTGCGGGCGCCACGCAATGGACGGCCGAGCGGGTGCGCAAGTCGCTGCATGCGATGGGCGTCTCGGTGATCGAGGTCGAGCGCGCACCGCAGGGCTGGCACCAGGTGCTGCCATCGCGCTACGCACGCCGCGTGCACGGCTACACGCCGATGCGCATCACCGGCCCGGCGGCCGGCACGCCGCGCATGCGCACCGCCGCCAACCCGGCGGGCGACCAGGTGTTCGGCACCTTCGCCAACTGCGCGATGGGCGTCACGCCGTGGGGCACCTACCTCACCTGCGAAGAAAACTTCCATGGCTTTTTCGGCGGGCCCAAGGAGGCGGCTGCGCAGTTGACAGACGCGCAGCACCGCTACGGCACCGTCCCCGGCGCGCAATGGGCCGACTACTGGCGCTTCGACGAGCGCTTCGATCTCGGCAAGCACCCGAACGAGCCGAACCGCTTCGGCTGGGTGGTCGAGATCGACCCGTTCGATCCTGATTCGGTGCCGGTCAAGCGCACTGCGCTGGGCCGCAAGCGCCAGGAAAGCGCCACCTGCACGCTCACGAAGGACGGCCGCGTCGCCGTCTACATGGGCGACGACGCGCGCTTCGAATACATCTTCAAGTTCGTGAGCCGCGACAAGGTGGTGCCGGGCCAGGACGCCGCCGCGCGCCGCGCCAACCGCAACGTGCTAGACCACGGCACGCTGTACGCGGCGCGCTACGACGCCGGTGGCCGGGGCCAATGGCTCGAACTGCAGCACGGCCAGGGCGGCATCGACGCCGCCGGCGGCTTCGCCGATCCGGCCGACGTGCTGATTCACGCGCGGCTGGCCGGCGACATCGTCGGCGCCACCCGGATGGACCGCCCCGAGTGGATTGCCGTGCACCCGAAAAGCGGCGAGGTGTACGTCACCCTCACCGGGAACGACCAGCGTGGCGCGCCCGGCAAGCCGGCGACCGATGCGGCCAACCCGCGTGCCGGCAACATCTACGGCGGCATCCTGCGCTGGCGCGAGGACGACGCAGATGCCGCGAGCACGGGCTTTGCCTGGGATCACTTCGCGGTGGCCGGGGATCCGAAACGCCCGGACGCCGGCGTGCGCTACCCGAGCGCCGATGCCGACGCCTTCGGCAACCCGGATGGCCTGGTTTTCGACAGCGGCGGCCTGCTCTGGATCCAGACCGACATGAGCGGCCAGGGCATCGGCAAAGGCCCGATGGCCGCACTCGGCAACAACGCGATGCTGTGTGCCGACCCGTCCACCGGGCGCATCAAACGCTTCCTGGTGGGGCCGAACGGCTGCGAGATCACCGGTTGCGCGGTGACGCCGGATCGCCGCACCTTGTTCGTCAACATCCAGCATCCGGGCGAGACGCGCGACGACGGCAGCGCCACACCGAACAGCGCCTGGCCCGACGGCAAACTGCCGGGCAGCGCCCGCCCGCGCTCTGCCACGGTTGCGGTGCAGCGACGCGACGGCGGTATCGTCGGCACCTGAGTCGACTACATGGGGAGACAGGCATGAGCATCCGCATCGTCCGCCTCGGCACCGAACGCGCCGTCGGCGAAGGGCTTCGCATCGGCACGGTGCGGCGCCCGCCGCGCGGCGTGCCGAAGGCCGAGTTCGCCAGCCAGAACTGGTACGACGTCTGGTATCCGAATCTCGCGCCTTCGGCCGAGACCATGAAGCTCGGGCAGGACGCCGAGATACCCGCGCAGTGGAATGCGTTCACGCGCGCCTACAAGCGCGAGATGGCCGAACCCGAGGCGAGCCGCAGCCTCGACCTGCTGGCGGCACTGTCGCACCAGAGCGCGCTGGCGGTCGGCTGCTACTGCGAGCACGAGGCACGCTGCCATCGCTCGCTGCTGCGCGGCCTGCTGGCCGAACGCGGCGCCGCCATCGAAGGCTGATCAGCCGCCCGTGCCGCAGCGCTCCAGCGCCGCGAACGCGACGATCTCGATCTGGCCGTAGCCCAGTGAAATCATGCCCTCCTGCGCCAGCGCATTGAGCTCGCGCGACAAGGTCTGGCGCGTCACGCCGAGCATCATGGCGAGTGCCTCCTGCGACAGGAACACGCGGCGGCGCGGCTCGGACGACTGCGTCGCGTCACCGCGCGAGAGCGTGATCAGGCGCCGCGCGACGCGGGCACGCAGACCCCGCAGCGTGGCGTCTTCCATCAGCGCATAGAGGCCGCGCACGCGCGCCGCCAGCAGCGCGGCCATCGCGTTGGCGAACACCACGTCGCGCATCAGTTGCGCAAAGGCTTCGGGCGGAACCACCAGCAGATCGAGCGCACCCAGCGCTGTGGCGTCGTGGGTGCGCGGCGAGCCGTCGATCAGCGAGATCTCGCCGAACCAGTTGCCGGGCTCGAGCACCGCGAGGATCGCTTCGCGCCCGTCGTGCCGCAGGGTGGAGATCTTGATCATGCCGGCCGCCAGCCCATACAGGCCGCTGCCCGCCGCGTGCACCGGGTCGCCTTGTCGGAACACCATTGCGCCGCGGCGCCAGTGCGTGAGCTCCGCGGCACCGAGCAGCGCTTCACGCTGGGCACGCGGCATGCTGGCAAACCACGGGTTGGCGCCCATCGCGTCACGCTGTGCGGCCGGCAACTGGGGCTGGGGTGGCGTTGGCATTCAATTCGGAACCGGGGGTTTACGCGGGCACTCAACTGTCATTTTTCGGACAGTTTGGCAGCGAGCCGAAGTCTACAGTGAGCCCACCCCACAGGAGATACCCGGATGAACGCAAGAGCGACTTTCGTGCGCATGCAGGACAGCACGCGTGAAGACTGGCAAACGATCGGCAGCGAGTTCATTCAGTTCGCAGGCGGCCTGCCGCAGCGCGTGGTGAAGCACCTGCAGATCCTCGAAGGCGACTACGGCGGCTTTCCGATCGACCGCTACACCCACTCGCTGCAAACCGCCACGCGCGCGTGGCGCGACGGCCGCGACGAGGAGTACGTGGTGTGTGCGCTGCTGCACGACATCGGCGACACGCTCGGTAGCTTCAACCATCCAGACATCGCCGCCGCGATCCTCAAGCCCTTCGTGAGCGAAACGAACCACTGGATGGTGCAGCACCACGGCATCTTCCAGGGCCACTACTTCTTTCACCACATCGGTCTGGATCGCAACCTGCGCGACAACTTCAAGGCGCACCCGAGCTACGAAGCTACCGCCGAGTTCTGCGAGCTCTACGACAACCCGGCGTTCGATGCGAAAGCCGAAACCCTCCCGATCGAAGAGTTCATGCCGATGCTGCAACGCGTGATGGCGCAGCCGAGGCAGAGCATCTACAAGGCGGCGCTGCAGCAGCCCGCCACCGCCTGACACCCCAAGGAGCAACCCATGAACGCCACCACCCAGTCCGAAGTCCAGCAACTCGTCTCCGCCGAAGAATGGCAACTGCGCGTCGACCTCGCCGCCTGCTACCGTCTCGTCGCGCTGTACGGCTGGAGCGACCTTGTCTTCACGCACATCAGCGCGCGCGTGCCCGGCCCGGAGCACCACTTCCTGATCAACCCCTACGGCCTGATGTTCGACGAGATCACGGCGTCCAGCCTGGTCAAGGTCGACCAGCAGTGCAACAAGGTGATCGACTCGCCCTACCCCGTCAACCCGGCCGGCTTCGTGATCCACAGCGCGGTGCACGCGGTGCGCGAAGACATCCAGTGCGTGCTGCACACGCACACCAAGGCCGGCATCGCAGTGAGCGCGCAGAAAAACGGGGTGCTGCCCATCAGCCAGCAGTCGACCTTCGTTCTGGCCTCGCTGGCCTACCACGGCTATGAAGGCGTGGCGATTCGCGACGACGAAAAGGTGCGGCTGCAGGCCGACCTGGGCGAGGCCAACTTCCTCATGCTGCGCAACCACGGCCTGTTGACCTGCGGCAAGACGATCGCGGACGCCTTCCTCTCGATGTACACCTTCGAGAACACCTGCCAGATCCAGATCGCCGCGCAGTCGGGCGGCGGCGAACTCACGCAGGTCGATCCGCGCATCGTCGAAGGCGTCGGCCATGCGATGAAGGTGCAGACCGGCGGGCTCGGCGGCAGCTTCGTCTGGCCGTCGCTGATCCGCAAGCTCGACCGGATCGACCCGGGCTACAAGAGCTGATGCGCGGCATGCGCCCGCACTCCGCCACCGCTTTCGCCCTCACCCGCCGCGCCGCGCTGCTGGCGGCGGCCCTGGCACTGGCCGGCTGTGCCGGCCTGGGCGCAAAGCCGGCGCCGAAGGAGATCAACGTCATGACCTCGGGCGGCTTTGCCGCCGCCTACGACGAGCTCCGCCCTGCCTACGAACGACTGAGCGGCGACACCGTCAAGACCGCCTACGGTTCCTCGATGGGCGGTGCCACCGACTCCATTCCGAGTCGCATGTCGCGCGGCGAACCGGTCGACGTGGTGATACTCGCGCGCCCGGCGCTCGACGCACTGGTGGCGCAGGGCAAGGTGGTGCCGGGAAGCCAGGTCGACCTGGTTCATTCGCTGATCGGCTTCTCGGTGAAAAAGGGCGCGCCCAAGCCCGATATCAGCACCGTCGAGGCACTCAGGCGCACCCTGCTGGCAGCACCGTCGATCGCGTATTCGGCCAGCGCCAGCGGCACCTACTACGAAACCGAGATGCTCAAGAACCTGGGCATCGAGGCCGAGGTCAAGCCCAAGAGCAAGCGCATCCTGAGCGAGCGGGTCGGCACCATCGTGGCGCGCGGCGAGGCCGCACTCGGCATGCAGCAGGTGAGCGAGCTGCTGCCGATTGCCGGCACTGATTTCGTCGGCGTGCTGCCGCCCGAGGTGCAGCGCATGACGGTGTTCTCGGCCGGCATCGCGACCACCTCGAAGGAGCCCGAGGCGGCGAAGAAGATGATCGCCTACTTCATCTCGCCGCCTGCCGAGCCGGTGATCAAGAAGAGCGGGCTCGAGCCGGCCCGCGCTCCCTGAGCCGGCATGGAGCGGCACTGGCTGGCCGGTGAATCGCTGCGCAACCGGGTCGCATGACGGCCTACACTGGCCGCTCCCCGACCCGACCTTGAGCCCGCATGAAGCGACTCGCTGCCGCCTTTGCCCTGACCCTCACTGCCGGACTCGGCCCGCTGCACGCGGCCACGCTCGAGACGCGAAGCTACACCGTCGAGATCACGCCGCTGTGCGGCGAGCGCGTGACCGACTGCGAGCAGTTCGCCTATGCCGGCACGCACAACCGCAACGGCAGCCGCATCAACCTGACCGGCAAGCCCGGCATGCGCGCCTGCCCGCCAGGCTGCGACCCGACCGGCTACCAGTTCTACAACGGCAACGTGAGTTACTTCGTCAGCAGCGACGGCTGGCTGATCGTCCACGATGGCCGCAAGACCGTGCTGCGCGAGCGCGGCACCTGGCGCAACTGAGCGGCGCAAGAGCATGACGAGCACCGCGCCGATCGCGCCCGTCGTGGCACGCGCCTTTGCGCCCACCGGCGTGCTGCGCGCCTCCATCAACCTCGGCAACCCGATCCTCGCCAACCGCGACACGGCCAGTGGTGAGCCGGTCGGCGTCTCGATCGATCTGGCGCGCGCACTGGCCGAACGGCTCGGACTGCCGATCGAACTCGTGGTGTTCGACAAGGCCGCGCAGTCGGTTGATGCCGTGAAGAACGGAGGGGCCGACATCGGCTTCTTCGCGATCGACCCTGCGCGCAGCGAGGGCCTGCGCTTCAGCGCGCCCTATGTGTTGATCGAGGGCAGCTACCTGGTGCCGCAAGGCTCCGCCCTGCAGCACAACGACGAAGTCGACCGCGCCGCAACGCGCGTGGCCGTGGGCTCGGGCAGCGCCTACGACCTGTTCCTGACCCGTGAGCTGAAGCAGGCGACGATCGAGCGCGTGGCCAGCGCGCCGACCGTGCTCGCAGCGCTGCAGGCGGGCCAGGTCGAGGTGGCCGCAGGAATCCGCACGCTGCTGGAAGACTGGGCGCAGCAGGACGCCGCGCTGCGCCTGCTGCCCGGGCGCTTCATGGTGATCCAGCAGGCCATGGGCCTGCCGGCGGATCGCGGCGCCGACGCAGCCGCCGTGCTCGCTGACTTCGTGGAAGCCATGAAGGCCAGCGGCTTCGTGGCGGATTCGCTCCAGCGCCACGGCATCGTGGGCGGTACGGTCGCCCCTCCTTCGGCCTGAATACCGCGCGTTTTCCCTGATTTTCTGGACGGCTGATCGTCAGCTTCGGTTTCTACGATGAACAACAGCACGGCATCCGGGCTGCATGTCCGGCACGCGACCGTGCTCTGTTCTTCCACCATCGAAGGAGACATCGGCCATGCAGATCACCGGTATGTTGCAGGGCGCACGCCTGCTCGAGTTCGCGGGCTTCCCCGCCTCCGAAGTGCTGGGGCCCGGCGCGAGTGAAGAAGAGATCAAGGCCCTGATCGACAAATACGGCCTGATCTTCATCAAACCCGTGTTCAAGGGCGGCATCGGCAAGAAGGGCAAGGCCGGCCTGCTGGGCCGCGCGAAAGACCTGCAGACCGCGCTGACCGAAAAGGAGCGCCTGTACTTCGCCGAGCACCAGGTCGGGCATGTCAAGGCCAAGGCCAACGGCGTGACCTTCGAGGCCGGCGTGCCGGCCAAGCACGAGGTGTATTTTTCGATCAGTGACTCGACCCGTTTCCGCGCGCCGATGATGACGCTCACGCACATGGGCGGCATGGACATCGAGGAGCTCGACAAGAGCCAGGTGGCGATGGTGCCGTTCGATCCGCTCACCGGGCTCAAGGCCTTCGTGGTGGCCAACGCACTCACCGAAATCGGTGCACCGAAAGAAATCATCTCGCCGCTGGTGCAGCAGTTGCCCAAGCTGTGGGAGCTGTTCCACAACTTCGGCATGACCACGCTGGAGCTCAATCCGATCCGCATGCGCGAGGACAAGAAGGGCCGGCTCACGCCGGTGGCCTGCGACTTCAAATGCGGCTTCGACCGCGACGACCCGCGCTGGCTACGGCTCAAGCTGCCTCCGCACCTGTTCGCCGCCGACTACTCCAGCTTCGAGCAGGAGATCAACACGCTGCGCACGCACCAGGGCCAGAGCGACGTGTACGTGATCAACGACCGCGGCACTGTGCTGGCGCCGACCTTCGGCGGGGGCGCCAACTCGCTGGTGACCGAGATGCTGGGCGACGACGCGATCATCAGTTCCGATTTCGGCGGCAACCCGCCCTACGAAAAGATGAAGGAGGTGGCGCGCATCTGCTTCAAGCACTGGCTGCGGCAGGCCAACGTGCTGTTCATCATCGGCGGCAAGAGCAACAACACCGACATCTTCGAAACGCTGCGCGCCATGGCCGACGCATTGCGCGAGCACTTCAGCGCGCACGGGCCGACGCCGCTCTACGTGGTGGTGGGCCGCGGCGGGCCGAACCTGGTGCGCGGCATGGGCGCGCTGCGCGACACCTGCGATGCGCTGGGCCTGCCCTATCGGCTGTTCGGCTTCGACTCCGACATGAGCGAGGTGATCCAGTTCGCCAAGAAGGTCGACACCTGGATGAAGGCCGGTGGCCGCGGGCAGGTCGCGGCACGCCTGGGCATCACCGCCCCCGTCACGGCCTGAAGCACGAGGAAACATCATGCAGAACAACTGGCAGAACAAGGGCGTGGGCGGCTTCAAGTACCACGTCGGCATCAGCTCGCTCACGCAGGTCGCATCCCGCGACGACCGCGTCTGCGTGCTCAACATCCTGGGCGGCGAATCGAGCGAAGTCACGCCCGTGAGCCACGTCTACTCGGGCGGCAACGTGGTCTGCGGCACCGCGCCCGGCAAGGGCGGCGCGGTGCTCGAAACCAGCATCGGCAACATCCCGGTGTTCAACAACGTGCGCGATGCGCTGGCCGCAGGCCACCGCTTCAACTGCGGCGTGGTCTACCTGCCGCCCTCGGCGGCGCGCGATGGCGTGGCCGAGCTGATCCGCGTGAACCCCGACCTGCGCAAGATCTTCATCATCACCGAGAAGATTTCGGTGCACGACGCGCGCGAGATCCGCGCCATGGGCCAGCAGCACGGCATCGACATCTTCGGCGCCAACGGGCTCGGCGTGGCCGACTCGTGGAACCAGGTGCGCATCGGCGGTGCGCTCGGCGGCGACAACCCGGGCGATTCGCTGCGGCCGGGCTCGATCGCGATCTTCTCCAACTCGGGCGGCTTCTCGACCACCATCGCGCAATACCTGCGCATGGCGGGCTGGGGCACCACCACGGTCATCAGCAGCGGCAAGGATGTCTACATCCACTACGCCGCGCCGGAGTTCGCGTTTGCGCTGGCCAACGACGCGCGCAGCAAGGCGGCGGTGCTGTACTGCGAGCCCGGCGGCTTCTACGAATTCGATGCGAAGTTCACCAAGCCGATCGTGGCCTGCGTGGTCGGCCGCTGGAAGAGCAAGCTCACGCGCGCCGTGGGCCATGCGGGCGCGATGGCCGGCGGCAGTGACGACGCGCAGGCGAAGGAACGCTGGTTCATGGACAAGTTCGGCGTGGATGCGCTGTTCACCCCCGAGAACCCGGTGGTATCGGCCAAGGGTGCGGTGGTGGCCAACATCGCCCACATCCCGGCCGCGCTCACGGCCGTGATGCGGGCCAACGCCACCCTGCCCGACTTCGCCCCCGAGGGCAACCTGGCGCTCAAGCCGTGGTTCGGCTCCGACGAAGGGCTCGACCTGCCCGACGAATTGCGCCTGCCCGTGGTGGAGGCGCTGGCGCCCTACAACGAACAGGTGGCGCTGCTCAACACGCAGATCGGTGGCGTGGTGCCGCGCCAGGCCATGAAGGACGCGTCGGGCGCCTCGCAGATGGACGCGAAGACGCACGTGAGCAGCCTGCACGGCATGAGCATGCTCGACGCGGCCACGCTGCCGCTCGAATCGAACGTGGCCCTGGCGCTGGTGCACGACGCCGGCGGCGAGAACGACCGCCGGCTCATCGCGCCGACGGTCGCGGCCTACATCAACCTGTACGGCCGGCCCGAGCTTGCGGCGGCCGAGGCCAGCCGCGACGCCGGCAATGCGCCCAACGCGGTGCTCGCCGCAGCAGCGTCCATCGTCGGGCCGAAGCGGCAGGAAGCCGCGCGTGCGGCGCTGCACGTGATGATCGAGCGCTTCCATGCGGCGGGCCTCGGCAACGAGTTCGGTGCGTCGCTGAACGAGGCTTTCGACCTCGGCAAGATCGACACCTCGAACCTGCCCGCGATGACCACCAACGTGCCCGACCCGCGCGCCGAGGCGCTGATGGCCGGCGTCGCGGCGCGCGGCGGCCGCTCGGTGTTCCTGCGCTGGCTCCAGCACCTTGGCGGCCATCCGACCGAAGCCGCGGTGCTGGCGGCGATCTCGGCCACGCTGGCCTGGGGGCCGCTGTCGCGCAAGCGCATCTCGCGCATCACGGCCGAGAGTTTTCCGTGGTGGCTGCAGCTGTTCGGCACGCTGATCGGTGCGTCTGCCGATGCGTCCAGGCACACGCCCGATGCCTTCTGCGGCATCCCGCAGCAGCAGATGCTGAATTCGCTGAGCCTCGGCGAGATTGCCTTCGCCGCGCTGCTCGGCCACACGCCGGGCGAGGACGACCTGTTCGCGTTCCAGACGCTGGTGGGCCTGCTGCTCACCAACGGCCCGGGCGCCATCTCGGCGCAAGGCGCCAAGGGCGCGGTGTCGGCCGACGGGCCCGAGCAGCCCGAGCGCGTGCAACTGAACAAGGCGCTGGTCGGCTTTCTCACGCACACCGGATACGCGCATGGCGGCAATGGCTACGAAGGCATCGCCTACCTCAATGACCAGTTCGAGGGCAGCGGCCTGAAAGATCCGAGCAGCAAGGAGCACGGCGTCGATCTGCAGGCGCTGGCGGCCAGGGCGGTCGAACAGTACGCGCACTACAAGAAGCAGAAGAAGACGCTCGGCAGCCTCGACATCGCCAAGCTGCCCGGCGTGAACCACCCGGTGTTCAAGGACAAGCCGGTCAACCACGACCCGCGCGAAGTCTTCATCGCCGAGCTGTTCGAGCGGCGCGGCGAGACCAACGTGTTCCACCAGTTCTACCGCGCGCTGGTGCAGCAGCTGTTCGATGCCGGCGTGTCGCGCAACGTCTACTGCGTGAACATCGACGCCGTGATCGCGGCGCTGTTGCTGAAGATGCTGTGGAAGCCGCTGCAGGCCGGCGAGATCGGCGAGCGCGATCTGGAAACGGCGGCCTTCACGATCTTCCTGTACCCGCGCATGCTGGGCTGCGCCGCCGAGATCGACGACCACCTGAACCGCGGCCGCAACATGGACACGCGCACGCCCGAATCCGCCTGCGGCTACGTGATGTAGCGCGCCGCGCGGCTACATGCGCTCTACGGCGCGCAGCGCCTGCGAGCCACGCTAACCCGGATATTTCACGTTCCCTCGTAGAAACGAGGACGGCATTCCCC
>JBDUCH010000414.1:0-3461 GCA_040003555.1 Variovorax sp. | reverse complement strand
CTTGGAGCGCACGCTTTACACCTACTTTCGCAGCTCTGCCGCCTATCGCGTCCGCATTGCGATGAACCTCAAGGGCCTCAAGGCCAATCACACCTTCGTGCACCTCACCCGCGGGGGCGGCGAGCAATTCGGCGAGGCCTTCCGCGCGCTCAACCCGCAGGCGCTGGTGCCGACGTTGTGCGATTCGGGCGTGCGGGTCAGTCAGTCGCTGGCGATCATGGAGTACCTCGACGAGGTCTACCCGGAGTCCCCCTTGCTGCCGCCCATGCCGGCCGACCGCGCCTTCGTCCGGCAGCTGTCGCTGAGCATCGCCTGCGACATCCACCCGCTCAACAACCTGCGTGTGCTCAAGTACCTTACCGGCCCGCTAGAAGTGACGGAGGCCCAGAAGAGCCAATGGATCTCTCACTGGATTGCGCTCGGTCTCGCAGCAGTGGAGGCGCAACTTGCGCAACGCAAGCAAGGCGGCGTCTTCTGTTTTGGCGACACGCCGACGATGGCTGACTGCTGCCTGGTTCCCCAGGTGTTCAGCGCGCAGCGTTTCAACGTGGACTTGTCGTCATGCCCGACCTTGTTGTCGGTCTTCGATGCCTGCGAAGCCTTGCCCGCCTTTGCCGCCGCCCACCCTTCGCGCCAGGCGGACGCTGAATGAGGTTGGACTGAGCAGGCTCAGACCAGCTCCGCGCCCTCGACCAGAAAACGCACGCGTCGAACGCCTTGCCATTCGTCGGCGTCGAGCCGGAACGCGAGTTTCACGCGCGCCGGCAGCGGCTCGGTATGGCCGAACCAGATGCCGTCGACCGGCTGGCCCTGGTGCTTCAGCTTGAGGGCCAGGTGCTTTTCGCCGACCAGGCGTTGGGATATCACCTCGACCTCTTCGCTGAAAGTCGGTGGCGCAAAACCCTGGCCCCAGACTTCGCGGTGCAGGGTGTCGACCAGATCGACGCGCATGTACTCGCGCGCCAGCGGCCCATCGGTCTCGATCTGCCGCGTAAGCGCAGCGGCGGCCAGCCACTCCTGCGCGACCTGGGCCATCGCCTGCTCGAAGGTGTCGAAGTGCGCTTCGGCCACGGTGCAGCCGGCCGCCATGGCATGGCCGCCGAAGCGCAGCAGCACGCCCGGATGGCGCTTGGCCACGAGGTCGAGCGCATCGCGCAGGTGAAAGCCCGGGATCGAGCGGCCCGAACCCTTGAGTTCGTGTTCCTTGCCCGGCGCGGCGCTGGCAGCGAACACGAAGGTGGGGCGGTGAAAGCGATCCTTGATGCGCGAGGCCACGATGCCGACCACGCCTTCGTGGAACTCTGCGTCGAACACGCTGATGGCGGCCGGCGGCGCTTCGTTCTCGTCGAACAGCGACTCGGCCAGCAGCAGCGCCTGGTCGCGCATGCCGCCCTCGATGTCGCGCCGCTGGCGGTTGATGCCGTCGAGCGTGCGCGCCAGTTCGTCGGCACGGGCGGCATCGTCGGTCAGCAGGCATTCGATGCCGAGCGTCATGTCGGCCAGGCGGCCGGCCGCGTTGATGCGCGGGCCCAGCGCAAAGCCGAAGTCGAAGGTCGTGGCCACGGCCGCTGTACGGCCGGCGGCCTTGAACAGCGCGGCGATGCCGGCCGGCATCTGGCCGGCCCGGATGCGGCGCAGGCCCTGCGCTACCAGGCGCCGGTTGTTTGCATCGAGCCTGACCACGTCGGCCACGGTGCCGAGCGCGACCAGGGGCAGCAGCGCGTCGAGCTTCGGCTGGCTGGCGGCATCGCACACGCCGCGCACGCGCAACTCGGCGCGCAAGGCCAGCAGCACATAGAACATCACGCCGACGCCCGCGATGCTCTTGCTCTCGAAATTGCAGCCGGGCTGGTTCGGGTTCACCAGCACGTCGGCGGCCGGCAGTTCGGGGCCGGGCAGGTGGTGGTCGGTCACCAGCACCGCGAGGCCGCGCGCCTTGGCCGTGGCCACGCCCTCCACGCTCGCGATGCCGTTGTCGACCGTGATCAGCATGTCGGCGCCCTTTGCGGCCACGCGCTCGGCGATCGGCGGTGTGAGGCCGTAGCCGTCGACCACGCGATCGGGCACGAGGTAGCTCACCTGCCCGGCGCCGAGCAGCTTGAGGCCGCGTACCGCGACCGCGCAGGCGGTGGCGCCATCGCAGTCGTAGTCGGCCACGATGCACAGGTGCTTGCCGTCGCGGATCGCATCGGCCAGCAGCACGGCGGCCTCGGCCGTGCCGCGCAGCGTGGCGGGCGCCAGCAGGCGCGCCAGCCCGTCGTCGAGTTCGTCCTTGCCCAGCACGCCGCGCGCGGCATAGAGGCGGGCCAGCAAAGGGTGTACGCCGGCCTGTTCGAGCGCCCAAACGCTGCGGGGCGGAATGTCGCGCGCGATGATCTTCACAGCGTCTCCAGCACGGTGGCCGCGCGCGAGCGTTTGAACAGGCGCTTGACCCAGCCCGACAAGCCGCGCGACCCGCCGGCGAAGCGCTGCGCATCCAGGTCGCCACAGAGCGTGAGCACCACATCGGCGCCGCGGTCGCAGTCGGCCAGCAGCTCGGCGACCGGGCCGGCATCGACCGCGGCCCAGGCCGCAGCCCAGCCCGCGCCATCGTCGTGCAGCGCCGGCATGCGCAGCAGGTCGACCACCGTCGGCGCTGCGCCTTCGGGCTGGATCGCGGCGGGCAACGCACCGGTGCCGCTGAGCCAGAACGAGTTGATCGGCGGCAGGCCGCGCGCCGTGCGGTCGTCGTTCACGCGCTCGGTGTAGAGCAGCATCTGGATCTCGTTCTGCAGGCGGCGCAGGGGCCGGCCCGCGTCGGTGACCGGCGACCATTGCGAAATGGAGTTGCCGATGGCCCGGTCCAGCGAGGCGGTGGGCAGGCCGCGGAACAGTTCGCCGCTCGCCAGCCAGCGGCCGGGCAGCGCGCCGCCGTGCAGCCGGATGCCGTCGTCCTCGAACAGCGATTGCGCCGCTTCGCGCAGGCTTTGCGATTCGGCCGCGCTGAGCTGTGTTTGCGCCGGCTCGCCCAGCACCACGTCGCTCAGGTCGACCTGCCAGTGGCACAGGTCGAGCCAGCCCCAGGCCGTGTCGCCTTCGCTGCCGGGCAGGCCGAGCGCGCGCGCTTCGCGGGCGGCCCAGGGGATGCAGCCGTCGGGCGCGGCGAGGCCGAGCGCCGCGGCCAGTGCGCGCTCGTGCGGCGGCGAGAAGGTGCTGTCGTCCAGCGCGTCGGTGCCGGCGGGCGCCAGCCGGGCGAGCAGGGCTTCGAGCTTCGGCAGCTTCAGCCCGGGCGTCGCGGCACGGCAGGCGGGGGAACCCCGGCCGGCAAAGGGAATCAGTAGATGACGGGCTGGAGAGGTTTCGGCCATGGTTCCATTGTCCCGGAAGCCCACTACCACCGGGATGCCACAATTCCGCCCCTATGCGACTCCCCTACGAACTGCAACTCGGCTGGCGCTACACGCGCGCCGGCCGGGCGACAC
>JBDUCH010000103.1:0-11695 GCA_040003555.1 Variovorax sp. | reverse complement strand
TCCAGCCGGCGCGGTAGCCGCAGGAGCGGTAGGCCTTCGACAGCGAGTTGAAGGTCAGCGTCAGCACATCGGTGGACAGGCTGGCCATGGCCGTGTGCTTCGCGTCCTCGTAGAGCACCTTGTCATAGACCTCGTCGACCAGCAACACGAGGTTGTGCTCGCGCGCGATGGCAACCATGCCGCGCAGCAACTCGTCGGGGTACAGCACGCCCGTCGGGTTGTTGGGGTTGATGACCGCGATGCCGCGCGTGCGCGGCGTGATCTTGGTGCGGATGTCGCTCAGGCTGGGCAGCCAGCCGTTCTCTTCCTCGCACAGGTAGTGCACGGGCTTGCCGCCCGAGAGCGACACGGCGGCCGTCCAGAGCGGGTAGTCGGGTGTGGGCACCAGCAGTTCATCGCCGTCATCGAGCAAGGCGTTGGTGGCCATCACGATCAGTTCGCTCGCGCCGTTGCCGAGGTAGATGTCGTCGAGGGTGACGCCCTCGATGCCCTGCTGCTGCGAGTAGTGCATCACGGCCTTGCGCGCCGCGAAGATGCCCTTGCTGTCCGAGTAGCCTGCCGAGTCGGGCAGGTTGCGGATCATGTCCTGCTGGATCTCTTCCGGCGCATCGAAGCCGAACGGCGCCATGTTGCCGATGTTGAGCTTGATGATCTTCTGGCCATCCTCTTCCATCTGCTTGGCGGCGTCGACGATCGGCCCGCGGACGTCATAGAGCACATTGGCCAGCTTGGCCGATTTCTTGAGTATTTTCAAAGGCCCTCCGGGGGCAGCTGTCACAGGGGAAAACCTATAATTTGACCACAGTTCGAACCCCCTTCCGATGAAGCTCCAGCCCGACAAATCCACCGTCCAGACCCTCACCGCGCACGGCCCCGGCTGGGTCGCCATCAACAACGAGAAGGTCGAACACAGCGTGGTGCTCGGTTCGCGCGGCGAACGCTTCGAATGGAACTGCGCGCGCTTCGAGGATCTGGAGGCGGGGCACTTTGCGCAACTGGCGTCGCTCGGCGCCGAACTCATCATCTTCGGCAGTGGCGAGCGCATCCGTTTTCCGAAGCCGCAATGGCTGCAGGCGCTCATGGCCCGGCGCACCGGTGTGGAGACGATGGACACACCCGCGGCCTGCCGCACCTACAACATCCTGGCCGGCGAAGGGCGCCATGTGCTGGCAGCCCTCATCGTCGAGAGCCCTTCGGGTGGCTAACGAGGGACGTTTCGGGTTAAAATCGCCGGTTGCGAACAGGCCTACGGCCCTCAATCGGCCTCTCGTTGGCCGTCAGTGAGCAACGACCAATCCTCCTTCGGGAACCATAACGGAGAAAACAAGTTTCATGGCGATCGTTGTCAACAAACCCATTCCCGAATTCGAGTCTAACGCGACCGGCGGTCTCAAGGTGTCGAACACCTCCCATCTCGGCCATGTGCTGGTGATGTACTTCTACCCCAAGGACAATACACCCGGCTGCACCACCGAAGCGATGCAGTTCCGCGATCGCTACAAGGACTTCGTGAAAGCCGGCGCCACCGTTTTCGGTGTCTCGCGCGACAACATGAAGTCGCACGACGAATTCAAGGCCAAGCTCGAACTGCCGTTCGAGCTGATTGCCGACACCGAAGAAAAGATGTGCCACATGTTCGGCGTGGTCAAGAACAAGATCATGTACGGCAAGAAGGTCAAGGGCATCGAGCGCAGCACCTTCCTGATCGGCGCCGATGGCATTCTCAAGGCCGAATGGCGCGGCCTCAAGGTGCCCGGTCATGTCGACGACGTGCTGAAGGCCGTCAAGGCCCTCAAAAAGGCCGCCTGAAACAGTGTTGTTTTTCTCGCCGCGGGCAGAATCGACATCGCATGGGACGTGTATAGTGATCCCATGCCGTTGATCGCAACAACCGCGCTCCCCGAACAAAGCCGCCCGGCTCGCCAGGCGGCTTTTTCGCTTTCTGGTTCCTTCTTTTTTGCGAGCAAACCACTCCATGCCCTTGCCTCCCGCCCCCACGAAACGCGCCGCCCTGCTGACGCCCGACGCGCTCGACGCGCCAGCGCATTCGTCGTCCAAAGGCCCGCGACGCAGCGGCGGCAGCCGGCATGCGGAGGATCCGCGCGGCAACGGGCCGCAGCCGCTGGAACTGTTCGATACGCGGCATGACGCTGCCGGCGGCGTGCCCGCCGCCGAAACAATGCGCCAGATCGAGACCAAGCCCCGGCCGGTAGCGGTCGAACGGGCACCGGAACCGCCGCAGGCCCGCGCCGAACGGGCGCCGGCGCCGGCCGTGCCAGCGCCGGCCGCGCGTCCCCGCGCTGCGCAGCAGGACAGCCCCCGTCCGCGCCGCACCCGGTCGAACGGCATGGCCAAGCTGTTCGTGCTCGACACCAATGTGCTGCTGCACGATCCGATGTGCCTGTTCCGCTTCGAGGAACACGACATCTACCTGCCGATGATCGTGCTCGAGGAACTCGACGGCCACAAGAAGGGCACGACCGAAGTCGCGCGCAACGGTCGCCAGACCAGCCGCACGCTCGACGCGCTCGCCGGCGCAAGGGATGCCGACATCGCCAAGGGCCTGAAGCTCGACACCACCGGCCACCGCGGCGCCGGCGGGAAGCTGTTCTTCCAGACCGAGGCACTCGACTATTCGCTGCCCACCAGCCTGCCGCAAGGCAAGGCCGACAACCAGATCCTCGGCGTGGTGCAAGCGCTGCGCGACCTCTATGCCAAGGATCGGCCCGGCCATCCGAAGCAGGAGGTGGTGCTGGTGTCGAAGGACATCAACATGCGCGTCAAGGCACGCGCGCTCGGCCTGGCGGCCGACGACTATCAGAACGACAAGACGCTTGAAGACGGCGACCTGCTCTACTCCGGTTCGCTTGCCCTGCCGGCCGATTTCTGGACGCGCCAGAGCAAGACGGTTGAAAGCTGGCAGAGCGGCAGCACCACGTTCTACCGGATCACCGGCCCGATCGTGCCGAACCTGTACATCAACCAGTTCGTCTACTTCGAAGCACCGGGCGAGCCGAGCATGTACGCCCGCGTCACCGAAATCCGCGACAAGACCGCTGTGCTCAAGACGCTGAAGGACTATGCCTCGACCAAGAATGCGGTCTGGGGCGTGTCCACCAAGAACCGCGAACAGAACTTCGCGATGAACGTGCTGATGGATCCCGAGATCGACTTCGTCACGCTCACCGGCACCGCCGGCACCGGCAAGACGCTGATGGCACTGGCCTCGGGCCTCACCCAGGTGCTCGACGACCGCCGCTACACCGAGATCATCATGACCCGCGCCACGGTAAGCGTAGGCGAGGACATCGGCTTCCTGCCGGGCACCGAAGAAGAAAAGATGGGCCCGTGGATGGGTGCACTCGACGACAACCTCGAGTTCCTGGCCAAGGGCGACGGCGGCGGCGCCGGCGAATGGGGCCGCGCGGCCACCAACGAGTTGATCCGCTCCCGCATCAAGATCAAGAGCATGAACTTCATGCGCGGCCGCACCTTCCTCAACAAGTATGTGATCGTCGACGAGGCGCAGAACCTCACGCCCAAGCAGATGAAAACGCTGGTCACGCGTGCCGGCCCCGGCACCAAGATCATCTGCATGGGCAACCTCGCGCAGATCGATACGCCCTACCTGACTGAAGGCTCGTCGGGCCTCACCTTCGCGGTCGACAAGTTCAAGGGCTGGCCGCACGGCGGCCACATCACGCTGGCGCGCGGCGAACGCTCGCGGCTGGCGGACTTTGCGAGCGAAGTGCTCTGAGCGCCTGACGCTCTCACTTTGACAGCGGCCTGCGCACGCCCTCCTGGGCAGCGCGGGCTTTTTCTTGTCTGAAGTGACAAGCTCCTGACACGACGTTGTCAGGAGCACCCTCGCACCATCAGGGCTCCCTTCACCACCAAAGAAAGAGAGTCTGAAATGAACAACGCCATCAGCTGGTTCGAGATCCCGGTCGCCGACATGGATCGCGCACAGCGCTTCTACGAAACCGTGCTCGGCCGGCCGCTGCGGCGCGAGAACTTCGGCGGTGACGTGCTGGCCGTGTTTCCTCACGAGAAGCCGGGCGTCGGTGGCGCGCTGCAGGCCGGCGCCAATGCCAGCGCAATGGCGGCGAGCGGCATCCGCGTCTACCTCGACTGCACGCCGGGCATCGACGCGGTGCTGTCGCGCATCAAGGCCGCCGGCGGGCAGATCGTGTCGCCCAAATCGGCCTTGCCGCCCGGCATGGGTTTCATCGCCCACCTGCGTGACACCGAAGGCAATGAGGTGGGCCTGCACGCGCTCGCCTGAGTCCGATGAGCACCCGCACACCCCGCAACTGGATCGCGATTGCCAGCGCCGAGCATGCGCGGCTGGGGCGCGACCACCAGCCGCTCGGCTTCATGCAGGTCGGCCATGGCAAAGGTGCGCCGCTGAAGCGCATCGCGCCGGGCGACCGGGTCGCCTACTACGCGCCGGCCACGGTGTACGGCGGCACCGACAGGCTGCAGAGCTTCGTCTCGATCGGCGTCGTGCAGCCCGGCGAACCCTACCAGGTCGACATGGGCCGCGGCTTCGTACCGTGGCGACGCGCTGTACGCTATGCACTGGCGCAGGAGGCGCCGATCGCGCCGCTGATCGAAGCCTTCGACTTCGTCGAAGATCCGAAACGCTGGGGCAGCAAATTCCGCTTCGGATTGTTCGAGATCAACGACCACGACATGCAACTGATTGCCACGGCCATGCGGGCCGATGCGCCGTCACCGGGTCTCTGAGCCCATTGGAGAAAAGACATGGAACCCATCCGCCAGTACCAGAACGCCTTCGCCGTCGCCGGCCTTTCGGCGCGCACCACCAACCGCGAAGAAAGCGTCCCCGCCAGTGGCCGCATCCCCGGCCTTTGGGCCCGCTTCTTCGGCGAGAACGTGATGGGCCAGACACCGCACCGTGACACCGCGGATCTGCGCAACTTCGGCGTCTATTCGGGCTATGAATCCGATGCACACGGCGCCTTCGATGTCACTGCCGGCGTTGCCGTCACCGAGGGTGCGACGGTGCAGATCGAAGCCGGCGACTATCTCATCTTCAATGCCAGCGGCGTCATGCCGCAGGCCGTGCTCGACGCCTGGGCCCAGGCCTGGCAGTACTTCGAAGCCCATCCCGAAGTGAAGCGACGCTACCGCAGCGACTTCGAGGCCTACACCAGCCCCGTCGCGGTGGTGGTCTGTATCGGCGTGGAAAGCGCGTGATGAAAAAGAGCTGGCGGGCTCGGCTTGGCAGCTACAACTTCGTCGAAGACTTCGAGAGATAGCTCGTCTGATGCGCCGTGCCGATCGCCTGTTCCAGATCGTGCAGCTCATTCGCGGGCGGCGCCTCACGACCGCGGCGTTTCTCGCGCAGCGGCTCGAGGTGTCGGAGCGCACTGTGTACCGCGACGTGGCCGATCTTCAGCATCAGGGCGTACCGGTCGAAGGTGAAGCCGGTGTCGGCTATCGCCTTGGCCCGGGCTTCGACCTGCCGCCGCTGATGTTCACGCAGAACGAAGCGAGCGCACTGGTTGCGGCCGCCCGCATGGCGCAGAGCTGGGTCGACCCCGCCATGGCGCGCGACATCGAAGGTGCGCTCGGCAAGATCCTGTCGGTGCTGCCGCCGGCGGCGCGAGTGTCGGCCGAAGCCATCGCGCTCTATGCGCCAGCGCTGGCGCTCGACGACGGCGCACGGGTGCACCTGCAGGCATTGCGCGAAGCGGTGCAGTCGCACCACAAGTTGCGGCTGGTGTACCGGGACGTGAGCGACGCACCCAGCGAGCGCACGGTGCGACCGCTCGGCTGCTTCTACTGGGGCAAGGTCTGGACGCTCTCGGCCTGGTGCGAACTGCGCAACGACTTTCGCGGCTTCCGGGTCGACCGCATCGACCTTCTCGAGGTGCTGCCGGAGCGCTTTCGCGACGAGGCAGGCAAGACGCTGGCCGACCTGCTGCGCCGGTTGCGGGTGGAGCGCGACGCCACACCATCACTGCAAAAAACGACAGCGAGATAGCACTTCGTGTCCGCCGGACACGGGCACTGCAGCCCTCTATCTAGAAATCGTGGCCGCCACCGCCGCCGGCCAAGCTCTCGAACTTGGTGATCGGCTTCAGGAATGCCAGCTTGACGGTGCCGGTCGGGCCGTTCCGCTGCTTGCTGATGATTACCTCGGCCACGCCCGGCTCCTTCGAGTCCTTGTTGTAGTAGTCGTCGCGGTAGATGAACATGATCACGTCGGCATCCTGCTCGATCGCGCCGGACTCGCGCAGGTCGCTCATCATCGGGCGCTTGTCGGTGCGCGACTCGACGCCGCGGCTCAGCTGCGACAGTGCGATCACCGGGCACTTGAGTTCCTTGGCCAGCATCTTCAAGCCGCGCGAGATTTCGCCCACCGCCGTCGCGCGGTTCTCGTCGTTCATCGCGGTCGAAACGCTCATGAGCTGCAGGTAGTCAACCACGATCAGGCCGAGCTGGCCGCACTGGCGCGCGAGCCGGCGCGAGTTGGCGCGCAATTCGCTCGTGGTCAGGCCCGGCGTTTCGTCGATGTGCAGGGAGATGTTGCGCAGCTTCTCGATCGCTTCGGTCAGGCGCGGCCACTCTTCGTCGGTGAGCTTGCCGGTGCGAAGGTGGGTCTGGTCGATGCGGCCGATCGAGCCGACGATCCGCACCGCCAGTTGCGACGCGCCCATTTCCATCGAGAACACCGCAACCGGAAGGCCTTCGTTCAGCGCCACATGCTCGGCGATGTTGATGGCCAGTGCGGTCTTGCCCATCGAGGGGCGCGCAGCCAGCACGATCATGTCGCCAGCCTGAAAGCCCGAGGTCATGCGATCCAGGTCGATGAAGCCGGTCGGCACGCCCGTGATGTCGTTCGGGTTGTCCGCCATCTCGGTCACGCGGTCGAGCAGTTCGACCACCAGGGAGTCCATACCCTGGAAGCCCTGCTTCATGCGCGAGCCTTCCTCGCCGATGTGAAAGATCTTCTGCTCGGCCTCGTCGAGGATCTTGTCGACCGCCTTGCCCTGCGTGTTGAAGGCGTTGGTCGCGATCTCGTCGGCGGCACTCACCAGCTTGCGCAGGATCGAGCGGTCGCGCACGATCTCGGCGTAGCGGCGGATGTTGCTTGCGCTGGGCACGTACTGCGCGAGCGAGTTCAGGTACACCAGCCCGCCCATTTCGTCGGACTTGCCGATGCTCTGCAACTGCTCGAACACCGTGATCACGTCGGCCGGTTTACTCGCGTTGACGAGGCCGCCGATCGACGCG
The DNA here is from genome assembly GCA_040003555.1 of Variovorax sp. Taxonomy (GTDB): domain Bacteria; phylum Pseudomonadota; class Gammaproteobacteria; order Burkholderiales; family Burkholderiaceae_C; genus Variovorax. The sequence continues at coordinate 4,429 of JBDUCH010000103.1, read as the reverse complement.
TAGATCAGCTTGTGCTCATAGCGGTAGAAGTCACTGTCCTGCAACAGGTCGCCGACGCGATCCCATGCGCCGTTGTCGAGCAGGAGACCGCCGAGCACACTGGATTCGGCCTCGATCGAATGTGGCGGAATACGCAGTTGCGCGACTTGACGATCGTTGGACGGATCGTTGTCGGCATAAGAAAAGACGGCGGACATGGGCTTCCTTGCAACCCTCCATGCTATGCCGCCTTGGAAGCGGCGTCACTTGGACAAGGCTGTGAATAACGTGTGATCTTCCGGTGCAGCATGCGGGACAACGCAGCCGCCAAAAAACAAAGCCGCCCCGAAGGGCGGCTCACAAGGACAAGGTCGCGCAGCGGCCTTGCTTTCTCCTTGCCGAAAGCGTCAGGCGGTTTCGCCGTACACCGTCACGGTGATGTCGACCACCACGTCGGTATGGAGCGCCACGCTCACGGTGCTGTCGCCGGTGACCTTGATCGGGCCGTTCGGCAGGCGCACTTGCGACTTGACCACCTTGTAGCCCTGCTTGTTGAGCTCTTCGGAGATGTCATGGTTGGTGACCGAACCGAACAGACGGCCATCGACGCCGGCCTTCTGCGTCAGCTTGATGGTCGCGCCCCCGAGCTTCTCGCCCTGCGCTTGCGACTCGGCCAGCTTGGAGGCCGCAGCCTTTTCGAGATCGGCGCGCTTGGCGGCGAATTCGGCCTTGTTGGCTTCGGTCGCGCGGCGAGCGCGGCCCGACGGGATCAGGAAGTTGCGGGCGTAGCCGTCCTTGACCTTGACGATGTCACCCAGCGCGCCAACGTTGAGAACCTTGTCCAGAAGAATGATTTGCATGATGTGGCTCTCCTTAGACGCGATGCTGGTCGCTGTACGGAACCATCGCGAGGAAGCGGGCACGCTTGATCGCGGTGTTCAGCTGGCGCTGGTAGATCGCACGGGTGCCGGTCAGGCGCGCGGGGATGATCTTGCCGTTTTCGCCAATGAAGTCGCGCAGGGTGTCGATGTCCTTGTAGTCGATCTCTTCGACGCCGGCGACGGTGAAGCGGCAGAAGCGCTTGCGCTTGAACAGCAGCGACTGGGTATTGCGCTTCGGGCGCTTGTCTTTGTTGAATTTCTTGAACGTGGCCATGGTTGGACCTCTCGAAAATTAATCTTGCTGAAAATCCTGGATGTGCAGAACGGGATGCTTGCCATTCCCCGGAGTGGCGAGGAAGCCCTGAAAACGCCAGAGACTTCCCAATGCCTGCCTTGCGAGCCGCTCGGCGATAGCGCCGAAGGCCACGGCCTTGAGGGCCGCCTTGACCTGCCTTGGCTTTCCAGCCTCTTCGACTGTCGACTCGTGTTCGAGCTTCAGATCGAGGGCGGGCAAACCGGCAGGCGTGTAGCGCAATGCTCCGAGTTCGGCGACGCAGGCAGTCAGCACGAGGCTGTTGGCTGCGGCAACCTTCACGCCATCAGTTGTTGTTGGCGGCGTATTCGGCTTGCTGGGCCTTGCGGGCCTCTTCGCGCTCGACCGTCTTCATCATCGACGAAGGGCCGGTGTCGGCCTTCTTCTTGACCACGGTCAGGTGGCGCAACACGGCGTCGTTGAACTTGAACGCGTGTTCCAGTTCGGCCATCACGGCTTGTTCAGCCTCGATGTTCACGCACAGGTAGTGCGCCTTGTTGAGCTTGTTGATCTGGTAGGCCAGCTGACGACGGCCCCAGTCTTCAACGCGGTGGACGTTGCCGCCGCCGGCCGTGATCAGGCCCTTGTAGCGCTCCAGCATGGCCGGAACTTGCTCGCTCTGATCGGGGTGGATCAGCAAAATGATTTCATAGTGACGCATGGCACTCCTTGTGGATCTTCCCGGGGGAAGGAATTAAGCCACCCGCAGCGTCCGAATCGCGGTGTGGCAAGGCAAAGCCAATGATTATAGCAAGCAAATGCGCCCTGAGGCGCTTTGCCGCGGCAGCGAGGCGCCAGTCGGCTCAGCCGATCAGCGCGCGATCGAACTCGGCCGCCTTTTCCGGGCCGACCGCGGCGCGGATCTTGGGCGCCAGCGCGAGCAGTTCTTCGTAGTTGCTCGTGCCCTCGACCGACAGATTGAGGCGGAAGCCACGCAGACCGAGGCTGCCCGACAACCGGGTCGCGATGGGGTACGCATCCTTGTAGCGCTGCTGGTGCGAGCGAGCGCCGTCGGCAGGTGCGGCGATGGGGGCGGCAGCAGGTGCGGCGATAGGGGCAGGCACCGCCACAAGCGCGGGCCTGGGTGCCGGCGCGGCCACCGCCACCGGTGCTGGCTCGGCTTTCGCGACCGGTGCAGACGCCGTCACGACCGGCGCACCGTTCATCGGGCCCAGCAGACCCAGTTCGATCATCTGGTCGAGGTCTTCGCGTTCGATGCTCATGCCGGCGGCCTGCACTTCCTCGATCGTGCGCTTGCCGTCACAGAGGATGAACGCAGAACGCTGTCGCGGCGTGAGCCGAACCGTGCGATCCCTGAATGCCTGTTGGCCGGCGTCCGTTTTCACAAGAATCATGGCTTTCCCTTACGCGAGTCACTCGCAAACACCGCGGCAGGATCCGTTTCGCCCCGCTGACAAATGGCAACTGCCTCCCCGGTAGCGCCAAAGTGTGACATCAAAAGGACGGTCAGTTGCAAATTGACACATGCTGACAGGAAAATTACGCCGCGTGCGTGACGGATTGCGTGGCGCAGGCGACACGTTGTGTTGCCTGCGCCCTCGGGGCGCCCCGTGAGCTCAGCGGGCCGCCAGCTGCTGCCAGGTGTCGATCACGCTGTCGGGATTGAGCGAAATCGACTCGATGCCCTGTTCCGCCAGCCACAGCGCGAAGTCCGGGTGGTCGCTCGGGCCCTGGCCGCAGATGCCGACATACTTGCCCTGCGCCTTGCACGCCTTGATGGCGCGGCTCAGCATGGCCTTGACGGCCGGATCGCGCTCGTCGAAGTCGGCCGCCAGCAATTCGAGTCCCGAATCGCGATCCAGCCCCAGCGTGAGCTGGGTCAGGTCGTTCGAGCCGATCGAGAAACCGTCGAAGAACTGCAAGAACTCGTCGGCCAGGATCGCGTTGCTCGGCACCTCGCACATCATGATGATCTTGAGTTCGTTCTCGCCGCGCTTCAGGCCTTCTGCGGCCAGCAGGCCGGTCACGCGCTCGGCCTGCTTCAGGGTGCGCACAAAGGGCACCATGATCTGCACGTTGGTCAGGCCCATGTCATTGCGCACGCGCTTGAGCGCCTCGCACTCCATCAGGAAGGCTTCGCGGAATTCCTCGCTGATGTAGCGTGCGGCGCCGCGAAAGCCCAGCATCGGATTTTCTTCTTCGGGCTCGTAGCGCGAACCGCCGATCAGCTTGCGGTATTCGTTCGACTTGAAGTCCGACAGCCGCACGATCACCGGCTTGGGCCAGAACGCGGCGCCGATGGTGGCGATGCCTTCGGCCACCTTGTCGACGTAGAAGGCGCGCGGCGAGGCATGGCCACGGGCCACCGACTCGACCGCCTTCTTCAGATCGGCGTCGACGTTCGGGTAGTCGAGGATCGCCTTCGGATGCACGCCGATGTTGTTGTTGATGATGAATTCAAGCCGCGCCAGGCCCACGCCGTGGTTCGGCAACTGCGCGAAGTCGAACGCGAGTTGCGGGTTGCCGACGTTCATCATGATCTTGAGGTCGATCGGCGGCATTTCGCCGCGTGTCACCTCGGTCACTTCGGTTTCGAGCAGGCCGTCGTAGATGAAGCCGGTGTCCCCCTCGGCGCAGCTCACCGTGACCAGCGTGCCTTCTTTCAGCAGATCGGTCGCGTCGCCGCAGCCGACCACGGCCGGAATGCCGAGCTCGCGCGCGATGATGGCCGCGTGGCAGGTGCGCCCGCCGCGGTTGGTGACGATGGCAGCGGCGCGCTTCATCACCGGCTCCCAGTTGGGGTCGGTCATGTCGGTGACGAGCACGTCGCCGGCTTGCACCTTGTCCATCTCGCTGATGTTGTGCACGAGGCGCACCGGCCCGGTGCCGATCTTCTGGCCGATAGCGCGGCCTTCAGTCAGCACGGCGCCTCGGCCCAGCAGCTTGTAGCGCTGCTCGGCCTTGCCCTGCTGCTGGCTCTTCACCGTTTCGGGCCGCGCCTGCAGGATGTAGAGCAGGCCGTCGGTGCCGTCCTTGCCCCATTCGATGTCCATCGGGCGGCCGTAGTGCTCTTCAATGACCAGCGCGTATTTGCCGAGCAATTCGACATCGGCGTCGCTCAGCGAATAGCGGTTGCGCTGCTCGGCCGGCACATCGGTGGTCTTCACCAGCTTGCCCGACGCCTTCTTTTCTTCCGGCGTCGCGAACTCCATCTGGATCAGCTTGGAGCCGAGATTGCGACGGATCACCGCGCGCTTGCCGGCCTTGAGCATCGGCTTGTGCACATAGAACTCGT
>JBDUCH010000102.1:0-11734 GCA_040003555.1 Variovorax sp. | reverse complement strand
ACACCGACATCGGCCGCGACGGCATGTTGTCTGGCATCAACATCGAGGCCACGGTCAAGCTCGCGCAGGCGCTCACGATCCCGGTGATCGCATCGGGCGGCCTGTCGAACATGGCGGACATCGAACGCCTCTGCGCGGTCGAATCCGACGGTATCGAGGGCGTGATCTGCGGCCGTGCGATCTACTCGGGCGACCTCGACTTCGCCGCCGCCCAGGCCAGGGCCGACGAACTCGCCAATACGCAGTAGGCGCTCCAGCGCGTGCTTTCCGCGCTGGCCATGCCAACTACCGGTCGCTGCGCCGGCCTGGCCCGCGCGCCGAGTAGCGCTGAAGGCTCCCTTATTCCGACTTGACCGCCATGGTTTGCAGGATGGTTTCGAGCTGCGGGCTCATCGGCAGGTCGATGCTCGTGCCCGAGGGCAGCTTGCGCAGGAACCAGCGCTTGTACTGACGCTCGATCTCGCCGTCCTGCGCCAGCATCTGGAAGGTTTCGTTCACCACGCGGGCCATCTGCGGATCGTCCTTGCGGTACATCACGCCGTACGGGTCGTAGGAAAGGAAGTCGCCGACCACCTCGTAGGCGCTCTGTCCCTGCGACGCCGCCTTGTCTTCGGCGATGAAACCGTAGAGCAGCACGTCGTCGGTGGCGAATGCGTCGGCCTTGCCGGCTTTCACCAGCCCGAACGATTCAGCATGGTCGCCCGACACCACGATGTTCAGTCCGAGCTTGAAGCGCTCCGACAAGTCTTTCATGGTCTTCTCGTTGGTGGTGCCGGCTGTCACGGCAACCGTCTTGCCGGCCAGGTCGCGGAAGGTCTTGACGGGCGAGCCCTTCTTGACCAGCAGCTTAGTGCCGGAGACGAACAGCGTGGGCGAGAAGGCCACGCGCTTCTGGCGCTCCAGGTTGCTGGTGGTCGAGCCACATTCCAGGTCGACCTGGCCATTGACCACCGCGTCGATGCGCGAGGCCGAAGTCACGGGCACCCACTTGATGGCCAACGTCTTGTGCACCGCGTCGCCGATCGCGTCGACCAACTGCTTGCAGAGCTCGACCGAGTAGCCGATCGGTTCCTTGCGCGCCGACAGGTACGAGAACGGAATCGACGATTCGCGGTAGCCGATGGTCACGGCGCCCGCATTGCGCACCTTGGCGAGCGTGCCGGCGAGCGACGCATCGGTCTGCGTCTGTGCCACCGCCACGCCGAGCCCCGAGGCCAGCAGCCCCGCAGCCGCCAGCCCGCGGGCCACCCTCCATGCCGAACGTGCGAAGTTCATGGCCGTACTCAGGCGTGTGCCGGATGGGCCAGCGTCGCCGAGAGTTCGGTGTCGATCGCACGGGCATTGGCGTCGGCTTCGGATTCCGGCATCAGTTCGCCTTCCCACTTGGCGACCACCGCGGTGGCGATCGAGTTGCCCACCGCGTTGGTGGCCGAGCGACCCATGTCGAGGAAGGTGTCGACGCCCAGGATCAGCAGCAACCCGGCTTCGGGGATGTTGAACTGGTTCAATGTGGCGGCGATCACCACCAGCGAGGCGCGCGGCACGCCGGCCATGCCCTTGGAGGTGAGCATCAGGATCAGCAGCATCGTGATCTGCGTGCCGATCGGCAGAACGATGCCGTAGGCCTGCGCGATGAACAGTACCGCGAAGGTGCAGTACATCATCGAGCCGTCGAGGTTGAACGAGTAGCCCATCGGCATCACGAAGCTGGAGATCTTGCGCTTCACGCCGAAACGGTCGAGCGCGTCGAGAATCTTCGGGTAGGCCGCTTCCGAGCTGGCGGTGGCGAACGACAGCAGGAAAGCCTCCTTGATCAGCACCAGCAGCTTGAACACGCGCGGGCCGAGGAACAGGAAGCCGGCACCGACCAGCACCGCCCACAGCACGAACAGGCCGAGGTAGAAGTCGCCCATGAACACGGCGAACTTGAGCAGGATCTCCAGCCCGTTGACGGCCACGGTGGCCGCCATGGCGGCCATTACGGCCAGGGGGGCCAGCTTCATTACGTAGCCGGTGATCTTGAGCATCGCGTGGGACAGCTCGTCGATCGCGGCGATCAGCGTCTTGGCCTTGTCGCCCAGCGATGCCAGCGCCACCCCGAAGAACATCGAAAACACGACGATCTGCAGGATCTCGTTGTTGGCCATGGCTTCGGCGAACGACTTCGGCACCAGGTGGCTCACGAAGTCCTTCAGCGTGAACTTGGAGGTGGCCAGGTTGGCCGAAGCACCAATATCGGGCAATGGCAGCCCCAGGTTGTGGCCCGGCTGCAGCAGGTTGGCCATGATGAGGCCCAGAATCAGCGAGATCAGCGAGGCGGTCACGAACCAGCCCAGCGCCTTGCCGAACACGCGGCCCACCGAAGCTGCGTCGCCCATGTGCGCGATGCCTACCACCAGCGTCGAGAACACCAGCGGACCGATCAGCATCTTGATCAACCGCAGAAACACGTCCGACATGATCGAGATGTAGCCTGCGATCTGCGTCGCGGCCTTCTTGTCCGGAAAGCTGATGAAGATCATGTAACCAAGAACGATCCCGATCACCATGGCGATCAGGATCCAGATGGCGGGTGGTAGTTTCTTTTTCATCTGAGCCTCTTTGTTGAAAGAAATTCGGGATTTGTCATCCGGCAGCGATTTCATGCCAAAACCGTGCCCGCGCCAATGGGTAGCGATGCAAATCGTGCCTGCCGTTATGCGAGTGGCTTCAAACAGCGGCGCGGCGCTCCCTAGAATCGACCCCATGCCGACCCAGTCCCTTGTATTCCGCGGCCAGCCGGCGCTGGCGTTGACCCCGCCGGAGGGCGGCCGTGCGGTGGTCTCGCTGCACGGCGCGCAACTGCTCTCGTGGACGACGGCCGACGGCGTCGAGCGCATTTATCTGAGCCCCGATGCGCTGTTCGATGGCCGCGGCGCGATCCGCGGCGGCGTGCCGGTCTGCTGGCCGCAGTTCAACCAGCGCGGCGCGCTGCCCAAGCACGGTTTTGCGCGCAACCTGCCATGGCAGGCGATGCCCGGCAATGAAGGGCAGCTCGTTCTGGCCCTGCGCGACGACGAAGCCACACGCGCCCTCTGGCCACACGCGTTTCGCCTGCAGCTGACAGTGGCGCTCGCGCCGCGCCAGCTGCAGGCGACGATCGATGTGACCAACACCGGCGGCGCGCCCATGAGTTTTGCGCTGGCATTGCACAGCTACTTGCGCGTCGACGACATCGCGCAGGCCCGGCTGCAAGGGCTTCAGGGCGCCAATCGCTGGGATGCGGTGCGCGACGACCGCCATGTCGAGATGGCCGAAGCCTTGCGCTTCGACGCCGAATTCGACAGCGTCTATGCCGCGCCGTCGGGCCCGCTGAAACTCGTGCAGCCGTCGGGCACCTTGCAGATCGTCCAGAGCGCGGGTTGCACCGAAACAGTGGTCTGGAACCCCGGCGCAGCGCTCAGCGCCAAACTGGCCGACCTGCCGGACGACGGGTGGCGCCATATGCTTTGCGTCGAGGCTGCACGCATCGACGAGAACGTGCTGCTGGCGCCGGGCGCGCAATGGCAGGCCTGGCAACAATTCACCGTCCTTTGAACAACAACCCCATGCTGGCCAAACGCATCATTCCCTGCCTCGACGTCACTGGCGGCCGTGTCGTCAAGGGCGTCAATTTTCTCGAGTTGCGCGACGCCGGCGATCCGGTGGAAATTGCGGCGCGCTACAACGCACAGGGCGCTGACGAACTCACTTTCCTCGACATCACCGCCACCAGCGACGGGCGCGACCTGATCCTGCCGATCATCGAAGCGGTGGCTTCGCAGGTGTTCATTCCTCTCACGGTCGGCGGCGGCGTGCGCGCCGTGGCCGACGTGCGCCGGCTGCTCAATGCGGGCGCCGACAAGACCAGCTTCAACTCGGCCGCCATCGCCGACCCGCAGGTGATCGAGGCGGCCTCGCACAAGTACGGCGCCCAGTGCATCGTGGTGGCCATCGATGCCAAGCGCCGCACGGCAGAAGATGAGACCCGCATCGGTGCGCACGGCAAGGCCGCCGGCCCGGGCTGGGACGTCTACAGCCACGGCGGCCGCAAGAACACCGGCCTTGACGCGGTGCAGTGGGCCACCGAGATGGTGCGCCGCGGTGCTGGCGAGATCCTGCTGACCAGCATGGATCGCGACGGCACCAAAAGCGGTTTCGACCTGGCGTTGACCCGGGCGGTGAGCGACGCGGTCAGCGTGCCGGTGATCGCCTCGGGCGGCGTCGGCAATCTCGACCACCTGGCCGACGGCGTGCAGCAGGGCGGCGCCGATGCGGTGCTGGCGGCCAGCATCTTCCACTACGGGGAGCACACGGTGGGCGAGGCCAAGGCGCGCATGGCGGCGCGCGGCATCCCGGTTCGCCTGTAGCGGACAATCGCCGAATGAACTGGCTTGACGAAGTGAAATGGGACGCGAGCGGCCTGGTGCCGGTGATCGCGCAGGAGCAGGGCAGCAACGACGTGCTGATGTTCGCCTGGATGAACCGGGAAGCGCTCGCCAAGACGGCCGAGCTGGGCCGGGCCGTGTACTTCAGCCGGTCGCGCAACAAGCTCTGGTTCAAGGGCGAGGAGTCCGGCCACGTGCAGACCGTGCACGAGATCCGGCTCGATTGCGACAACGATGTGGTGCTGCTCAAGGTGAGCCAACTCGGCCACGAGCCGGGCATCGCCTGCCACACCGGCCGGCACAGCTGCTTTTTCAGCAAATACGAAAACGGCCAGTGGACGGTGGTCGAGCCGGTCTTGAAAGCCCCCGAATCGATCTACAAGTCATGACAGACACCATGAGCACTGACGCCCTGGATCGCCTTGCGGCGATCATCGAAACCCGCCTGCCGGCGCGCGGCGGCGACCCCGAGAAGAGCTACGTGGCGCGCCTTTTGCACAAGGGCCCCGACGCATTCCTGAAGAAAATCGGCGAGGAGGCCACCGAGGTGGTGATGGCCGCGAAGGACGCCGACCACGGCGGCGACCGCGCAAAAATAGTGAACGAAGTGGCCGATTTGTGGTTCCACAGCATGGTGGCGCTGGCCCACTACGGACTCACGCCGCGCCAGGTGATCGCCGAGCTGGAGCGCCGCGAGGGCACCAGCGGCATCGAGGAAAAGGCCCTGCGCAAGGCGCAGGATCGTGAAGCTTCCAACGACTGAACGGGAAGAAAAAACCATGGCCAACGAAATCATCGACGTGACGCCGAACGAGTCGCTCAAGACGATCGGCTGGGTCAGCTACTTCATGCATCTGATCGTCGCGATCGGCGCGGTGCTGCCGGGCGCGCAGGCATCCATCGCACTGCTGGTGATTGCGCTGATCATCGACCTGGTCAAGCGCGACGACGCGGCCGGCACCTGGCAGGCCTCGCACTTCAGCTGGCGCATCCGCTCGGTGCTGTGGGCCGGCGTGCTGTACGTGGTGACCTCACCGCTCTGGCTGCTGCTTCTGGCGCCGGGCTGGATCGCCTGGGCGCTGATTTCGCTATGGTTTCTCTATCGCATCATCAAGGGGATGGTTCGCATGAACGCCGGTCGGCCAATGGAACCTGCCAATGTCGTCTGATCCGAGCTGCATTTTCTGCAAGATCGTCGAGGGCAAGATTCCCTCGCGCAAGATCTACGAAGACGACGAGCTGTTCGGCTTCCACGACATCGCGCCCTGGGCGCCGGTGCATTTCATGCTGGTGCCCAAGCGCCACATTCCCTCCATGGCGCAACTGACGCCCGACGACGCCGCGCTGATGGGCAAGATCATGACCCTGGCGCCGAAGCTCGCGGTCCAGGCCGGCTGCAACCCGTATCCGGAAGGCGGTTTTCGCGTGGTGGTGAATACGGGTGCCGAGGGTGGACAGGAAGTCCATCATCTCCATGTTCACGTCATGGGCGGCCCCCGACCCTGGTTGCGTGGCTGACTTCGCCGCCCGACTAAAATTCGTCACATTCTTCAGGAGTCATCCATGGGTTCATTTTCAATCTGGCACTGGCTGATCGTGCTGCTGATCGTCGTGATGGTGTTCGGCACCAAAAAGCTGCGCAACATGGGCGGTGACCTCGGCGGCGCCGTCAAGGGTTTCAAGGACGGCATGAAAGACGGTGCCACCACCGACACCTCGACCACCACTCCGCCGGCGCAGGTGAGCGGCAACCCCGCTGCCGACAAGTCGACGATCGACGTCGAAGCGCGTCAGAAGTCCTAAGCGCTCGTGCTCGACCTCGGCATCGAAAAGATGGCGCTGATCGGCGTGGTGGCGCTGATCGTCATCGGGCCTGAAAAGCTGCCGCGCGTGGCGCGAACCGTCGGCACCTTGCTCGGCAAGGCGCAGCGTTACGTGAACGACGTCAAGGCGGAGGTCAACCGCTCGATGGAGCTCGACGAGCTTCGCAAGATGAAGAGCACCGTCGAAGAAGCGGCGCGCGATGTGGAGCACAGCATCCACAACGAGGCGAACGCGATCGAAAAGAGCTTCAAGGACAACAGCGACGGCGGCTACACCGCCTTGTCGGATGTCGCGCCCACCTTCCCCGAGTACAAGCACCCGCGCAAGAACTGGCGGCTGAAGCAGGGCGCCACGCCCCAGTGGTACAAGTCCCGCAACGGCGTGCGCACCAAGGCGCTGTCGGGCGCCGCGCGCGTGGCGCGCTTCCGGCCCCACAAGATCAACTGAAACCGAGCGACTGAGCGCCTTCGCGCGCCGGACTTCGCACCGGCCAATTACTTTTCCCCATGGCCGAATCCCCGAACAACAACAAAGAAGACGAGCTCGCAGGCACGGAGCAGCCCTTCGTGCAGCATCTGGTCGAACTGCGCGACCGCCTGCTCTATTGCTGCTATGGCCTGGCCGTGGCGGCGGCACTGCTGGCGATCTGGCCCGGCCCGAGCGGGCTGATCGACCTGATCGCGGTGCCGATCCGCGCCCACATGCCGGCCGATGCCAAGCTGATCGCCATCGGCGTGTTCTCGCCGTTCTTCGTGCCGCTCAAGGTGCTGGGCATGACGGCGGTGCTGCTGGCCTTGCCGTGGCTCATGTACCAGATCTGGATGTTCGTGGCGCCCGGGCTCTACAGCCACGAGAAGCGGTTTGCCTTGCCGTTGATCTTCTTCGGCAGCATGCTGGCCTACGGTGGCATCGCGTTCGTGCAGTTCTTCGTGCTCGACAAGATGTTCGGTTTCATCCAGAAGTTCACGCCAGCCTCGGTGTCGGCCACGCCCGATATTTCGTCGTACGTGGAGGCGATCCTGTCGCTCTACATCGCGTTCGGCGTGGCGTTCCAGGTGCCGATCGTGGTGATGCTGCTGGTGCGCTTCGAGATGGTCACCATCGAGAAGCTGCGCGCGTTCCGTGGCTACTTCATCGTGGTCGCGTTCGTCGTCGCCGCGGTACTGACGCCGCCTGACGTGGTGTCGCAACTGGCGCTGGCGGTCCCGATGTGCCTGCTCTACGAGATCGGCATCGTCGCGGCGAAGTACTTCGTGCGGCACAGCAAGGCGCCGGGCGAAGACGCCGACACCAGCGCCGATTCCGCCAAGCCCTGACCGGGCGCTTATTCGGTCTCGGGTGCCGCCGGCGCGCGGCGGATCGGCGTTTTCGGCCGCAGACCCGAAGTCACATCGAGTTCCATCTTGTCGCCGCCGCGCTGCAACGCAAAGCGCGCGGCGCTGCCGGGTTTGAGGCCGGCCACGGCGGTCAGCAGCTCCTGCACGTTGTCGATCTTCTTCGGGCCGACGCCGGTGATCACGTCGCCGGGCCGGATGCCGGCCTTGGCGGCCGGGCCAGCCTGCAGCACGCCGGTGATGATCACGCCCTTGTCGGCTTTCACGCCGAAGGTTTCGGCCAGCTCGGGCGACAGGTCGCTCGGCTCCACACCGATCCAGCCGCGTGTGACCTTGCCGTCGCGCACGATGTCTTCCAGCACTTGTTTGGCGGTCGACACCGGAATGGCGAAGCCGATCCCCATGCTGCCGCCCGAGCGCGAATAGATCGCGGTGTTGATGCCCTCCAGGTTGCCGCCGATGTCGATCAGCGCACCACCCGAATTGCCGGGGTTGATGGCGGCGTCGGTCTGGATGAAGTTCTCGAAGGTGTTGATGCCGAGCTGGTTGCGGCCCAGCGCCGAGACGATGCCGCTGGTCACGGTCTGGCCGACCCCGAACGGATTGCCGATCGCGAGCACCTGGTCGCCCACTTGCAGCGCATCCGAATTGCCGAGCGTGATCACGGGCAGCTTGTCGAGCTCGACCTTAAGCACGGCGAGGTCGGTGTCGGGGTCGGTGCCAACCACCTTGGCGCGCACATGCCGGCTGTCGTTGAGCGTCACTTCGATCTCGTCGGCGCCTTCGACCACGTGGTTGTTGGTGAGGATGTAGCCGTCAGCACTGACGATCACGCCGCTGCCGAGTCCCACTTGCGGTTGTTCGCCGGCCTGGTCGCCGAAGAAGAAACGAAACCACGGATCGTTGCTGCGCGGGTTGCGCTGCGCTGCCTTGCTGGTGTTGATGCTGACCACTGCCGGCGAGGCCTTCTTGGCCGCGCTGCTCAGGCTGCCGGGTGCGGCCGGCGTCGAACCCCCCGCGGGTGCTTCGATCACCGAAACCACGCCGCCGAGCGAGGTGGTGCGCCTGCTCAGCCATTCGGGCTTCAAGGTGGCGACGACAAAGTAGGCCGCCAGCAGGACGGTGACGGCTTGGGCAAACAGCAGCCAGGTGCGTTTCATGAAAAGGGCAGGAAAGGTTGCGGAACCAAAACCCCATTGTCCCCCAACGCGCCTCGCCAGCAGTCCGCGCCGGGGCCACAATAACGGCATGAGCACCACGCGCCACGAACTGCTGCTTGCCTTCGATGTCCTGCTGGCTCCCAGCCGTTTCAAGGATTACGGCCCGAACGGCCTGCAGGTTGAGGGCCGCACCACGGTGCGCAAGATCGTGTCGGGCGTGACCGCGAGCCGGGCGCTGATCGAAGCGGCGATTCATGCCGAAGCCGATGCCATCTTCGTGCACCACGGTCTGTTCTGGCGCGGCCAGGACGGGCGCGTGACAGGCTGGATGCGGCAGCGGCTCGGCCTGCTGCTCGGTGACGATGTCAATCTTTTTGCCTACCATCTGCCGCTGGACGCACATCCTGAACTGGGCAACAACGCGCAGTTCGGCCTGCAGCTCGGGCTGGTGGCGCAGGCCGGGTCAACCGGGCGCTTCGGCGATCAGGAGCTGGGGTTTTTCGGCGGGCGCGAAGACGGGCAGGGGTTCTCCAGCGCTGCAGCCCTCGCCGCGCATGCGGAAAAAGTGCTCAAACGGCCGGTGACCCTGCTGGACACGGCGCATCGCCCTGTCAAGAACATCGCCTGGTGCACCGGCGGCGCGCAGGGCTACTTCGAAGCTGCGATCGCCGCGGGCGCCGACGCGTTCATCACCGGCGAGATCTCGGAGCCGCAGGCGCACTACGCGCGCGAGATGGGCGTGGCCTTCCTGGCCTGCGGCCACCACGCGACCGAGCGCTATGGCGCGCCGGCGGTGGCCGCCCACGTGGCCGCGCAACTCGGGCTGAAGCACGAGTTCATCGACATCGACAACCCCGCTTGAACCCTGTTGCCATCACACTCGGCGACCCGGCCGGCATCGGGCCCGAGATCATCGTCAAGGCGTTTCGCGACGAGACCGAACTCACGCGCGGCTGCTTCGTGGCCGGCGACGTCGAGACCCTGCGCCAGGCCAGCCGGGCGTTGGCTGCGCCCGGACAACCCGCACTGCCGGTCGCGCTGATCGAATCGCCGCAGCAACTCGATGGCGTGCCCCCCGGCTGCGTGCCTGTTCTGCAGGCGATTACACCACCGCAGGGCGTGGTGGTGGGCCGGATCAGCGCGGCCGCAGGCCGTGCGGCCGGCGACGCCGTGATCTGGGCCGCGCGCGCGGCGCTGCGCGGTGAGGTGGCCGCGATCGTGACGGCTCCGTTGCACAAGGAGGCGCTGCACGCGGCGGGCTTCGACTTTCCTGGCCACACCGAACTGCTGCAGGCGGAATCGGCGGCCCACCTCGGCCGTCCGCTCGGCGAAGTGCCGGTTCGCATGATGCTGGCCAACAACGAGTTGCGCACCGTGCTGGTCAGCATCCACCTGTCGTTGCGCCAGGCGATCGAGGCGGTGAACTTCGATGGCGTGCTGCAGACGCTGCGCATCACGCAGCAGGCATTGGCAAAGGCGCTCGGCCGTGCGCCCCGGATCGCGGTGGCTGGCCTCAATCCTCATGCGGGCGAGGGCGGCTTGTTCGGGTCGGAGGAGCGCGAGATCATCGGGCCGGCGATTGCGGCGGCGCGTGCCGAGGGCATCGACGCTCTGGGGCCCTATGCGCCCGACACGGTGTTCATGCGAGCCCGCACCGGCGAGTTCGATGCGGTGGTCGCGATGTACCACGACCAGGGCCTGATCCCCGTGAAGTATCTGGGCGTCGAACAGGGCGTGAATGTGACGCTGGGGCTGCCACTGGTGCGCACCAGCCCCGACCACGGCACAGCTTTCGACATCGCAGGCCGGGGAATCGCCGATCCGGCGAGCCTGCTGGCTGCGATCCGGATGGCGCGTGCGCTATCCGCCCCGCCGCACTTCAGGGCCGCTTGAGGCTGTCGCGGATCTCGCGCAGCAGCACCACGTCTTCGGTCGGCTCGGCCGGGGCTGCGGCAGCCGCCTCTTCGGTGTGGCGCAGCTTGTTGATCTGCTTGACCATCATGAAGATGATGAAGGCCAGGATCACGAAGTTGACGGCGATGGTGATGAAGTTGCCATAGGCCAGCACGGGCACGCCGGCCTTCTTGAGGTCGGCGAGGTTGTTGGCGACGCCAGCCGGCGCGGTGCCGAGCACCACATACAGGTTCGAGAAGTCGAGTCTGCCGAACACCAGGCCGACCAGCGGCATGATGATGTCGGCCACCAGCGAGTCGACGATCTTGCCGAAGGCAGCGCCGATGATCACGCCAACGGCCAAGTCGATCACGTTGCCCTTGACCGCGAACTCGCGAAATTCCTTCAGCATGCTCATGGCGACGACCCGCTGTGATGGTTGCGCAAAAAAGTGGCCAAGTATAGGTCGCGCGTGAGCCTGGGACACCTGCGCGTAGAGGCTCCGTGCCGTTGAATCCGCCTCTTACGCTCCGCTACAATCCGCGGTTGACCCAAGCCCCCGCGTAGAAGATTTGAGGACCCCCATGAGTGACATCCCCGTCGGCAGCCCCAGGATCGACGCCAGCAAGCGGACATGGTTGATCGCATCCAGCTGTGCTGGCGCTGTGGGCGGTGTGGCCGTTGCCGTGCCGTTCGTGAGCACCTTTCAACCGTCGGAAAAGGCCAAGGCGGCCGGTGCGCCGGTCGAGGTCGACATCAGCGGGCTCAAGGTCGGCGAGAAGATGACGGTCGAATGGCGCGGCAAGCCGGTCTGGATCCTCAAGCGCACGCCCGCGCAGGTCGCCCAATTGCCCAAGCTCGATTCGCAACTGGCCGATCCGCAGTCGAAGCGCCACCCTGACGACTTCACGCCCAAGTACGCGCAGAACGAAAACCGCTCGATCAAGCCCGAAGTGCTGGTCGTGGTCGGCATCTGCACCCACCTCGGCTGTTCGCCGGTCGACCGGCTGCAGGCCGGCCCGCAACCCTCGCTGCCGAGCGAATGGGAAGGCGGTTTCCTGTGCCCTTGCCACGGCTCGACCTTCGACCTGGCCGGCCGCGTGTTCAAGAACAAGCC
>JBDUCH010000413.1:0-3485 GCA_040003555.1 Variovorax sp. | reverse complement strand
GCTAGTCGACCTGCTGTGCTGGCGCCGCGCCCCTTGCCTCAACAGCAGCAGCGGCGCGCGCTGAGCTTGCCGGTCTGCCCGATCAGGCTCTCGGCGCCCGGCAGGTCGAGCGGCAGATAGCTTTTCTCGGTCGCCGCAACGACCACCACGAACGCTTGCCGCTCCAAGGCGTGCGCCACGTCGATGGTGGCCATGTAGACCGGCGCCAGCAGCCGCTGCGACTTGCGCTTGGGCAGGCTCAGGTAGCCGAAGCGCAGGCCCTCGCGGCTCTCCACGCTGACCTCGCCCTTGGCCTGGCCGAAGCGCGCCGCCAGTTGCTGCCCGATCTGCCGCAGGGCGCGCTCGGGGTGCAGGACTTTGGCTTTCTCGAAGACCTCGCCGCTCGGACTGCGCATCAGCACCGACAGCGAATCCAGCACGCCGTCACTGGCGATCTGCACCGCCACCGACGCCGGGCCGAGCACCGGCACGCCATCGACATGCTGCCGGAAGGCGCCGACCGCGCGGCACAGCACGGGAGCGATCGCCTTGCCCGACCGATCCGCGGCGCTGGCCTTGATCTGCCACAGGCGCTCGAAGGCGAGCGTTTCGCCACGGCCCAGGTTGTCGTGCAGGCCAAGCGACTTGACGAAGCGTTCGGCGCGCCCGGTCAGCGCCTCCCTGGATTCGATCTCCTTGAACATCGATTCCATCGGCGCGAGGCCGGCCGCCAGCTTGACCGCGCCCGACGCGTGGTAGACCACGGCATGGGCACCTTGCGGCAGGCGCACCAGCGTGCGGTCTTCGTGCGTCGTCCACTGGCCGCGATCCAGGTTCCTGTCGCAGGCTTCGCCGCCGGCCTTGAGGAACTTGCGCAGGCGGCGCTGCAGTTCGTCGACCGACGCGCGGCGCAGTTCGAGGATGCCGAGTTCGGCGGGCACGTCCAGCCCGGAGGACGCCAGCGATTCCATCAGTGCATTGATGTCCATGATCAGCCCTCCGTCCAGCGCCACAGAATGCAGGCCTGCCGGCTCGGCGGCAGATCGGGCTCCACATTGCCGTGACCCCAGAGGTGGTCGCGGTTCAGGTAGCTTCGATCCCAGCGGATATTGCCGTTGTTCCAGGTCGCCGCATCGCCGACGCAGACCGTGATCGGGTGGTTGTCTACCGCCCAGTCCGACACGCCGTCGTGCCACGCTTGCGACACCGTGTGGCCATGGATCAGGTTGTCGGCCACGTCCTCGCCGCATTCGTCGGTGGTGAAGCCGTCGTACATGCTGTCCCATGCGCCGCAGTAGATGTGCAGGCCGGCAAAGATGTTCCACAGGCCCGCTACGTTGTTGCGATCGACCGTTTCGCACGAGAACGCCATGACCCACTCGGCGTTCCAGTTCTCGCCGAGCTGCCACTTGCCGGAGTAGGTGCGCCAGGCGGTCTGCGGCGTGTCGAACAGCATCCGGGCCTGGCCGTCGCCCTCATGGCCGCCGTGGGTCTCGATCCAGAACAGGTCGACGTTGTCGACATAGGTGCGGTCGTCGCCACCCTGGTCGGTGTCGCGGATATCGGTTTCCCAACAGTCGGTGTTGGCCCAGTAGAACGAGCGTGTATGCCCGGCGCCGCGCAGCTTGTTGTCGAAGCCGTTGGCCCGGTTGAAGGTGTAGGTCAGATCGTCCGCCGTGCTCACGCCCGCAGCCCGCGCGTGATTGAAGTAGCGGATCGCATCGATGCCGAAGTTCGCCATGCTGCTTGCCCCTTTCCGTTGCTCGATCCCGCTGGATTGCGGGTCGAATCCGGATTGAGCGCGCTTGGCGCGCAGGGCACATCCACTCGTCGAAGTACGAGGGTCGCGCTAGACCGTATGCGCTACGCCGCTCAACACTGCGCCTTCGAGGGTCGCGGGGTAGGGGCCTTCGACGTAGTCGCCGCAAGCGCTCAATCCCGGCGCGATCTGCATCGGCGGGCGCTGCAGGGCCGGCGTGCAGGCGAAGGTGGCACGTTTCTCGACCACCGTCTGCAACACGCGCGGGTGCCGGCAGCCAAGCTGTGCCGCGGCCTGCGCGCAGACCTGCGCTTCGAGCGCGGCGCGCTCGGTGCTGCTCGCGCTGACGACCATCGCCCAAAGGCCGGCCGGGCCACCGAGCTGGCCGCGGTCGAACACGAACTGCGCGGGCGCATCGGGCGTCGAGCGCAGCGCAAGCATCGGCTCGGG
This sequence comes from Variovorax sp., assembly GCA_040003555.1. Lineage (GTDB taxonomy): Bacteria > Pseudomonadota > Gammaproteobacteria > Burkholderiales > Burkholderiaceae_C > Variovorax. The sequence goes on along the minus strand of JBDUCH010000413.1, from coordinate 1,297 downwards.
CAGGCGATGGCCACCTTGGAGGTAGACGGTGGTGATGGCCTCGAAGCGCAGCGCGCGGGCCTGTGCGCACCAGGCCGTGGCGTCGACAGCGCTGGCCTCGGCCAGTCGGGCGGCCTCTGCAGGCGGGCAGGCGAGCAATACCGTGTCGAAGCGTTCGTCGTCGACGCGCCAGCTTCCGCCGGTATCCGGCGCAATGGCCTGGATGCGATGGCCAAGCGCGACGCGGCCGCCGCGCTCGCCAATCCAGCGTGCCGCGGCCTCGGGAAACAGCGCGCCGAGATCCTGCCGGGGCAACAGCAGATTGGAGCCGCCGCTCACGCCGAACATCGCATCTCGCAGCACGCGCAGGAAGACCTGGCCGCTGGCTTCGGCGGCCGGCGTGTTGAGGGCCGACACGCAGAGCGGGTCGATCATCTCGTCGCGCACGCGCGGCGTGAGCGCGGCGCAGAGTTCGGCCACCGAGCGTTGTGCGTCGCAGCTGAATCCTGCGCGCTGCCAGCCGGTGGCGGTGCGCAGCAGTGTGAGCTTGTCGCGCCACGACCAGCCGCGCGCGCCGAGGATGCCGGCCAGCGCATCGAGCGGCGCCGGCAGCTTCGGAAACCGCAGTCCCGTGCCGTCCGGGAACACCAGCGCCAGCGGCGTGCGCAGCAGCGCGGCGTCGACATCGATACCGACCAGCCGCATCAGGCGCAAGGTCTCGCTGTAGGCGCCGATCAGGATGTGCTGGCCGTTGTCGAGCGTGATGGCGCTGCCGTCGGCCAGGATGGCCGGCAAGCCGCGCGCACGGCCGCCGAGCACGCGCGAAGCTTCGAACACCGTGACCTGATGGCCTGCATCCGAGGCCGTGACCGCAGCCGCGAGGCCGGCCCAGCCGGCGCCGATGACTGCGAGTTTCATGGCGCGATGCTTCAGATCTTTCCGAGCGCCTGCACGCGCCATGCCAGCCACAGCTTGCGCATCGGCGTGAGGCTCACGCGCTGGTTCAGCACCTGGAAGTTGTCGCGCTCGATCTCGCGCAGCAGGGTGCGGTAGATGCTGGCCATCATGAGTCCGGGCTTTTGCGCGCGCAGGTCGGCGGCGGGCAGCAGGGCCAGCGCCTCGTCGTAGGCGGCATGGGCGCGTTCGGCCTGGAACTTCATGAGCGACACGAAGCGCTCTGAGTACACGCGGTTCAGCAATTCGTGCGCCTTCACGTCGAACTGCTGCAACTCGTTCACCGGCAGGTAGATGCGGCCGCGCAGCGCGTCTTCGCCGACGTCGCGAATGATGTTGGTGAGCTGCAGCGCCAGGCCCAGCT
>JBDUCH010000101.1:0-11768 GCA_040003555.1 Variovorax sp. | reverse complement strand
GGCTAGCCTAGAGGGGGCGGGCGCTGGGTTGAGTGCAAGAGGCTTGAATAGCCTTCCCAACTGTGCCTGCCGCTCCTGCGGAGAAGGCGGTCGCGGCCATGAGCGAACAGGTTCTGATGCTCGGACTCCGTGGCCTCAACGGCCTCAAGCTCGTGCTTTACCTGCTGCACCGAATCATCGCTTTCCCCGTAGCGATCCTTAAGATCCGTCAGAAGATTCTTCAATTCGCAGAGATATCGGGACATGTCTATCGCTCCTCAAGATGAAAAGGCAAGCGAAGCCCAGGTCATCCGGGGTCCGGGCAGTATGATTTTCATCGTTGCCTCAATAGCCGTGCCTGGCTTACGAGTCGTAAAAGTTGCGGCTCACCGTACTTTCGTGCTTTCCTTGTTGACTGCATTCGCGAGTGCGCTGCTCTGACTCGACAGATCCTCACATCTTGGTGCCGGGAGACTGAAGTCACATGCACGTCAGATTGCAATGCGAGGATATGCAGTGACGTCTCTCCGAGCTGATGTCCGGGATTTGGGAACCATGAGATAGCGCCGCTCATCCGCTCGCGCCACGAAGGCGATGCGACAGATTCGGGACTCGCCGCCTTCGGTCGTGGTGGATTCAGGGCAGCACCATGACCTGCAAAGCCAGTCGCAGCCCATGCTCGTACGCCTCATCGACCGATATCGCACGAGCGGCCCGTCCTGGCGGGTTCGCGTCGAGTGAATCGCGCGTCGAACTGTCTGGCGTGACTGCCACCAGGTCATGCCATCGTGAAGCGGGCAGCATCAAGGCCTCACCGCCGGCCCCTTGCAGGACGATGCCTGCGAGACGACCACTGGCATCAAGAACCGGTCCCCCGTGCGGCCCGCCGGCGACCTCGATACCCAATCGCCGGAGCTTGGCGTTGCCCTCGACAAGGCCGAAGAAGCCTTGGCTCAGCGACGGCCACGCGGGCACCGCGGTGTCGGATGTCGCGTATTCCACGGCAAAGCCCACACTCCCGGCGAACGGATCACGACCCGGCACGGGCTGCGTTCCACGGCCATCGAGCGCGGCATCCAGGCGCAGCAGCCTCAGGCCCAGGGCTTCGAAGCCTTGCTTCACTGGATCGACCCGCGCCCGCGTGGTTCGCCCGAGCCCGTTGCGCACCCAGAGTTCGCCGGATGGGGCGAGGCCCGCGACTGCGCTGGGTATCAGAGCCATCGTTCCTTCGTTGATCAGCACGCCGCTGGACACGACTCGCGCCGCCTCCGGCACTGCGGCCTGCATTCCTTCCATCAACGCCTGCGGCGCCATCCGGTGTGGGATCTGCAGCAGCAGACCGGTCGCCAGTCGCTTCGGCGCGGAGAAAGACCGGCGCACCTCGAACGCCACGGGGTCAAGCGGCGAGCGCTCGAGGGTGCCATGCAGCGTGCGCTCGGCGACCGCCGCTTGCCCGCCCGCGCGCAACAACCATGCATAAAGGGCACTCGCCGGCGCGGATTCGAGGTGGGCGCCGGCAACGTGGGCGCAGAACGCCAGTGCGCGCCGGTATTGCCCGGCCTGCATGTAGGCCCGCACGAGCCCCATCTCGGTGTCGGGGGCGTGCAGCATCATCGCAGCGCGATCGAATGTATCCGTGGCGGCCACTGTATCGCCGCGCGCGAGTTCTGCTTCTGCGCGCGTCAGCAGCGCCAGGCGGGCGGCCACCACAGCCGGGTCGAGCACGCGCATGTCCGTGATCGCCGCGGCAGAGCGTGGCGTGACTCCTCTCGTCGCGGGCTGTGCGTCGACAGGCGCGGCGGGCAGGCCCAATGCGACCAACGCGAGCGCGACCAGGGACACATCACGAAGGCTTGCCCTCAACTGTCGAGCCCGTCAAGGCAACTGCGTGATGCGGGGGATCGCCAGCGCCGGTAGCGTCGGGTCATAGGCGGGCTTTGGCGCCTTGTAGCCGGCATTGAGATAGGCGGTGAGTGCATCGATGTCCTGTGCGCCGCCGAGCACGTTGGTGCCGCCCAATAGCACCGTGAAGCCGTCGCCGCCGGTCGCCATGAAATTGTTGACGGTGACCCGGTAGATCCTGGTCGGGTTCAGCACCACGCCGTTGGCCACGATCGTCTCCGGGGCAGCTGTTGCGACGGGTGGTGTGACAGTGACGTCGGTCGGTGTCAGCACCATGTTGACGATCTTCGAGCAAGGGGCGGCCGATGCGCTCCATGCGTATTTGACGCCGTTCGACACCTGCATGACGCGCTGCGCGGTCTGGCCCCGGCATCCGGTGAACTGCTGCTCCAGCACGTCCTTGAGCTGTTGCGCGGTCAGCGTCAAGGTCACCAGACTGTTGCCGAAGGGCTGCACCGTGAAGGCGTTGCCATAGGTGACGTTGGCGGGATAGCTGGCACCAGCGACCGCGAAGCCAGGACTTCTCACACCGCCCGCGTTCATGAACGCCATCACGGCCCCGCCGAGCGCCGCCGGCTGAGTGGCTTGCAGCTGAGCATCGGCGATCAGGCTGCCAGCCGGCATCTCGCCCGCGCCATTTGCCGCATTGGGCAGCGGAGCGGCGATGGTGCCGATCACCCGGTTGGCGAGCGGCGACACCAGTGCGTTGTACCCGTCGACCACGTTCTTCACGCTGGGGTCGGTGACGATCGCCTGGTTGATCGCCACGTCGGTGCGGTCCACCAGCCGGTTCGTCGCTGAAACGGCGATCACCTCGTGCGAGCGGGGATGCAGCGTCAGATCGATGTCGGTCAAGACGCGGCCAAAAGCGCTCGCGCTCATGACCGCAATCAGCCGACCGTGCCTGTTCGGTAATCCGGTCGGGCGCGGCGTGCTCACGGTCGCGCCGTTGACGCTCTTCACGTCGACAGTGTTCGACGAACAGTTGTACGCCGCGTGCGTGTGCCCGCTGATCACCAGGTCGACGCCGTTTCCGAGGCCCTTGATGATCGCCGCGATCTCGGAGTCGCTGCCGTCGGCGTTCTTCAGGTCACCATCACAGCCGTTGATGTCGCCGACGTTGGGGCTGGTCTGAAACCCGCCCTGGTGCACCAGCACGACGATCGCTTGCACGCCATGTGCACGCAGGTGCGGCACCAGGGCGTTGACTGTCTGCGCCTCGTCGCGGAACTCGAGGCCGGCTACGCCGGTCGGCGTGACGATGCTCGGCGTGCCCTTCAGGGTCATGCCGATGAAGGCGACCTTCGCACCATGGAAAGTCTTGATGCCGTAAGGTGGGAATAGGGTGCGACCCGTGGCCGTCTCGACGACATTGGCGGACAACCACTTGAACTTCGCTCCGTCGAAGGTGCCCGGGGCATTCGAACCCAAGCCTTTGCAGCTGTTGGGATCCGGCACGCCATCGGTGAGCTTGCAGCCCCCGTTCTGCAGGCGCTTGAGCTCCGCGGAACCCTTGTCGAACTCATGGTTGCCCACAGCGTTGAAGTCGACGCCGATCTTGTTGAGCGTTTCGATCGCAGGCTCGTCGAAGAACAAGGCAGAGATCAGCGGCGACGCACCGATGAAATCGCCTGCGCCGACCACCACATTCATCACGTTCTGCGATTTCAATCGGGCCACATAGGCCGCGAGGTATTCGGCGCCGCCCACGGCGGGCCGCTGGGCTGCCGGAACCGGGGTGTTGACGCCGAAGGTTCCGGGCGATTGCAGGTTGCCGTGGTAGTCGTTGAAACCGATGATCTTGATCTTGATCGGTTCGCGCCCATGGCCGTGGCGGTCGTCATCGCGGTCTCGATTCCGTCCACGCGCATCGTCGCGATCCCTCTCGCGGTGGTCGTCGTTGGCTGCGACGAACTGCCGCGGCCCGGCGGGGCCGGGCTGGGCGTGTGCCGGAAGAGCGCCGACGCCGGCAGCAGCGGCGGTCAATGCACAGGCGAGCATGAAGCGGTTCGTCGGCATGGCGGATTCCTGGTTGATCCATCGGCTTCGAAGGGCGCGTGAGCCGCGCTGGCGCTGACTTTCGCCGTCGCGGGTGACCGTGTCGTGACGCCCGGTGCGCAGCCTCAGCCGAGAATCGCGACGATGCGCGCGCACGACCGGTAGGCGGCGATGGCGCAAGCTTTTCGCTAGAGCTGCATGGCGAACAGCGAGGCCAGCCGCTCCAGGGCCTTTTCGTGCAGGGGGCGCTTCTGCCAATCCTCCAGAGTGACGCGTTTGGACTGCCTGAGGTCGGCTTCGAACTGCACCGTCTGCGCCGCGGCGAAATCGGCGTCGTAGATGTTCAGGTTGGCCTCGTCGTTCAGCCGGAAGGAGCGGTTGTCGAAATTCGTGGAGCCCACCGACACCAGCAGCCCGTCGACCGTAAACACTTTGCAATGGAACATCGTCGGCTGATACTCGCTCATCTGCGCCCCGGCTGCGAGCAGGGGCCCCCAGCTGGCGCGTGAGGCAGCCCGCACGGTCTTCGAGTCGATGATCGGGCCCGGTGTGATGATGCGTACGCGTACACCCCGGCGCATGGCGGCGACAAGCGTGCCAACGGTCAGCTCGTCGGGCACGAAGTAGGCACTCGACAAGTCAATGCTCTTGGTGGCCGCAGCGATGGACAGCAAGTACATCAGGTGCATGCTTTCGCTACCTCCGGAAGGCGAGCTGCTGAATATCTGGGCGCGTCCTTGGCCCACTTCGGCCAAGGCCGGAAAGTAGCGCTCCCCGTGCAGCACGTCGCCCGACGCCTTGATCCAGTTGTCCATGAAAACGGCCTGCATCTGGGCCACTGCAGGCCCCTCGACTCGGAAGTGCGAATCGCGCCAGTGCTGCGGATCCTCCGCGCGGCCGGTCCATTCGGGCGCGATGCCGACGCCGCCGGTAAAGCCGATGCGGCCGTCAACGACGAGCAGCTTGCGATGAGTGCGGTTGTTCAAGCGCGCAATGTCATACCAACTCGGCTTGTGAAACTTGCGGATCTCGACGCCGGCCGATTCCATCTCGGTGAGAAACGCCTGCTCGATCTTCGAACTGCCCACCCAGTCAAGCAGGACGTGAACCTTGACGCCAGCATTGGCGCGCTCGGACAGAGCATCGGCGAAGGACTTGCCGATCTCGCCCGACCAGTAGATATAGGTTTCGAAGGTGATGGACTGCTTGGCGCTGCGGATAGACGCCAGCATGGGCGGAAAAATCTGGTCGCCGTTGTGCAGAGCGTCGAATCGATTGCCCTGCAGGATCGGCGGGCCCAGCAGCACACCCAGGGAGCGCTGATACTGGGCGTCGTGCAGCGAGTACTCGCGCTTGATTTGCTCGTCGAGCTTCTTTTCGCCGCTGGTGAAGTTGAGCGCCAGCAGCGTAGCCGCGACGGTCAACAGGAAAGTCCAGAAGGCGGTCTTGAGTTGTTTGGTCGCCACGTTCACACAGGCAGCACGTCCAGATTGGCCGCACCCGGCAAGGCATGCAGGCTCTTCGCGAGGCGGGCAGTGTAGGAGCGGCTGAACACGGTGCTGACCTCCGTCCAGTCGGCACGGGCTTCGGAGGGCGTGAGCGTCAAGACCATATAGCCACGCTTGTTGGTTTCCGCATAGCGCAGATCCTGCACCATCTTGGGAAACGCCTCCGTCAGGGCCGGGCCGGAAATCAGTGGCAGCAGAATTTCCAGCCCGGGCGAGCTGATCGAGGCGCACGCGAACTCGACCCCGACGCGCTGGCCGGTGAGATCGGTCAGGTTGCTGGCCCATGCGTTGTGCGTATCGCCCGCCAGTGCGACGAGGTTCTTGCCCATCGCGCGGGCCCCGGCCAGCACAGTCTCGCGCGCGGCGGGATAGCCATCCCATGCATCGAGGTTGTAGGGCACGTGGCGCTGGGCGAGGAGGGCGCGCTGGCTGTCGCTGCGCAACTGCTCCGGCGTTGATTGCGCCAGGAGGAACTCGGCCACGGTTTCAGCTGTGAACGCGCTCGCGACGCTCAGCGGTATCTCCATGCGCGCCATCAGAACCTGCTGCCCGAGCACCTGCCAGGTGGCACCGGAGGCGGCCATTTGCGCCGACAGCCAATCCGATTGCTCGGTGCCCAGGAGCTGGCGCGTCGCGCTGCTGGCGGCGCCGTCGAGGTACTGACTCAGAGTGACCTGCTGGTCGCGCCCGAACAGCCGCGTGTCCAGCATGTGCAGCGAGGCAAGCGTGCCGAAGTCGAATGATCGGAAGATCTTCAGCGGGTTGGCGAGGTCGGGCATCCGTATGGGAAGCCACTCGCGATAGGCCTGGGTGGCCGCGGCACGTCGGGCGGCGAAGGTGCCTTCGGTGGCCGGATCGTGGTTGCCGGCGCCGCCTGACCACGCGTTGTTGACCACGTCATGGTCGTCCCATACGGCGATCACCGGCGTCTTCGCGTGCAGCGCGACCAGATCCGGGTCGGTGCGGTACTGCGCATGGCGCTGCCGGTAATCGTCGAGCGTCAACAGTTCCTTCGGTGGCTGCGATTCGCGGTCGAACGCAATCGCCAGTTGCGACGCAAAGCCCAACGGCCCGTACTCGTAGATGTAGTCGCCTAGGTGCAGCACCAGATCGACATCCGTGCGCTTGGCCAGTTCTGCGCACACGTTGAAGTAGCCGGCCGGGAAGTTCGAGCACGAAACCACCCCCAGCCGCAGCATCGACACATTGCCCACGGGCAAGGTCTTCGTGCGGCCGATGGGCGACGGCTCCGAACCGACGTAGAAGCGGTAGTAGTACACGTTGGCGGCCTGCAGGCCGGTGGCGTCCACCTTGACGGTGTAGTCCTGGTCGGGGCCGGTGCTGACGGTGCCGCGTGCCACGATCGCGCCGAAGTTCGCATCGCTCGCGACTTCCCAGCGGAGGTTCAGCGTGCCAGGACTCGCCACGGTGACGCGCGTCCACAGGATGACACGGTCGGACAGCGGATCGCCGCTTGCCACCCCGTGCACAAACGGGCCCGTGGTTCCGCCGGGCGGCCCGCCACTACCACCCCCGCCACCGCCACCACCCCCGCCACCGAAACCGCCGCCGTCTCCGCCTCCGCCGCCACAGCCGGACATGCTGACGCCCGTGCCCACGAACATCGCATAGAGAATCGCGCCCCGGATGAGGGAGCGACGGGAGGGCTCTGATCCGTAGGGGGATCGCCGCTCTGAATCCGCGTCGGGTTCGGGCAGGTCAGCATCGTCGGCATCGCGCATGTCTCGCTCCTTGCCCAACACGGCAGCCGCACTTCGCGCGCTTCTTCGTGTCGGTGGGCGGCATTGCAAGCCGAACCAAGCGGCCGTCCCGTAGGCCAGCGTCAGGAAGCGGAGTCGGCGAAATCCTCCAGCGGCGCCACAGACTGCGTCTTTGGTGCTGAACCTGCCGGGCGTTCAGGCCGTGACCGGCTGGCGCGCCATCACGGCCAATGCGTTCGTGGCGGCAGCCACGCCCATGTTGATGTAAGCGTCGCCGGTGACGCCGCCAATGTGCGGGCTCAGCACGAAACCCTTTTCGCCCTGGTACGGGTGGCCCGCCGTCATCGGCTCGACCGTGAAACTGTCGAGCCCTGCATTCAGCACCTGTCCCGAGCGCACGGCAGCCAGCAGCGCAGCTTCGTCGATCAAACCGCCCCGCGCGGTGTTGACCAGGATCACGCCGCGCTTGCATTGGGCCAGCGTCTTCTCGTTGACCAATTGACGGTTGCCTTCGGTCAGCGGGCAATGAAGCGAGATCGCATCCGACTCGCGCCAGATCGCCTCCATGTCCACCACGTTCACGTAGGCGGGCAGATTCGTGGCGAACGGGTCGAAGCCGATCACGCGCATGCCCAGCGCGTCGGCCATGCGCGCAAAACGCAGGCCGATGGCGCCCAGGCCCACCAGCCCGACGGTACGGCCGCCGAGTTCGATGCTCTTGTGGGTCGCCTTGTCCCAGTGTCCGGCATGCATGCGCGCATCGAGCGGCACCACCGACTTGGCACAGGCCAGAAGCAACGCCAGCGCCTGCTCGGCCACTGCCGCTGCATTGGCACCCGCAGCAGCGACGACTTCGATGCCGCGTGCCTTGGCCGCGGCCTTGTCGATGGTGTCGGTGCCGCTGCCGTGCTTGGAGATCACCTTCAGCGCAGGCGCTGCGTCCATCGCCGCCGCGCCGACCTTGCTGTAGCGCACGATGATGGCCACCGGGTTGTGCATTCGACACAGTTCCACGATGGCCTCTTCGCTCGGGGTCTTGCCGGCGAAGATCAGTTCGTGGTCTTCCAGAAGCGCGAGAGCCTGCGGCGCCAGGTCGGCGCCCGTGACGAGAATCTTGCTCACAGCGTCTCCCCCTCCTTGAGGACGCCCGCAGTGCGCAGCGCAGAAGTCAGCCACTTTGCGGCGGTGTCACCGCCCTTGATGGCGGCGATGCGCGCGGCCTCGTCCTTCACCTTCTTGGCGGCGATGGGGAGCAGGCCTTCGATCTTCTCGCGCTCGACCACGACCACGCCGTCGCCATCGCCGATCACGAAGTCGCCCGGGTGCACCGTGACGCCACCACAAGAGACCGGGTGTCCTATGCGGCCGGGGACGTTCTTGGTGGGTCCGTTGGGATTGGTGCCCACGGAGAACACCGGGTAGTCCATCTCGTCGATCTCGAGGCTGTCGCGGCAAGCGCCGTCCATCACCACGCCGGCGATGCCCAGCTTCTGGCAAGCGGTCATCATGATCGTGCCCATGAGGGCGGAGGTCTGGTCACCCTTGCCGTCGATCACCAGCACGTCGCCGGGTTTGGCCATCGCGATTGCGGCGTGGATCATCAGGTTGTCGCCGGGACGCACCTCGACGGTGAAAGCGGTGCCGGCCAGCTTCATGCGTGGACGCAGTGCCTTGATGCGGCCGTGCATCGCGCCCCTGCGACCAGCCACGTCGGCCAGAATGGCCGGTTGCAGCTCGGAGGCCAGCGCCACAATGTCGGCGGGCACGCGTTCGAAGTCACGAATGATGTCGGGAGCTTGGGTGGACATGGAAAGCTCAAAAAAGTAGAGGTAATGAGAAAGTCGAGGAGTTGTTCAGTCGACCTTGGCGCCAGATTCCTTGACCACCCCACCCCAGCGAACGATGTCGTCGCGGATCAGCGCACTGAATTGCTCAGGCGTGCCACCGAGAACGTCCGCGCCTTGGTCGCCGAGCTTTTTCTTGACGTCAGGCGACTGCAGCGCTTTGTTGAAGGCGGCGTTCAGTTTGGAGACCACATCCTTCGGCATGCCGGCCGGGCCAACAACGCCGAACCACGTGACGGCGTCAAATCCCTTGTACCCGGACTCGGCAACGGTTGGCACCGAAGGCAGATCCGCCACGCGTTTAGGCGACGTCACTGCGATGCCGCGCATCTTGCCGTTGCGGATGTGACCGATCAGCGTCGGAACCGACGACATGTACATCTGGATCTGACCGCCGATGAGGTCGGTGGCACCTTGAGCCGCGCCCTTGTAAGGCACGTGCGTGAACTTGACAGCGGCGCTCTTCTGGAAGAGTTCGGTCGCCAGATGCGCCACAGTGCCGCTCCCCGAACTGGCGTAGTTCAATGCCTCGGGCTTGACCTTTGCTGCGGAAACGACGTCCGACAATGTCTTGTAAGGCGAGTCCGCTGCGACCACCAGCACCAGTGCGGCGCTGGCCACGGAGCCAATCGCAGTCAAGTCCTTCTCGGGGTTGTAGGGCAGCTTCGGATAGAGCGTTGGGTTGATGGCCAGGTTGCTGGTCTGGCCCAAAGCCAACGTGTAGCCGTCTGCCGTCGCCTTGGCCGCGGCATCGACACCCAGGTTGCCGCCGGAACCAGGCTTGTTGTCGATCACGATCGTCCAGCCCTGCTGCGTTGCAACCTTGTTGGCGACTTCGCGAGCAATGATGTCCGTACCACCGCCGGCCGGGAACGGCACGATCAGCTTGATAGGGCGCGAAGGGAAGGCAGCTTGTGCCGAAGCGCTCGGGCTGAACAGAAGGGCCGCGGCGGTTGCGATGCCGAAGGAGGCCTGCGCCAGGCTGCGCGAAAAGCGAATTGAATTCATGTGTCTTGTCTCCGATGTTGCGAACGTCGTGTCGCCGATTGAGTCGGCAGCGCGTTCGATGGAGACAAGTATTCGCGGCTCGTCGCTCTGAGTCCAATCGATCTTTTCTTGCAATCGATAAATACGGCTTGGGGTATTCAGGCGCGCACGCCCTTGGCCGCTTTCGACAGCAAGCCGATCAGCCGCTGTGCGGCCGGCGAGAGATAGCCGCTCTCGCGGTAAGTGACAACCATACGGCGGCGCATCGTCATTCCTTTGAGCTCGACCTCACGAAGCCCGGCGCCGGATCGACCCTTCACCAAATGCAGGCGGGAGATGAAGCTCAAAAGACCCGTCTCGCCGATCAGCGTCGGCAGCAGCAGGAGCAGGTTGCCTTCGACTTGCACTACCGGACGCGCCAAGTGATGGCGATCGAAGGCATGGTCGAGCCAGTCGCGCGTCGGGGCGCCGGGCGGCTGCAGCGCCCAGCGGTAGCCTGCCAGATCTTTCAGTTCGGGTTTGCGAAGTTTGAACAACGGATGCGATGCGCTGGCGGCAACAACGATGAGGTCTTCCGCCAAGTACTGCGACGCAAAGCCCGTCTCCTTCGCAGCCTCCGAGCCGACCAGAAGATCGATGTCCCCGGCGCGCAGGAGCGGGGTTAGAACATCCACCAGTGCGACCGTTGTTTTCAAGGTGACGGCAGGCGCCTCCTGCATCAAAGCCTTCGCGGCAGGCGGAAGCAAAAATTGCGCGGCCGTTGGGACGATTCCAACCTTGACGCTACCGGTCAAGCCGAGTCCGATATCGCCGATCTCACGCCGTGCGCTCTCCACGTCGAATCGAGTGCGCTGCGCCCATTTCAGCAAAGCCTTGCCGGCGCTCGTCAACCGGATACCACGGCCAACCTTTTCGAACAAAACGGCGCCGCAAGACTCTTCAAGGCGTCTTACGCAACTGGTGAGCGCTGGCTGGGTGCGGTGCAGGCGCTCGGAGGCGCGTCCCAAGTGCTCCAGTTCAGCGATCACTTCGAAGTATTGAAGGTCGCGTAGGTCCATATTTTGGTTTCGTCGATTTCAGGTGACTTGATCACTCTCGGTATTTTCACGCCAAGACAGCCTCGGGGCGCCGAGTGGGAAAGCTGCCTGCCAGAAGCCCCAAGCGATCCGCGCAATCCGACCGTCGACGTCGCTTCTGCAGCTACGAAGATTGCGATAGACGGATACAAATTGCCCGTCGCGCTCATTTGATCGGCATAGACTTGAGCCCGCTCTGGCGTACTCACCGCCGAAGGAGCCGATCATGACCATCGCGTCGTTCGTCATCCCCGCCGTGCTTGCGGCTGGCGTGTCGCTGGCCCCGCCAGCGGTGGCACAAGCCAGCGATGCCCAGCTCGGCAAGGTGCATTTCCAGACCTCGTGCAAGCCGGCCGCCCAGAAGCTGTTCGACCGCGCCATGCTGTACCAGCATTCGTTTTGGTACCGCGCCTCGCAAAGCGCTTTCGAAGACGTGCTGAAAGCCGACCCCCAGTGCGGCATTGCGTACTGGGGCATCGCGCTCAGCCTGCTGTGGAACCCCCATGTTGCGCCGCCGCAGAAGAACCTCGTCGAGGGGGCCGCGGCATTGGCGAAGGGCCAGAGCGTGGGCGCCCGTACCCAGCGCGAGCGCGACTATCTCCAGGCGCTCGGCGCCATGTATGCCGACTCCGCGACGGTGGACCATCGCACCCGCACGCAGGCGTACGCGAAGGCGATGGAAGAGCTGGCGCAGCGCTACCCAAAAGACGATGAAGCGCAGATCTACTACGCGCTGGCCCTCAACACCTCGGC
>JBDUCH010000412.1:0-3487 GCA_040003555.1 Variovorax sp. | reverse complement strand
TGTTGAGCTTGGGCTCCTGCTCCAGGTAGCCGATGGTCATGCCCGGCATGGGCAGCGCCTCGCCCTCGAACTCCTTGTCGACGCCGGCCATGATCTTCAGCAGGGTCGATTTGCCCGAGCCGTTGAGACCGAGCACGCCGATCTTGGCACCGGGGAAAAACGAGAGCGAGATGTCTTTCAAGAGCTGCCGTTTGGGCGGCACGGTCTTGCTGACGCGGTTCATCGAATAGACGTATTGGGCCATCTGTGTGTTTGCCTGCTGTATTGAGTGGGAGTTGCGCGCGCGCAACCGGATCGGCGGCGGCAAACCGTCGATTATCGTCCCGTGCGACAATCGGGCTCGTTGCCGGGTCCAGTTGCCCGCAACAGCGGCTCTTCTGCCGGGGACAAGACGGCCTTTCACAGGTCTTCGCCTCCCACCCCTGATCTCATCTGCCTTTGACTGGCCGGGTTGCTCCCAAACACAAGAGCACTGCGGCGGGCCGATGCCACCGCGCCATGGAAGGCGCTATTTGCTCCCAATGAACTTTGATGAACTGAAGTTGGCTCCGGCCATCCTGAAGGCTGTGCACGAGCACGGCTACGACACGCCCACGCCGATCCAGGCCCAGGCGATCCCCGTGGTGCTCGAAGGCCACGACCTGCTGGGCGGCGCACAGACCGGCACCGGCAAGACGGCGGCGTTCACGCTGCCGATGCTGCACCGCCTGAGCACCACCCCCGCCGCGACCAACAAGTTCGGCGGCATCGGCATCCGTGCCCTGGTGCTCACCCCCACCCGCGAACTCGCGGCCCAGGTCGAAGAATCGGTGCGCACCTACGGCAAGTACCTCGAGCTCGACTCGACCGTGATCTTCGGCGGTGTCGGCATGAACCCGCAGATCAGCAAGCTCAAGAAGGGTGTCGACATCCTCGTGGCCACGCCGGGCCGCCTGCTCGACCTGCAGCAGCAAGGCATGCTCGACCTGGCCCAGGTGCAGATCCTGGTGCTCGACGAAGCCGACCGCATGCTCGACATGGGCTTCATCCATGACGTGAAGAAGATCCTTGCGCTGGTGCCCAAGGACAAGCAGAGCCTGCTGTTCTCGGCCACCTTCAGCGACGAGATTCGCGACCTGGCAGCCAACCTGCTGAAGAACCCGCAGAGCGTGCAGGTCACGCCGCGCAACACCACGGTGCAGCGCATCACGCAGGTGATCCACCCCGTTGGCCGCGGCAAGAAGAAGGCGCTGCTGGCGCACATCGTCAACGAGAACAACTGGAGCCAGGTGCTCGTGTTCACGCGCACCAAGTTCGGCGCCAACAGCGTGGCCGAGTTCCTGACCAAGAACGGCATCGAGGCGATGGCGCTGCACGGCAACAAGAGCCAGAGCGCACGCACGCAGGCGCTGGCCGGCTTCAAGAGCGGCGACATCCGCGCACTGGTGGCCACCGACATCGCGGCCCGCGGCATCGACATCGATGAGCTGCCGCACGTCGTGAACTACGAAATCCCGAACGTCAGCGAAGACTACGTCCACCGCATCGGCCGCACCGGCCGCGCCGGCAACAGCGGCGAAGCCGTCAGCCTGGTGTGCCTGGACGAAGAAGGCTTCATGCGCGAGATCGAACGCTTCACCAAGCAGCAGATCCCGGTCAAGATCGTCGAGGGCTTCGGCCCCGAAGAAGGCGAACGCGCCGAGCCGATCGCCATGGGTCGCCAGACCATCTGGGGCGGTGCCGGCCGTCCGCCGAGCCGTGAAGTCATGCAGGCCGCGGCCAAGGCCGCGCGTACCGAGATGCTGCAGCGTGTTCGCGAGAACAAGGCGGGCCAAGGCGGTGGTGGCGGCGGCGGTGGCCGCCCTGCCAATGGCGGTGGCGGTAGCGGCGTACGCCGCGGTGGTGGTGGCGGCGGTGCCGGCGCCAGCAACGGCGGCGGCTTCAAGGGCAACGGCAACGGTGGCGCAGGCCCGCGTGGCCAACGCGCACCTGGTGGCGGCGGCGGCGGTGCACCGCGCGCCCCGCAGGGCCAGCGTGAGCAGCGTGCCCCGGCCCATCACGGCCAGGGCCATGTGCAGGGCGGCGGCCATGCAATGCATGAAGAGCGCCAACCGCGCCACCACGGCAACAGCCACAGCCCGACCCAGGCCAACCAGGTCGCACACCTGCGCGCCGAAGCCGCTGGCGGCGGTGGCGGCGTGGCGGGCCAACCCGATCCGTTGCGCACCAGCGTCGACAGCATGAGCGCAGGCCGCGGCCGGCGTCCGAATGGTGGCGGCGGCGGCGGTGGCGGCTACGGCGGCAAGCGCTCGGGCGGCGGCGGCGGTGGTGGTGGTGGCAACCGTTCGGGCGGCGGCCGCTCGTTCTGAGCGCAGCCGACATCGAATCCAGGGCGCTTCGGCGCCCTTTTTCATGGCCGCGGTAGATTGCGGGCATGCCTGACATCCCACCCAACTACGCCACGCTGTTCCTTGCCACCGGCAATCTGCTGAACCTGGCGCTGCCGAACCGCATCTACTACGAGAACCAGGAGGGCTACTCGCAGCGCGAGTACGAGCGCAAGATCGCCTGGACGGGCGAGCGCATCCAGGCGCTCAATGCCGATGTGCTGGCAGTGCAGGAGGTGTGGGACGAGGCCGCACTCAAAGACGCCATTGCGGCGAGCGGCGTGCGCTACGACTTCGTTTCGGTGCCGGGTGCGGAAAACTCCCCGCCGGCGCAAGGCGCGCGGGGCACGCCGCGCGTCGGCTTTGCGACGCGGCTCAAGGTGGACGACGTGCAGTCGTTCACCGAGTTTGCACCGGGCTTCGGCGTCGAGGTGCCGGGCCTTGGGGCCCACACGCGCTTCGAGCGCCCGCCGATGCTGGTCACGCTGCGCATGAAGCATGGGCAACCGGTTCACGTGCTGACGGTGCACCTCAAGTCCAAACGGCCCAAGTTTCTGCAGGACGCCCACGGCAATGCAATCGAAGACCGTGACGATCGCAAGGTGGCGGTGCGCGCATCGCTACGCTCGCTGCTGATGCGCGGCGCCGAGGCGGCTGCGTTGCGCTGCATCGTGATCGACCTGCTGCGCGGCTCCGGCACACCGCTGGTGGTGATGGGCGACTTCAACGACAACCCGCACAGTGTGACGACGCAGCTCATCGCCGCCACCTCCGACGTGGCCTACGACAAGTCGGCGCGCGACGTCGCGCTGTTCAACGCCTACGAGATGCAGGGCGAGTCCGCGCTCAAGAAGGACGTGGCGTACTCGCACATCCATCAGGGCTACCCCGAGGTGCTGGATCAGATCTTCGTGAGCGAGGAGTTCGTGCCCGGCAGCCGCCACAGCCTGGGCGACGTGCGTCGCGTCGACTACTTCAACGACCACCTGCACGAGGGCCGCGACCGGTCGCGCTCGGATCACGGCTTCGTGCGAGCGCTGCTGCGATTGCGCACGGCCTGAGGGCCGCGCGGCGGCTCAATCGAAGTTGAGGATGACCTTCATGGCCTGTGAGCGGTCGGC
>JBDUCH010000100.1:0-11822 GCA_040003555.1 Variovorax sp. | reverse complement strand
AATCCTCGCGGATCAGTGCGATGTCGTGATAGCCGTGCGGCGTGCGGGCGAGGAACCGCGGAGGGTCGTTCGGGAACACCGCGGCGACGGCGTTGGTGACGTCGTCGGCAAAGGCGTTCTCTTCGATGCGATCCCAAACACTGAAGACAAAGCGCCCGCCCGGCCTCAGCACGCGACGCGCCTCGGCGTAGCCGGCGACCCGGTTGGGGAAAAACATCGCGCCGAACTGGCAGCAAACGACGTCGAACGAGGCATCTTCGAACGGCAGGTCGAGCGCGTCCGCCTGCCGCCATTCGATGCGGCTATCGGATCCCTGCCGGGTGGCGGCATAGTCGAGCATGGGCTGGTTGAGGTCGGTCACCACGTAGCGCGCGTCGGCGCCGAGTTTTGGCGCAAGCGCCCGCGTGACCGCGCCGCTGCCGGCCGCCGTTTCGAGCACCGAGCCGGGCGAGGAGGCGGCGACAAGCTCCGCCACGTCGGCAGCATAGGCCTCGAAGATCAGGGGAACCATCAGCGTGTCGTAGAACTTCGGGATCGAACCCGAGAACACCTTGTCGCTTTCAGCCATGCGATCTCCTTGAAAGCTCTGAACGGCGCCCTTGACCAGCCATTCCAGAGCGGGCCAGGCCTCTCCAGTGAGTCCGCCGCCTGGTTGGGCGTTGGCGACGATGCGCTATGGTGGCCGCGCATGCCATCCTCGTCAACGTCGCCCAGGGGTCTTTTCCATCATGCTTCGCTCAGGCCAGTTTCAACGCACGAAGGCGCAGCGCGTTGCCAATCACGCTCACTGACGACAGCGCCATCGCCGCCGCCGCCACGACGGGCGACAACAGCAGGCCGAAGAACGGATAGAGGACACCCGCTGCAAGCGGAATACCGAGCAGGTTGTAGAAAAAACTCAAGAAGAGGTTCTGCCTGATGTTGCGCATCGTCGCCTGCGACAGCACGCGCGCGCGAACGATACCCATCAGGTCGCCCTTGAGCAGCGTGATGCCAGCACTCTCCATGGCTGCGTCCGTTCCCGTGCCCATGGCAATACCGACTGTGGCGGCGGCCAGCGCCGGCGAATCGTTGACACCGTCACCTCCCATGGCCACAACCTGTCCCTCTTTCATCAATCGCTGCACGGTCGCCACCTTGTCTTCAGGAAACACCTCGGCAACGACTTCGTCGATACCCAACTGCTTGCCCACCGCTTCGGCCGTCGTCTTGCCATCGCCCGTGAGCATGACGATGCGAATACCCGCAGCCTTCAGCAACTGAAGCGCCTGCGGCGTCGTGGCCTTGATAGGGTCGGCGATTGCGACGAAGCCGGCGAGCTTGCCATCGACACCGACGAAGATGACGGTGGCCGCCTTGGTGCGCAGCTCTTCCGCAGCCTGGTTCAATAGCGCTGATTCGATGCCCCTCTCGGCCAAGAACTTCCCGCTGCCTGAGACAACCTGCTGTCCGTCGACCGTGCCGACCACGCCCTTGCCAACGGGAGAGTCAAAGTCTGTGACTGCGGACAAGTTCAGCTTTCCTTCCTGCGCGGCGTTGACAATGGCCATGGCCAATGGGTGTTCACTGGCCCGCTCCACGCTCGCCAGTTTCTGCAGCACGTCGTCCTTGCTGAAGCCCTGGGCTGGTTCTATGTGAACCACTCTTGGCCGGCCCTCGGTCAGCGTTCCGGTCTTGTCGAGCACCAGCGTGTCGACCTTTTCCATGCGCTCGAGCGCTTCGGCGTCGCGAATGAGCACGCCATGCTGCGCGCCCTTGCCGACGCCGACCATGATGGACATCGGTGTCGCCAGGCCCAGCGCGCAAGGACAGGCAATGATGAGGACAGCGACCGCCGTGATGAGGGCGTAGCTGAACGCCGGCGACGGGCCCCATACCAACCAAACGATGAATGTAAGGATTGCAATCAAGATGACCACCGGCACGAACCATCCCGCGACCTGGTCGGCCATGCGCTGGATGGGCGCGCGGCTGCGCTGGGCCGCGGCCACCATATGAACAATTTGCGAGAGCAGCGTATCCGCGCCAACCTTCTCCGCGCGCATCACGAAGCCCCCGGTCTGGTTGAGCGTTCCAGCAGTGACTTTGGAGCCAACGGCCTTCGCGACTGGAATGGGTTCGCCTGTGACCATAGACTCATCGACATTGCCCTTGCCGTCAGTGAGTTCACCGTCGACCGGAACCTTCTCGCCAGGACGCACGCGCAGGAGGTCGCTGACCTGGATTGCATCGACCTGAACGGTTTCATCAGTGTCGTCGGCCCTCACCTTCACCGCGGTCTTTGGAGCAAGTCCGAGCAGGGCCTTGATGGCCCCCGATGTCTTCTCGCGCGCTCTAAGCTCGAGTACTTGGCCCAGCAGCACCAATACCGTAATAACTGCCGCAGCCTCGAAGTAGATCTGAACGGCGCCGTCTGGCAGCCGGAGCTCAGATGGGAACAACCCGGGCGCGAGCGTCCCGACCATGCTGTAAATCCAAGCCGCTCCGGTGCCCAACGCGATGAGCGAAAACATGTTCAGGCTTCGGTTCTTCACCGACGCCACGGCACGCACGAAGAACGGCCAACCGGCCCAGAGTACGACGGGTGTTCCCAGTAGCAGCTGCACCCAGTTCGAGGTCTGCTGCGCGATGAGGTGGTGAATATTGAAGAGGTGCCCTCCCATCTCCAGCGCGAAAACCGGGAGCGTCAACGCAGCCCCAATCCAGAAACGCTTCGTCATGTATCGCAGTTCGGGACTGTCGCCGGTTTCGGTCGTCGCCAGCACCGGCTCGAGCGCCATGCCGCAGATGGGGCAATGGCCCGGACCCATCTGCCGCACCTGAGGGTGCATAGGGCATGTGTGCTCGACCTGGCTCTGGTCGTTCTCGATCACAGGCTTCGCGGCGGCGGACGCGTGGTTGTGGCTACGATCATGGAGTGCACCGCCCATCACGGTGCCGTCTGGCATCACGTGCTGGCCGACAAGTGGGCTTGCACCCGGCGCTGGTGTTGCCGGTTGGTGAAGCATAGAGTCGTGGGGCGTTCGGCTAGTGGGTTGCATCGCGCTTTCCTCTTTCTCATGGTCAGTTTCGGCCTTCCGATGATTGGAAGGTCACGGGCGCTATCGAAGTGCCAGTCCTGCAGCAATCCAGAAGCCGAGAGCAACCAGACAGACCCAGCACAACCAGAACAGCCAGCGTTCCCACCAGACGGGGGGACTTTCGCGGCCTTCGAGCCGGTACTTCAGTGACATCCCTGCACTATGAACCACCAGACCCACGCCGAGCAATGGAACGGCGTAGGCCCGAATAGCCTCTGGGGCAACGAGCGCCAAACCGGCGCCCAAGACGACGGCTCCGAGACCGGAAGCCAGCTCAGCTGCCCGAGTGGCTGTTGAACGGCCGTTCACGGTCGTCTTTCGAGAGGTGTGGGATGAACCGCGGGGTGACGGCTGCGTAGTCGCGCCACGCGTCTCCGAACGAGGCTTCTGAGTCGTGCTCTTCAGAGATGGCCAACCGCACGTACATCACGACCAGCACGGGGAACATCGCCAGCGTCAGGAGAGTAGGCCACTGCAGCAGGAAGCCGAACATGATCAACACGAAGCCGCCGTACTGCGGGTGGCGCACCAACCGGTAGGGTCCTGCGGTCGCAAGCTCGTGCCGCCGTTGGGCGTGATAGAGCACATGCCAAGATTTGGAGAGGACCATGAAGCCGGCGAAGAGCAAGACGACGCTAAAGATATGGAGTATGTCTAGGTGCGGATTGCCATACTGACCGGTCAGTAGCCACCACAGGTGGCCCGCGTCGTGACCGAACAGGTCAACACCGGGGAACTTCGAGCCCAACCAGCCCGAGAACAGGTAGATGGTCAGGGGGAAGCCATACATCTCCGCGAACAGCGCAACGACAAAAGCCGAATAAGCGCCGAAGCTGCGCCAGTCACGAAGAGTCGTCGGTTTGAAGAAGCTGTAGGAAAACCCGACGAAGATGACCGAATTCAGTATCACCAGCCCCCAGAGGCCATAGGCGTTGTCAGCGGCGTTCATCGTTGGGACGCTCCCTCTGGGCGTGGCCGCCCCGGTGATGACCGTGGTGCATGAACAGGTGCATCAGTGGGCATGCCAGCAGCAACGCGAACGGCAGGAAGCCCGGCACGTGGGCACGGTTTTCAGTGAAGAGGAGGAAACCGCCTACCGCCCCGACAACCAGGAGCGCAACGCACCCGCGCGAGCGCCAGAACGGCGGGGGTACGTGGTCAGTGATGTCCATGTCAAGGCTTCCAGTCTGCAGTGGCTCTACTTGGCCGCTGGGGGCTTCATCCCCTCGCGGTCCATCATCATCTGCATCATCATTTCCATCATGTCCATGCGACGCTTCATCATCTCCGGATCCATGGGCATCGCTCCCTTGCCACTTGGCACGCCCTTGCCACCCATCGTTCCCCCGCCCATTTGGCCCATCATCCCCATGCCGTCTTGCATGGCCTTCATGTGGTCTTTCATCAGCGCGGTGCGCTCCCCGGGCGTCTTGGCCGCAGCCATCTTCTGATGCATCTCATGCATCGCCTTCATCTGCTGCTCGTAGCCGGCGGGCGCAGATGCGGCCGCAGTGCCTTCGGGATGGTGCGCCGCATGTTGTTCCGCCACCTTGGTCGGGCTGCCAGGCATCGAAGAACACCCGGCCAACAACGCCACTGCCAACGCACTCAAGCCGACGACGAATTTCATGGTCTTCTCCAATTGCCTCGGCCGCCGGAGTAGCGACCCTTCATAAAAGTTTGCGCCTGGGCAAGGCTCCAACCCTTGATGCAGGTCAAGGCAGACCCTGAACGCGTGCGCGGGCAGGCAAACCGTTCGCTCTGCCGAACGAGGGTTGGCAGCGCGTCAACCGCAGCAGCACCCTTTGCGCGGCGCTGCTGTGACCGCCTGAGCCGTAGTGCCCGCCACAGCGACCGGCGAGAAGCCGGCCATCTGCATGGCATCGCTCAAAACGTCCGCGCTTGCTGCGGTTGGTTCAATCTGCACGCGGTGCGATGCCAAGTCGACCTGCACCTTGGCGCCGGGGTCGACCAACGCCACCGCCTTGGTAATGGTGTTGATGCAGTGACCGCAGGTCATGTCATTAACTTCGAAGGTCGCCATGGAGCTCTCCAGTTGGTTGTCGATGAACCGACTTTCATCCCTCTCACGGTGGGAATGTCAAGCAATATCAGCGAAACCGGCCGCTGTTGGCCTTGCCGTGCCGGGCGAGACTGTGTTCGCGTCTTATCCTAGAGCTTGAAGAAACTTCTCGTGAGAATCACCAATTTCATCGGTGCGCTCCGCCCTCCGGAGCGGATCATGCTGCTCATCACCCCGGATCCGCGGCTGGACCCCCTCAACCTTGACATGCCTGGCATGACAATGGTCTTCAAGGTGGCGAACCCGAAGATGCTGGAAGTGAAGCCTGGCTCGGAATGATCAACCTGCTCAGATGCCATCGTGACCTCTCGAAATCGCTCAGACTGCGCGAGAGCAAACTGGAGAGCTGAATGGAGCTGCCACGCGGCGATGACAACTCGCCAAAGCCTTCCTCGTTGACTGACCGATATCGGTCACTGCTGAAATCCTTGCTGATAGGGCTTGCGGCTGCCTCGCTGGCCTTGGTGTTCGCCAAGCTGGGCGGCGAGGTGGTCGAGGGCGACACGCACAGCTTCGACGTGTATGTGCTGCGAGTGGCACAAGAGGTGCGCGCCACTCACCCCTGGGTCGCGGATGTCATGCGCGACCTGAGCGGCCTGGGCAGCACGACCGTCATCGTCCTCTTCACCGTCATTTGCCTGGGGTACTTGGTCCTTGTTTCAGCACGCGCGACGGCGCTGCTGGTCGCGGCGGCCGTTGTGTCGGGCACCGTTCTCGTCAGCCTTTTCAAGACTGGCTTTGGGCGTCTTCGCCCCGACGCTGCGTCCGCCGAGATGGTGGCCCCGGGCCTTAGCTTTCCGAGCGGTCATGCGAGCATTTCCGCCATCGTGTTTCTGACGCTCGGCGCGCTCATCGCGAGTTCGCGCAGCCTGACGACAGAGCGCCTCTACATCCTGTCGGCAGCCGGACTCATGACGTTCCTGGTCGGCATCAGCCGGGTCGCGCTGGGGGTGCATTGGGCCACAGATGTGCTTGGCGGCTGGGCTCTGGGCGCGGCTTGGGCCCTGGCCTGGTTGCTCGCGGCCCGCCGCCTGGCTTGAGGCTGTCCAGCATTCTTCTGTCAAGCACATTGAAGCCCATCGTCATCGCGGGCATGCTGAGGTTGCGCCGGTCGCCGTGATTGATGACGACCTCTATACGTATCATGATGACATCAACGAAGCCTGCCGCGCAGCGCCACCTTCCGTGCCAGTCATAGACCCAGCTTCGTCAAGGCCCAGGCCACAGCACCCAGCTGCGCCACGTTGAGCATCATGCCGGTAATGTGAAGCTGGCGGAACTGGGAGATCGAGGTGCCAGCGGCCGGGATCGTGTGACGCAGGGCGTCCATGCGCGGGACGATGATCCAGCGGCGCAGCGAGAACGCCAGGACTGCGATGAAGGCCATGCCAAGGGCGAAGGCGGGCTTGCCGCACCAGGCATAGCTGAGTGCGGCCGCGCTTGCCGTCAGCACCACAGCAACGTAGTAGACGTTGAACAGGCCCCGGATGAAGCGCGAGTCCAGCGGCGTGTCGTGCTTGAGCACCAGCAGCGGCAGCGAGCCCATCATGAAAAAACCCATCCAGACGAGCAGGACGACCGTCGCTATGAGCGAAATGACAATGGGAAGCATGGCTGTACCTCGCTTGTTTCGCCATCATGCCAGGGGCTTGCACCAGCTCCTCGGCGACCAGGGCGCGAAGGATGTGCAGGCAGGTTCCGGAGCCGACGAAGAACAGCTATGCAAAAGTGACATCGCCGCCCATCTGCTGCAAACCCGCTATCGAGGAAGGAGACTGTCAATACAGAATCGAGACCGCTCCATGTGGTGCCCGATATGCAGCCGACCAAAGCCACCAACCTCCAACTCGACCTCACCTCCGACCTGCAGAAATGGCGGGCTTTTCTGGCCATCGCGGAACTCGGCAGCCTGACGCGCGCGGCGCTCTTTCTCGACAGCAACCAGTCGTTGTTGAGCCGCCATCTGAATGCCCTCGAACGCGAATGCAATGCGCGCTTGTTCAACCGTACCGGTCGCGGTGTCGCGCTGTCCGATGTCGGCCAGAGAATCTTTCCGCACGTCAAGGCGCTGCTGGCGGACGCCGAACAACTGGAGCTTGAGATTCGCGGTGAGGCACGCGAACCGATGGGGCGGGTCACCATCGGCTCGTTGCCTTCGATCACCAATCCGATCGTCGGACGCCTCTTCAAGCAACTGCGTGCGCGCCACCCAGGCGTCCATCTCAAGATCCTTGAAGGCTCGAGCGGACAGGTCGAGGAATGGCTGGCCGACGAGCGCGTGGACATCGCCATCCTCTACCGCTACGGCAACTCCCAGCCCGAGCGGGAGCAAGCGCTGGCCACGGTCGACAGCTACCTGATCGGCGCCGCCGGCGACCGCTTGACCGCCGCCGCCGAGGTGCCCTTCAGCGCCCTGCACGAGCTGCCCTTCATTCTGCCGGGCGCGCCCAACGGCCTGCGCACGGCGCTCGATGCCATCGCGCGGCAGGAGCGCATCACGCTGGTGCCGGCGATCGAGGCCGATTCGCTGCCGCTGATGCGCTCCACCGTGGCCGAGGCACGCCTGTACACCGTGCTGCCGATCCACGCCGTCTGGACCGAGGTACAGGAAGGCCGGCTGCAGGCCGCGAAGATCGTCTCGCCTGGCGTGCAGCGCATCGTCTCGATGGCGCTGGCGCGCGCCAAGGGCCCGGCCAAGGCGGTGTCGACGGTGGCGGCGGAGATCGTCGACATCGTCAACGACAACGCCCGCAGCGGCATGTGGCGCCCGATCGAGCCGGCGTAGCCTTGCGATCTGCTGCATAGCAGCGTTGCGCAGTGCGGGCAGTCACGGCGCGTCGCCCGCGCCTATGCTCACCTGCACTGAAAGGCCCATCGTCGAGGCCACCGGTGCCGGAGACATGCATGCCCCTACGTTGGTTCGATCGACAGCTTCACGCGGTAGCCATCGGCGTGATCGCGTTGTCGTTGCTGGCTTGCACCGGCCCCGCGCCCTCGAGCACGCCGGCACGCCAGCGCGTGCTGTTGACCGAGGGCCCGGCCCGCATCGACGTGATCGTCGAAGGCCGAGGCCCCGCAGTGGTGCTGCTGCCCTCGTCGCAGCGCGACTCGGAAGACTTCGACGATGTGGCGGCGCGCATCGCCAGCGCCGGCTTCAAGGTGCTGCGTCCGCAGCCGCGCGGCATGGGCGGCTCGACCGGCCCGATGCAGGCACTGAGCCTGCACCTGCTGGCCGCCGACGTGGCGGCCACGGTGCGGCAACTGGGTGAGGGGCGCGCCGTGCTGGTGGGCCATGCCTTCGGACATTTCGTGGCGCGCGTGGCCGACCTCGACCATCCGCAGCAGGTGCGCGGCGTGGTGGTCGCGGGCGGATCGGCGCGCACCTTCCCGGCCGGCATGGCCGAATCTTTGCGAATTGCCTCCGACCCCGCGCAGCCACGAGAGGCGCGCCTGCGCGGTTTGCGCCACGCGTTCTTCGCCCCCGGCCACGACCCAGAGCCCTGGCTCGCCGGCTGGCACCCGGCGCTGCGCGAAGCCTACCGACTGGCCGGCGCGGTGCCGGCCAAGGATCTGTGGTGGCCGGTGAGCCATGCGCCCTTGCTCGACCTGCAGGGCGCCGACGACCCGTGGCGCCCACCCGCTTCGCGCAACGAACTGAAAGACGTGCTCGGCGACAAGGTCACGGTGCAGGTGATCCCGAATGCCAGCCATGCGCTGATTCCCGAACAACCCGCGGCCGTGGCGCAGGCTATCGTGGCCTGGATCAACACACTGCCACCCTGAATCGGACATCTTCAAACAACACCCATGCCACGCATCTCGATATTCCCGACGGACACCATGAGCCCGGAGCAATCCGCCGTGTACGACAAGATCGTCTCCGGCCCGCGCGGCAGGATTCAGGGGCCGCTGCGGGCCGCCCTGCACAACCCGGAACTGGCCGACAAATGGCAGGCGCTGGGCGCGCTGCTGCGCTACGGCACGACCCTGCCGCCGCGGCTGTCGGAGCTCGCCATCCTGGTCACGGGCCGCGCCTGCAACTCGCCTTTCGAGTGGTACGCGCATCGCGCAGAGGCCGAAAAAGCGGGCATCGAGCAGCCCGTCATCGAAGCCATCCTGGCCGGCACCGAGCCGCCCGGCTTGTCGGCGGACGATGCCGCCATCTATCACTACGCCATCGAACTGAACCGCCACAACTCGGTCTCCGACGCCATCTACGGCGTGGCGCTGGCACGCTTCGGCGAACGCGCTGTGGTCGAGCTGACGGCGCTGATCGGCTACTACACCATGGTCGCGATGACACTCAATTGCCACGAGATCCCCTTGCCTGAAGGGGTGGCGCCGGCCTTTGCCCTGCCACAGCACACGGAAATGAAACCGTGAGCGCGGCGTCGGACACCGGCGCGGGATGGGACTGCCATGCCCACCTGTTCGGGCCCTACGACCGCTTTCCGTTGGCCCCCGAGCGCAGCTACACGCCGCCCGAGGCCATCGCGTCGCAATACCTGGCACTGCTGGCGCAGCTGGGCCTGGCGAACGGCGTGCTGGTGCATCCCAGCGCCTATGGCGAAGACCATTCGCTGCTGCTGCATGCACTGGCGGCTCAATCCGGCCTGCGTGGCGTGGTTGTCGTGCAGCCGGGCAGCCGACTGGCACTGACCGGCCTGCAGGGGCAGGGCGTACGCGGCGCGCGCTTCAGCCACCGCAGCGGCGCCGGCACCAACTTTGCGGGCAGTGCCTCCTTCGAAGACCTGCGTGCGCTGGCCCCGGCGCTGGCCGATGCCGGTCTGCACGCCGAACTGTGGACCGACTGCCAGGCCTTGCCGGGGATCGCGGCCGAACTGAAGGCGCTGCCGGTGCCGGTCGTGATCGACCACATGGGCGGCTTCGATGTCGGCGCGGGCGTCGACGACCCCGGCTTTCGCGTGCTGCTCGACCTGTTGGCCTCGGGCCGGGTGTGGGTCAAGCTGTGCGCCTATCGCAACCTGCTGAACGCGCCCGACTGGCAAGCTGGCCGGCCGTTCCAGCAGAAGATGATCGAGGCCAACCCGGAGCGCCTTGTGTGGGGCAGCGACTGGCCGCACCTGCGCGTGACGCCGACGCCCGACACGGCAATGTTGCTCGCGATGTTCAAGGACTGGGCCGGCGACGCCGAACTCGTGCAGCGAGTGCTCGTGGCCAATCCGGCGGTGCTCTACCGTTGACGTGGCGTTGCTGGGGCTCAGCCCTCGACGGGCTCCGTCGCGGTGAAAGAAGGGCGCGCGCTCAGCGTCTCGAACCAGTTCGCAAGCGCGGGCGCCAAGCTGCGCCATCCGAGCGTGCCAAAACGGTAGTCGAGGTACCCGAGCGCGCAGCCGAGCGCCACGTGGCCAATCGAGAGCGGTGCAAGGCGCAATGCCTGCGTCTCGTGGTCGAGCATCTGCAGCGAGGCACGGGTCTTGAGTTCGAACGCTTCGAGCAGCGCTTGCAGCGGCACCTCGCGTTCGCGCTCGTTGCGCCAGAGGATCAGCGCGTCGAGCAGGCCGTCGCCGAAGGCGTGCCACCGCAACGCCTGCCAGCGTGCCTCTTCCTGGGGTGGGAACAGGGTGCCGCCGGCCAGATCGTTCAGGTACTCGCAGATCACGGCCGAATCGAAAAGGGCCGAGCCGTCTTCGCGCACCAGCGTCGGGA
This sequence comes from Variovorax sp., assembly GCA_040003555.1. GTDB lineage: Bacteria > Pseudomonadota > Gammaproteobacteria > Burkholderiales > Burkholderiaceae_C > Variovorax. The sequence goes on along the minus strand of JBDUCH010000100.1, from coordinate 989 downwards.
TCTTCGAGAGGGGGTTGTCCGCCATGATGGACGGGTTGGGCTTGAGCATCGCGGCGACAGAGCGGATCAGTTCGAGCCGGGGCAACAGTCCGAGCTCATGTGCGCAGACCATCACCTTGCGCACGTAGGGCGACTTGGGTGACCAATGCAGTTTCAACGTTGCGGCCATCAGATCGCTCCGGTTTTGCGCAGCGCTTCGATGTCGGCCGCGCTGTAGCCTAACTCGGCCAGGATGTCTTCGCTGTGCTGGCCCAGCAGCGGGGGCGCGCTTTGCGTCTGCAGCGGGGATTCCGCGAAACGCATCGGGCTCGCGACCTGCGGCGCGTCGACGCCACTCGGATGGGACACGTAGCGGAGCATCTCGCGCGCCTTGACCTGCGGCTCCCTGAAAACATCTGCGACGGTATTGATGGGGCCGCACGGCACGCCCGCCCGGTCGAGCGCGGCAATCAGATTTTCGCGCTCCCATCCGTCGAACGCATCGCGCAGCATGGCCGACAGCTCGCCGATGTTGCGAACGCGCTGGGCATTGGTGGCAAAGCGCTCGTCGGCGACCCAGTCGGCCCGCCCAAGGACTTCGCAGAGCTTGGCGAACTGGCTGTCGTTGCCGACCACCAGGATCACCTCGCCATCGGCGCAGGCGTACACGTCCTGCGGCTGGATATTCGGGTGCGCGTTGCCGTTGCGGCGCGGCAGATTGCCCGATACCAGGTAGTTCATCGCCTGGTTGGAAAGCGTCGCGACCTGCACATCGAGCATCGCGATGTCGATGGTGTCGCCCACGCCGGTCTCGTGGCGGCGCGCCAGCGCGGCGAGCACCGAGACAGCGGTGTACATGCCGGTCATCAGATCGACGATCGGAATGCCGACCTTCTGCGGGCCGCCCCCGGGGCGATCGTCCCGCTCGCCGGTGACGCTCATCAGGCCGCCCATCGCCTGGATCAGGAAGTCGTAGGCCGGCTGGTCGCGCCGTGGGCCGGTCTGGCCGA
>JBDUCH010000099.1:0-11826 GCA_040003555.1 Variovorax sp. | reverse complement strand
CCCTCGTTGGTTCTTCGGCCGCTGAGCCAGAGAGACAAGCCATGAACGACTTTTCTCTCTGGGACATCCTGCGCAACCTGCTGATGGCGCTGCGCTGGACCGTGGTGCTGTCGCTGATCGCCTTCATCGGCGGCGGTGTGGTCGGCGGCTTGCTGCTGTTCCTGCGCCTGCGCGCGGGCAAGTGGCTGGATCGCGCGATCAGCGTGTATGTGCAGCTGTTCCAGGGCACGCCGCTGCTGATGCAATTGTTCCTCGCCTACTTCGGCATTGCGCTGCTGGGCGTGGATGTGTCGGCCTGGACCGCGGCGACGGTCGCGCTCACGCTCTACACCAGCGCCTACCTCACGGAGATCTGGCGCGGCTGCGTGGCCTCGATTCCCAAGGGCCAGTGGGAAGCGTCGGGCAGTCTGGCGCTGAGCTTCGGCGAGCAGATGCGCCACGTCATCCTGCCGCAGGCCGTGAAGATTGCCACCGCCCCGACGGTCGGCTTTCTGGTGCAGGTGGTCAAGGGCACGGCGCTGGCATCGGTGATCGGCTTTGTCGAGCTCACCAAGGCCGGCAGCATGATTTCGAACGCCACCTTCAAGCCCTTCGTGGTTTTCAGCTGCGTCGCGCTGCTGTACTTCGCGCTGTGCTTCCCGATCAGCTTGTATGCCAAGCACCTCGAAAGGAAAATCAATGTCAACCGTCGCTGAAGCCACCACCGCTGCACCGTCGAGTTCTGCGCCGTCCGGCCCGATCGTGCAGATCACGGCGCTGCGCAAGTCCTACGGCAGCAACGAGGTGCTGAAGGGCATCGACCTGCAGGTCAAGCGCGGCGAGGTCATTGCCATCATCGGCAAGAGCGGCTCCGGCAAGAGCACGCTGCTGCGCTGCATCAACGGGCTCGAGGTGTTCCAGGAAGGCGCGCTCACGGTCGACGGCAAGCCGCTGCTGCACGAGAGTGCGATGGCCATGCGCGAGCTGCGCCAGCGCGTGGGCATGATCTTCCAGGGCTTCAACCTGTTTCCGCATCTCAGCGTCGGCAAGAACGTGATGCTCGCGCCTACGCTGGTCAAGAAGCGCTCGACCGCCGAGGCCACCGCGCAGGCGAAGAAACTGCTGGCGCGCGTCGGCCTCGAGGAAAAGTTCGACGCCATGCCCGATCAGTTGTCGGGCGGCCAGCAGCAGCGCGTGGCGATCGCCCGCGCACTGGCCATGGAGCCGGCCGTGCTGCTGTGCGACGAGATCACCTCGGCCCTCGACCCCGAACTGGTGGGCGAAGTGCTGCGCGTGGTCGAGTCGCTGGCCGACGAAGGCATGACGCTGCTGATGGTCACGCACGAGATGAGTTTTGCCCGCAAGGTCAGCGACCGTCTGATTTTCATGCACCAGGGCCGCGTGCACGAGATGGGCCCGCCAGCCGAGGTGTTCAACAATCCGCAGACGCCGGAGCTGAAACAGTTTCTTTCATCGCTGCACGATTGAGGGGTAGCGCACCGGCTGGTGTTACCAATTCGTCACCAACGGTAGGCGCTGTCCGACAGCAGAACAGGGGGTAGTACCAAACACTACGGCTTCGTTTGAAAATGCCGAGAAAATGGACGACTCTTCCCCGGATTCCCAACGAGTTGGCGCGCATGCCATGAAGGGGTTCGCAACACAGCTGCGGGAGTCTGCCCACGCCCAAATCGTGCAGTCATTCAGCGCCGCGCTGGAAGGCAGCGGCGCCGGCCCGTCCGATGCGGATCTGAAGATATTTGCGCGGCTCGCGGTCTACGAAATGAAGGTCAAGCAACGTGCCGGCTTGCCCGCCACGCAGGCGCCACCCGAGATACCGGAGCCCCCTGCCCCCCGTTCGCGCGCGCCGAGCGCGCTGCTGGTGTCCGCCTGCTTGTTGCTGGTCTGCGTCGCACTGGCACCCTGGCCGGGCACCCTCCCGTCCGTCACGCAATCCGCTTCGATCTCGCCTGGCCGGACACCCGCGGTGGCTGCGGCCTTGACCCCGATCGAGAAAGCGGCCGCATCCATCGAGCCCACGCCTTCCGCGGTCGCGACAGTCACGCCCGCGCGCACCCGATCCGCGTCGGTGACCAGTCTGCCGCGCGCGCCTGCGGCGGAAGCGGGCGTTGCCGCTACGGCGCGGGGGCGTGACCGCGGCACATGGGGTCAGCTCGCCAGTTGCAACAGCCTGAACTTCATTTCGCGCGCCATCTGCATGAACAACACGTGCGCGCAGCCTGCGCTCGGGCGCAGTCGTTCGTGCGCAGATGCGGTGCGCCAGCGGCGCATCGACGAGGCCCGCCGCAATCCGATGCTGGTGGGCTGAGCGACGCAGCGCGGGCATGCTGCCACGCTTCTGGCACCATGTTCCCCATGTCCACGTCCGCCCACCCCACCATCGCCGACAAGCGTCGCCTGTTCCGCCAACTGCATGAAGAGCCTGGCTGCTTCGTCATTCCCAACCCCTGGGACATCGGCAGCACGCGCTTCCTGCAGGGCCTCGGCTTCAAGGCGCTGGCCACCACCAGCTCCGGCTTCGGCTGGTCGCAGGGCCAGCCCGACGGCGCCGCGTCGCGCGACGAGGTGCTCGCGCATCTGCGCGAGATCGTCGCGGCGACCGACCTGCCGGTGAATGCCGACTTCGAGAGCGGCTTCGGACGCGAGCCGGCCGATGTGGCCGAGAGCGTGCGGCTGGCCATCGAGACCGGCATCGCGGGCGTGTCGATCGAGGATTCGACCGGCAACGCGGCGCAGCCGCTGTTCGCGCTCGACACCGCCGTGGCCCGCATGGCTGCCGCGCGCCGCGCCATCGACGATGCCGGGGGCGACACGCTGCTGGTCGGCCGCGCCGAATGCTTTCTGGTGGGCGTTCCCGATCTGGCCGAAACGATCCGCCGGCTGCAGGCCTACGCGGAGGCCGGGGCCGACTGCCTCTACGCGCCGGGCATCCGCACCCGCGAGCAGATCGCGGCCGTGGTGGCCGCGGTAGCGCCCAAGCCGGTCAACCTGCTGATCGGGTCGGCCGGCACCGGACTGACGCTGGCGGACGCTGCCGCGCTCGGCGTGCGGCGCATCAGCGTCGGCGGGGCGCTCGCGCGCACGGCGTGGGGCGCGTTCAACCAGGCCGCGCGCCTGATGGCGGAGCAAGGCAGGTTCGACGGTTTCGCTCAGGCTGCTTCGGGCGACGAACTCAACACTTTCTTTCGCAACGACCTGACCCCTCGCGCCCTCTCATGACCTTGTCGCTGCTGCCCCGCCGCCTCTTTATTCACGGCGCCCTGATGGCCGCCGCACTGCCCGTCACAAGCGCCTTCGCCGGTTTCAACTTTTTCACCAGCGAGTACACCGCCAGCCGCGACGAACTACAGGCGCAGATCGCACGCCGCTTTCCGGTGCAGCAGCGCTATGCCGAGATCTTTACGGTCGGACTGCGCGATCCGCAGCTCGCGTTCGATGCGCGCGGCAACCGTGCGGCCATCACGGCGCTGCTCACGATCTCGAGCCCGCTGCTGCAGCCTTCGACGGTCGGCGGCATCGTGTCTGTCAGCAGCGCGCTGAAGTACGACCCGGCAGCGCTCGCACTGCGGCTCGACCAGCCCCGCGCCGAGCGCATCGAATTGCAGGGCGTGGGCGGGCGCGATGCAGAGCGCCTGCAGCAGATCGGTGCCGTGGTCACTCAGGAGTTGCTGCGCGACTACCCGCTGCACACCTTCAGGCGCGAAGAGCTGACCGTCGGCCGCAAGACCTACGAGATCGGCGCGATCACGGTGCAGGACAACGGCATCACGGTGCAACTCAAATAGACAACGACGACGGAGACAGCCACCATGCATCGCTCGCTTCTTGACGGCGCCCGACGCCCGCTGGCAAAGCGCTGCGGGCCTTTGTTGCTCGCAACGGCGCTGCTGGTGGGTTGCGCGGCGCCTGGCGCCGACTCGGCGCGCGGCTTCGACCTGCAAGCGCACCGCGGCGGCCGTGGCCTGGCGCCCGAGAACACGCTGGCCGCGTTCGCCAACGCCATCGAGCTTGGCGTGACCACGCTCGAACTCGACATCGGCCTCACCGCCGACAACGTGGTCGTGATCTCGCACGACACCGCCCTCAACCCCGACCACACCCGCGACGCCAGCGGCGCCTGGCTGCCCGTCACCGGCCCGACGATCCGCTCGATGACGCTGGCGCAGGTTCAAAGCTACGACGTGGGCCGCCTCAATCCGGCCAGCAACTATGGCAAGCCCTTCGCCGGCCAGCAGCCGCGCGACGGCGAGCGCATGCCGACGCTGGCTGCGCTGTTCGCGATGGTCAAGGCGCGCGGCAACGAGCAGATCCGCTTCAACATCGAGACCAAGCTCGACCCGGGTAAGCCCGACGAAACCGCGGCGCCCGAGCCGATGGTGCGCGCGTTGCTCGCCGAAATCGACAAGGCCGGCATGGCCCGGCGCGTCACGCTCCAGAGCTTCGACTGGCGCTCGCTCGCACTGGCCGGCGAGCTGGCGCCGCAACTGCCGCGCGCCTACCTCACAACCGCACGAACCCTGCGCGACAGCCGATGGACGCAGGGCCTGAACGCCAGCGATTTCGCGTCGACGCCGCTGCTGGTCAAAGCCGCTGCGGGCACCGCCGGCAAGGCGCCCGTGATCTGGTCGCCCGCGTTCGCCGACCTGACGCCAGCACAGGTTCGACAGGCGCAGGCGCTCGGCATGACGGTGCTGCCGTGGACGGTCAACCAGCGCGCCGACATGCTGCGGCTGCTCGACATGGGCGTTGACGGCGTCATCACCGATTTCCCCGATGTGCTGCGCGACGCGATGCGCGAACGCGGCCGCCCGTTGCCCCCGGGCAGCGCCTAAAATCAGGCCATGCGCGTTTTCGTCCTCGCCCTTGCGATCCTGCTGCTGCCGCTGCGCGGCTGGCTGGGCGACGCGATGGCACTCCAGAACGTGCAGCCGCAGCAAACGATGGCGACTGAGGCCGAGGCTGGCATTGCGATGCATGCGATGCACGACATGGCGCACGACGATGCGTCGCACCTACCGGCCGCACACACGCCGGCAGCCCCCGACTGCCAGACCACCTGCACCCATTGCCAGCTCTGCCATTCGGTCGCCATGACGGTGTGGCCCGAGCTTGCACTGCTCGGCGAAGCGCCGCGCGAGGCCCCCTCGTTCCGGCCGGTCGTTTTTGCGAGCGCCGAGCCGGCGCGCGGCTTCAAGCCGCCCATTTCCTGATCTCCCTGCCCGTAGTCCGTCCGCCGTTGGCCTTTTGGCGCGCGGCGGCCGCTTTCTCGCTTGCGGAGATCCATCGTGAAGTCTCTTGTTTCATTCAAAAAAACCGCTCTGATGTTGAGCGGTGCGCTGGCGCTCGCCGGTTGCGCCAGCCTGTCCCCTGACGGTGGCGGTGCCGACGTGCAGGCGCTGGTGGCCGGCAACCCGCTGACCGGTGGCGCCAACGCGCAGCGCGCGCCCGACGCACGGTCGGCCGAGGCGGTCGACGACCTGCTCGCCCGGCCGCTCGATGCCGAGGCCGCCGTGCGCGTTGCGCTCGTCAACGGCCCGCGCATGCAGGACGCTTTTGCCACGCTGCAACTGAGCGACACCGAGCGCGTGCAGGCCGCGAGCCTGCCGAACCCGGTGTTCGCCTTCAGCCGCCTCCGGGAAGGCAGTGCACTCGAAATCGACCGGGCATTGCGCTTCAACGTGCTGAACCTGATCGCGCTGCCATGGCAGGCACGCTGGGCCGGCGAGCGCCACGAGGTGGCCAAGCTGCAGGCCGCGCAAAGCGTGCTGACGCTGGCCGCCGACACGCGCCGCGCCTGGGTACGCGCGGTGGCCGCGCGGCAAGGCCTGAGCTACCTGCGCGACGCGAGAGAGACGGCCGAAGCCGGCGCCGAACTCGCGCACCGCATGGCGCAGGCCGGCAACTGGAGCGCGCTGCAACGCACCCGCGAGCAGTTGCTGCTGGCCGACGCGGCAGCACAGCTCGCACGCGCCGAACAAACCGCCGTGGCAAGCCGCGAACAGCTCACGCGGCTGATGGGGCTGAGCGGTGCCCGGGCCGCGTCGTACACGCTGCCCGATCGCCTGCCTGCACTGCCCGCGTCCGCACCCGATGCCGGCGACGTGCAGGCGCTGGCATTGCGCGACCGGCTCGACGTGCGTTCTGCGCAGATGCAGAACACCGCCACGGCCAATTCGCTCGGCCTCACGCGCGCCACCGGCCTCGTGAACGCCATGGAACTCGGCGCCGTGCGCAACACCGTGTTCGCCAACAGCCCGGATCGCGCCCGCACCACCGAGCGCGGCTTCGAGCTGGAGCTGCCGATCCCGTTGTTCGACTGGGGCCAGGCCCGCAACGCACGGGCCGAGGCGCTCTACCTGCAGTCGGCAGCGCGCGTGCGAGAGACCGGCGTGCGCGCCGCGAGCGAGGCGCGCGAATCGCTCGCGCACTGGAACACCGCCTACGCCATCGCACGCCGCTACCAGGACGAGGTGCTGCCGCTGCGGCGCCAGGTCAACGACGAGATGATCCTGCGCTACAACGGCATGCTGTCGAGCGTGTGGGAACTGCTCGGCGAAACGCGGGCCTCGATGCTGGCCGTCAACGCCGCGATCGAAGCCCAGCGCGACTTCTGGCTGGCCGACACCGACTTGCAGCTGGCACTGACCGGGAGCGCGACATGAACCGCCGCAATTTTTTCGCCGGCGCCGCGACCGCTGTTGCCGCCACCTCGGTCAGCCGCGTTGCGATGGCCGCGCTGCCCGAGCCGGTGGTGCAGAACTCCACCGCGACTGCACCGCCGCTGGTGCCGCCGACCGGCCGCGCCTACAACCCGGTCGTCACCCTCAACGGCTGGACGGCACCGTGGCGCATGAATGCGGGCGTCAAGGAATTCCACCTGGTCGCCGAACCCGTGGTGCGCGAGATGGCGCCGGGCTTCAAGGTCAACATGTGGGGCTACAACGGCCAGTCGCCGGGGCCGACCATCGAGGTGGTCGAAGGCGACCGGCTACGCATCTTCGTCACCAACAAGCTGCCCGAACACACCACGGTGCACTGGCACGGCCAGCGCCTGCCGAACGGCATGGACGGGGTGGGCGGCATCACGCAGCCGCACATCCCGCCAGGCAAGACCTTCGTCTACGAGTTCTCCGCGCGCCGGCCCGGCACCTTCATGTACCACCCGCATGCCGACGAGATGACGCAGATGGCGATGGGCATGATGGGCTTCTGGGTCACCCACCCGAGAGAGAAGCATCCGCAGATCAGCGAAGTACAGCGCGACTTCTGCTTTCTGCTCGGCAGCTTCGACGTCGAGCCCGGCAGCAAGACGCCGAAGGTCAACACCATGGCCGACTTCAACACCTGGGCCTTCAACAGCCGCGTGTTCCCGGGCATCGACACGCTCAACGTGCGCAAGAACGATCGCGTGCGCATCCGCGTCGGCAACCTCACGATGACCAACCACCCGATCCACGTCCACGGCCACGAGTTCGAAGTCACCGGCACCGATGGCGGTCCGGTGCCGCGCACCGCGCGCTGGCCCGAAGTGTCGGTCGACGTTGCGGTCGGCCAGATGCGGCAGATGGAGTTCATCGCGGACGAAGAAGGCGACTGGTCGCTGCATTGCCACAAGGCGCACCACACCATGGGCCCGATGGGCCACGAGGTGCCGACCATGATCGGCGTCGACCACAAGGACGTGGCCGACCGGATCAGGAAGCTCGTGCCCGACTACATGGTGATGGGCGACAAGGGCATGGCCGACATGGGCGCAATGGAAATGCCGCTGCCCGACAACACGCTGCCGATGATGGCCGGCCAGGGCCCCTTTGGCCCCACCGAGATGGGCGGCATGTTCACGCTGCTGAAGGTGCGGCGCGACCAGAAGCCCGGCGACTACCGCGACCCGGGCTGGTTCAAACACCCGGCCGGAACGGTGGCACGCGAAGTTCCCGTCGCCGCCGTGCCGCCCACCGCGCGCGCTGCGCCAGCATCACCGACCGAAGCCGGCCCGGCCGACACCGGCGACGCCACCGTGCGCAAACCTTCATCGGGCCATGGCGCCCACAACCATTGAACGGAGATTTTCTTCTCATGAACACTTTCAAATTCATCGCCGCATGCGCCGCACTGACGGGCGCCGCAGCCGCTTTTTCCCATGAAGCGCAGCACCCGCCGCGCAAGGCGACGTCTTCCGAGATGCCGGCCGAGCAGAAGGCCTGGGGCATTGCCGGCCAGCCGCGTGCCGTGCGCCGCACGATCGAGATCGCTGCCGCCGACGACATGAGCTTCACGCCCTCGGTCATCGAGGTGCGCGAGGGCGACACGGTGCGCCTTCGGTTGAAGAACCGTGGCAAGGATCTGCATGAACTGGTGTTGGGCACGCTGGCCGAAATCGAGACCCATGCGGCCCTGATGAAGAAGCACCCCACGATGGAACACGACGAACCCTGGATGACGCATGTGCAGCCCGGCAAGACCGGCGAGGTCATCTGGCACTTCAACCGCGCGGGCGACTTCGACTTCGCCTGCCTCGTGAAGGATCACTACGAACTGGGCATGGCCGGCCGCATCCGCGTGCTGGCGGCCCACAACTGACAAAAATCCTGGAGAACCACCACCATGCAAAGACGAACACTCCTGCGCGCAGCCCCGCTGCTCGCCTTCAGCACCACCCCGCTCACGGCCCTTGCCGCCGCGCCCCAGGTCGAGATCTGGAAAGACCCGAACTGCGGCTGCTGCCAGGACTGGGTCAAGCACCTGAACCAGAACGGCTTTGCCACGCGCGTCAGTGACGACGGCAACAACGCGGCCGCGCGCACCCGCCTGCGCATACCGGCCGCGCTCGGCTCCTGCCACACCGGCCTGGTGGCCGGCTACGCGATCGAAGGCCACGTGCCGGCGCGCGAGATCCGGCGCCTGCTGAAAGAAAAGCCGCAGGCCATCGGCCTCGCGGTGCCCGGCATGCCGGTCGGCTCGCCCGGCATGGATGGCCCGGCCTATGGCGGGCAGCGCGACGCCTACGACGTGCTGCTGGTGCTGGCCGATGGCAGCACGCGCGTATTCCAGCGCTATGCGCGCGGCTGATCCCTGAAAGGACATCGACATGAAGAAACTTCTGACCGCCCTCGCCGCTACCACCCTGGCCATCGCCGCCTTCGCACAAGCCGCGCTCCCTACGGTCGAGGCCGAAGTGCGCAAGGTCGACCTCGACAGAAGCAACATCACGCTGAAACACGGCGACATCCCCAACATCGACATGCCCGCGATGACCATGGTGTTCCGCGTAAAGGATCCGGCGCTGTTTCAAAAGGTGAAGGCCGGGGACAAGGTGAAGTTCACCGCGGACAAGGTGGATGGGACGTTGACGGTGATGTCGATCGAGGTGGAGAAGCCCTGAGGAGTGTGGTCAGACAGATGGCCTTGAGTTCGCGATCTGCCCGCCTGCGCGCAGACAGGCTGCGGGCTGTCTCGCATCGTTCAAGGTTCGCTCAAGACGAGCGGATGCTGCGGCAGGGCAAGCGCAAGGCTACTCTTGTGACACAGTAAGACTAGCAATGCGTCGCTCGGCAGCGTCCTTCAAGATGGGCCAACTTTCAAGGCTTGAAATCGCTCCAGCGTGGCCTTGGGATGCTGAAGCGCGAAGTAGACTCTCTGCGCGAGCGAGATCTTCGACGCTGTTGTTCTTGACTGCCGAACTGTGGCGCAGCAGTGAGAGATGGTGTTGTGCGTCGGGGTCGCCAGCAGTGGCCTCCTGCTCAAGCTCGGCTTTCAACAATGTTTGATCGCGTTCGCCTTCTTCCTCGTAGTTCCTGATCCCGATCTTGGTGGAGCTGTTCAGATCGATGAGCGAGAAGACCAGCCTGCCGAGCTTCATTTCAGCGTCGTCAGCCGACTGCTGGCGAAAGAACGTGACCTCTGGGCATACCCCATCGAACTCGGTCGCTCGAATGGACGCTGTGTTATCGACATCAGTGGAATAGAAAAAGAACTTGCCTAGCTGCTCGTCGTAGTGAATCACAAGGTCTCGCTTTTTGCCCGCCATCGGCTCACCTCATCAGGTTGAATAGAACGGCGATTCTGCACAGCGAATGACCGGTTTCGGGAAACCGCGACGACCGCTATGGAGCGCTTTTCTGTCCCCTTGCGGCGACCTCCCGGACGGCAGCTATGGAGCGCATGTGCGACGATGGCTGCCGCCTGGATCCGGCCGCTCAGTCCCGCGGCAACGCGCGCGACTGGATGTCGAAGGGCACGCCAGTCGGCACCGGCCCGTCGCCGTCCTTGCGCTTGGTCAGCAACCCGTACTTCGATTCGATGAAATAGACGCGGTCGCCGAGCACCGCGCCGGACGACGGGTCGTTCAGCCCCGTCACCACGGTCTGCAGGCCGAGCTTCGCACCATCGATTCGCGCCACGCTGATCTGCCCGCCATAGGGCCCTTCGCCGAAGGCATTGCTCTCGAACAGCACGAGCCGGCCGGGCTTCCACACCCGGACCGCGTCGACGTTCTTCATCGTGCGCGGCGCCTCGATGCGCGTCACCTCGCCGGCCTGCCCGCCGGTGCCGAAGTCGATGCGCAGCAGATGGGAAGCGGCAGCCACGAGGCTCACATAGACCTCGCGCTCGCCGTCGATGGCGATCCCGTTCAGGCCCGTGTAGGCCCCCGACCCCGCCAGCGCCGGATCTTCCTTCCACACCGAGAGTGCGGTGGCGCCCGGTGCGAGGCGCAGCACGCGCGGGTGATAGGAGTCCGTCACGTAGATGTTGCCGCGTGCGACCTGCGCCACGTCGTTGCAGTAGCCCTTGTCGGGCATCGCGTAGCTCGCGCGCGGCGCGCCGGTGGCCAGGTCGTAGCGCTTGAGCGCGCTCGGGGTCTGCGGCACCGTAGTGAAGCCGCTGTTGCCTGAGCAGACCCACAAGGCCCGATGCTTCGCGTCGACCAGCACGCCCTGCCCGTTCGCCAGGCCGTCGGCGCCTGGCTTCACGAGCACCTCGGCCTTCGGTGCGGCGCCTGGCTTGAGCCGCGCGACCGCGCCCTGACGCCAGCTGCCGACGTAGAACGAACCGTCCGGGCCGATGGCGGCACTTTCCGGATACCAGTCCTCGGGCAGGGCCTGCGTGGCGGGCGGGGCGGCCATCGACGCGGATGCACCCAGTGCGAGAAGAGCCCCCGCGAGCGCAACAATGCGCCCCATCATTCCCATACGCGGTAGACGCGCCCGGTTTGCGGCCCCTCGATGCTGCGCACATAGGCCTGCGCGACGCGTGCCGCCGGTACGGATGAAAAGCCGGGGAAAAACGGGCCGAAGGTCGGCAGTGACTCCGTCATCACTGTGGGACTCACCGCATTGATGCGGATGCCGCGCGCCAACTCGATCGCGGCGGCGCGCACGAAACCCTCGACTGCGGCATTGACGGCGCTGGCGTTGACGGCCTGAAGAATCGGCTCGTCGATGCCGGTCGTCAGCGTGATCGATCCCCCGTCGGTCAGCGCGTGCTGACCGATCAGTGCCAGGCGAACCTGGCCCAGCAGCTTGCCTTGCAGGCCCACATCGAAATCGGCCGGACGCATCGCAGCGAGCGATCCGAAGAACATGCCGCCCGCTGCGGAGACGATCGCGTCCACCCTGCCGATGGCGCCGAACAACGCCTCCACGCTGGCATCGCTGGTCAGGTCGACGCGGTGATCCCCGTGCGAACGACCCGCGCACAACAGTTCATGCCGCCCGGCCAACGCCCGAGCGACTGCGCCGCCCACCGCGCCGCTGGCACCCACAAGCAGCACTCTCATTGCCATACGCGGTAGACGCGCCCGGTTTGCGGCCCTTCGACACTGCGCAC
>JBDUCH010000411.1:0-3505 GCA_040003555.1 Variovorax sp. | reverse complement strand
CGATCATGCCCTGCGTCACGGGCGTGGCGCAGGCCGGCATCGGCTTGGGCGCCTTTTCGACGTCCACCAGGCACATGCGGCAGTTGGCCGCGATGCTGAGTTTCTTGTGATAGCAGAAGTGCGGGATGTAGGTGCCCGCCTTGTCGGCCGCATGCATGATCATGCTGCCTTCGGTCACGTCGACCTTCTTGCCGTCGAGTTCGATTTCAACCATATGTGTTTACCGGGGCTCAGGCCTTGGCGGGCGTCTTGGGCACGTAGCCCGGAATCAGCGCCTCGAACTCGTGGCGGAAGTGCTTGATCATGGCGCGCACGGGCATCGCGGCGGCATCGCCCAGCGCGCAGATTGTGCGGCCCTGGATGTTGTCGGCGACCGAGTTGAGCAGATCCATGTCGGTCTGGCGGCCCTGGCCGTTGTGGATGCGGTCGACCACGCGCCAGAGCCAGCCCGTGCCTTCGCGGCACGGCGTGCACTGGCCGCAGGACTCGTGCATGTAGAAGTAAGAGAGCCGCTTGAGCGACTCGACCATCGAGCGGCTGTCGTCCATCACGATCACCGCGCCGGAACCCAGCATCGAGCCGGCCTTGGCGATGGAGTCGTAGTCCATCGTGCACTCCATCATGATGGCTGCGGGCAGCACCGGCGCCGACGATCCGCCGGGGATCACGGCCTTGAGTTGGCGACCCTTGCGCACGCCGCCGGCCAGCTCGAGCAGCTTTGCGAATGGCGTGCCCATCGGCACTTCGTAGTTGCCAGGCAACTCGACGTCGCCGCTCACCGAATAGATCTTGGTGCCACCGTTGTTCGGCTTGCCGCATTCGAGATACGCCGGGCCGCCATTGATGATGATCCACGGCACCGCTGCGAAGGTTTCGGTGTTGTTGATCGTGGTCGGCTTGCCGTAGAGGCCGAAGCTGGCCGGGAACGGCGGCTTGAAGCGCGGCTGGCCCTTTTTGCCCTCGAGCGATTCGAGCAAGGCGGTTTCTTCGCCGCAGATGTAGGCGCCGAAGCCATGCGCCGCATGCAGCTGGAAGTTGTAGCCGCTGCCCATGATCTTGTCGCCGAGATAGCCGGCCGCGCGCGCTTCTTCGAGCGCTTCTTCGAAGCGGTCGTAGGTCGCGAAGATCTCGCCGTGGATGTAGTTGTAGCCGACGCTGATGCCCATCGCGTAGGCGGCGATGGCCATGCCCTCGATCACGATGTGCGGGTTGTAGTGCAGGATGTCGCGATCCTTGCAGGTGCCCGGTTCGCCTTCGTCCGAGTTGCAGACCAGGTACTTCTGCCCGGGAAACTGGCGCGGCATGAAGCTCCACTTGAGGCCGGTGGGAAAACCGGCGCCGCCGCGGCCGCGCAGGCCCGAGCCTTTGACCTCGGCAATCACCTGATCCGGCGTCATTCCTTCGGTCAGGATCTTGCGCAGGGCGCTGTAGCCGCCACGCGCCTCGTAGTCGGCCAGGCGCCAGTTGGTGCCGTCGAGCCCCGCATAGATCTGCGGCTCAATGTGGCGGTCGTGAAAACAGGTCTGGACACCCGTTGCCTGGAACTGCGAGAGGACTTGATCAGGAGACATCAGTGCGCCTCCCCGGTCGATGCGGTGCGCAACCCGTCGATGAGCTGGTCGAGCTTCTCGTTGCTCATGAAGCTGCACATGGTGCGGTCGTTCACCAGCATCACGGGCGAGTCGGCGCAGGCGCCCAAGCATTCGCTCTGCTGCAGCGTGAACATGCCGTCCTGCGTGGTGTCGCCCATCTTGATGCCGAGCTTCTTTTCCAGGTGCGCGAGCGCCGTGGCGCCGTCGCGCAACAGGCACGGCAGGTTGGTGCAGACGTTGAGCTTGAACTTGCCCACCGGATGCTGGTTGTACATGTTGTAGAAGGTCGTGACCTCGTGCACCGCGATCTGCGGCATGCCGAGGTAGTCGGCGATGACCTTCTCGCTCTCGAGGCTCACATGGCCGTGCGCCTTCTGCACGATGGTCAGGCAGGCCATCACGGCAGACTGCGCCTGGTCGGCCGGGTACTTGGCGACCTCACGGGCAAAAAGATCGAGCATGGCGGCGTCGATCGCCGAGGTGCCCGCGGAAGTGCTTTGAATGCTCATCGATCGATCTCTCCGAACACGATGTCCAGGGTGCCGATCACGGCCACGGTGTCCGCGATCATGTGGCCACGCGCCATTTCATCGAGTGCCGCAAGGTGCGCGAAACCCGGCGCACGGATCTTCAGCCGGTATGGCTTGTTGGCGCCGTCGCTCACCAGGTAGATGCCGAACTCGCCCTTGGGGTGCTCGACGGCCGCATAGGCTTCGCCTTCGGGCACATGGAAGCCTTCGGTGAAGAGCTTGAAGTGATGGATCAGCTCCTCCATGTTGGCCTTCATCGACTCGCGGTCGGGCGCGGCGACCTTGTGGTTGTCGGTGATCACCGGACCCGGATTCACGCGCAGCCAGTCCACGCACTGCTTGATGATGCGGTTGGACTGTGCCATTTCTTCCATGCGAACCAGGTACCGGTCGTAGCAATCGCCGGTTTTGCCCACGGGAATGTCGAAGTCCATGCGGTCGTAGACGTCGTAGGGCTGCGTCTTGCGCAAGTCCCACGCGATGCCCGAGCCGCGCAGCATCGGGCCGGTCAGGCCCAGGCTCAGCGCGCGCTCCTGCGTCATCACGCCGATGCCGACCGTGCGCTGCTTCCAGATGCGGTTGTCGCTCAGCAGCGTGTGGTACTCCTCCATGTGCTTCACGAAGCGCTGGGAGAAGTCGTCGATGAAGTCGAGCAGCGAACCCTGGCGGTTCTCGTTCATGCGCGCCAGTGCCTTGGCATTCTTGATCTTGCTGACCTTGTACTGCGGCATCGAATCCGGCAGGTCGCGGTAGACGCCACCCGGACGGAAGTACGCCGCGTGCATGCGCGCCCCCGACACCGCCTCGTACATGTCGAACAGGTCTTCGCGCTCGCGGAATGCGTAGATCAGCACGGTCGAGCTGCCGCAGTCGTTGGCGTGCGAACCGAGCCACATCAGGTGGTTCAGCAGGCGCGTGATCTCGGAGAACAGCACGCGGATGTACTGCGCGCGGATCGGCACCTCGAGGCCCAGCAGCTTTTCGATCGCGAGGCAGTAGGCATGCTCGTTGCACATCATCGACACGTAGTCGAGACGATCCATGTACGGCAGCGACTGGATGTAGGTCTTGCCCTCGGCCAGCTTCTCGGTGGCGCGGTGCAGCAGGCCGATGTGCGGGTCGGCACGTTGCACGACCTCGCCGTCGAGCTCCAGCACGAGGCGCAGCACACCGTGCGCAGCCGGATGCTGCGGCCCGAAATTCAGCGTGTAATTCTTGATGTCTGCCATGTCAGTGCAAACCGCCGTAGTTTTCTTCGCGGATGATGCGCGGCGTGACTTCGCGCGGCTCGATCGTCACGGGCTGGTAGACCACGCGCTTGAGCTCCTCGTCGTAGCGCATTTCGACGTGGCCCGACAGCGGGAAGTCCTTGCGGAACGGATG
>JBDUCH010000098.1:0-11858 GCA_040003555.1 Variovorax sp. | reverse complement strand
CCGACTTCGACATCGACTTCTGCCAGGGCAACCGCGACCGCGTGATCGACTACGTTAAGGACAAGTACGGCCGCGACGCGGTGAGCCAGATCGCCACCTTCGGCACCATGGCCGCGCGCGCTGCCATCCGCGACGTGGGCCGCGTGCTCGACATGAGCTACATGTTCTGCGACGGCATCAGCAAGCTGATCCCGAACAAGCCGGGCAAGCCCGTCACCATCCAGTACCCGCCGGCCGATCTGAAGGAAGAGGATCGGGAGAAGTACGCGATCGCCGCCGAGCCACAGCTCGCGGCGCGCATCGAGAAGGAAGAAGAAGTCCGCATGCTGGTCGAGCTTGCGCAGAAGCTCGAAGGCATGACGCGCAACATCGGCATGCACGCGGGCGGCGTGCTCATTGCGCCGGGCAAGCTCACCGACTTCTGCCCGCTCTACCAGCAGCCCGGCAGCGACTCGGCCGTGAGCCAGTACGACAAGGACGACGTGGAGGCGATCGGCCTCGTGAAGTTCGACTTTCTGGGCCTGGCAACGCTCACGATCCTTGAGATCGCCAAGGACTTCATCGTCGCGCGCCACAAGGGCCAGGAAAAGTTCGCATACGAAGACATCAAGCTGGACGATGCGGCCACCTACAGGCTGTTTGCCGACGGCAAGACCGAGGCGGTGTTCCAGTTTGAAAGCCGCGGCATGCAGGGCATGCTGAAGGACGCCCGGCCGACACGGCTGGAAGACTTGATCGCGCTGAACGCGCTGTACCGTCCGGGCCCGATGGATCTGATCCCGAGCTTCGTCGCGCGCAAGCATGGCCGCGAGCCGGTCGAATACCCGCACCCGCTGGTGGCGGAGATGCTCAGCGAAACCTACGGGATCATGGTCTACCAGGAGCAGGTCATGCAGACCGCGCAGATCCTGGGCGGCTACTCGCTCGGCGGCGCCGACCTGCTGCGCCGCGCGATGGGCAAGAAGAAGCTCGAGGAGATGGCCGAGCACCGCGAGATCTTCCGCAAGGGCGCGGCGGTCAACAAGATCGGGCAGGAGAAAGCCGACGAAATCTTCGACCTGATGGAGAAGTTCGCGGGCTACGGCTTCAACAAGTCCCATGCCGCGGCCTACTCGCTGCTGGCGTACCACACGGGCTGGCTCAAGGTTCATTACACAGCCGAGTTCTTCTGCGCCAACATGACCGTGGAAATGGACGACACCGACAAGCTCAAGGTGCTGTTCCAGGACGCGGTGAAGAATTTCGGCCTGACCTTCGAGCCGCCAGATGTGAACCGTGGCCGCTACCGCTTCGAGCCTGTCACCGACAAGGTGATCCGCTATGGCCTCGGCGCGATCAAGGGCACAGGCCAGCATGCCATCGACGCGATCGCGGCGGCGCGCGAAGAGGGCGGCCCGTTCAAGAGCCTGTTCGACTTCTGCGTGCGCGTGGATCGCACCCGCATCAACAAGCGCACGGTCGAGGCGCTGATCAAGGCGGGCGCCTTCGATGCGCTGCAACAGAACCGCGCATCGCTCTCCGCTTCGCTGGATCGGGCCTTCGAGTTCGCCAACGCCACCGCGGCCAACGCGGCGCAGGTCGACATCTTCGGCGACAGCGAGCACGGCTCGGCCACGCAGGAGCCCGACCTGGTCGACGCCACGCCCTGGGGCGTGAAGGAACGCCTGACCTACGAGAAGACGGCCATCGGCTTCTATCTCTCCGGCCACCTGTTCGACGAGGTCGCGCACGAGGTGCGCCGCTTCTGCAAGCGCGAGATCGCCGACCTGCTCGACGGCCGCGAGCAACAGGTGATTGCCGGCATCGTGAGCGACCTGCGCGTGATCAACGGGCAGCGCGGCCGGCTGGTGCTGTTCAAGCTCGACGACAAGAGCGAAGCCATCGACGCCACCGCTGACGAGGCCGTGTTCAACGCGAACCGCAACGTGCTGAAGGACGACGAACTGGTGATCGTCAGCGGCAAGCTGCAGCCGGGCCGCGGCGGCTTCGAGGCGCGCTTCAACGTCACCCAGGTGTGGGATCTGGCAGCGGCGCGCTGCCGCTTCGGCAAGTTCCTGCGCGTAGCGGTCAACGGCAAGGCGCCCGACATCGCCCGCATCGCGCGCGACTTTCCGCCGCGCATCGAGAGCAGCGAGCACGGCGAGTTGCGGCAGGGGCTGCCGGTGCGCTTGTCGCTCGCGCGGGGCGGCGCGCAGGTGGAGTTGCAATTGGGCGAAGCCGCGCGCTTCTTTCCGACCGATGCGGCGCTGGCCAGCTGGACGGCGCAGGCCGAGGCCGGCAAGGCGGCCGTGATCTACGAATAAGGTGCGTCAGCGCTTCGGACGCAGCTCGACGATCAGCGACGGAAAAATACGACCGTCGTTGTCACGCGGTAATTTGTCGGTCTTGCGCAGGCCGCGCTCGGCCGCGTCGTCCCAACCCGCAATTCCGCTCGACTTGCGCAGCTTGACGTTCACGATGGTGCCGTCGGGGGCCACGCTCACATCGAATTCGGCGGCAGGGTTGCCATTCACCATTTCCGCATCGGGGAAGGTGATGTTGGGGCGTACCGCGGCCGCAATTCGGGCGCCGTAGCCGCCCGAGGGCCCGGACGACTTGAGCGCGGTGCCCTTCGAGTCGTCGGGGCCGCTGGCGCCGGCCAGGCCCTGCATGCGCTTGAGCGTGGCGGCGCGGTCGGCTGCGGCCAGCTTGGCAGCATCGGCCTTGGCCGCCTCGGCTTTCTTCGCAGCCTCGGCCTTCTTGGCCTCGGCTTCGTCACGCTTTTTCTGCTCGGCCACCTTCTGCTGCTGTTCCTGCTTGCGGTCGGCTTCGTCTTCGGCGCGTTGCTTTGCTTCGCGATCCTTCTTTTCCTGTGCCTTCTTCGCAGCGAGTTGCTGCTGCTTGAGCTTTTCCTGCCGGTCTTCTTCGAGCTCGCGCTCGCGCTCCTTCTGTTCTTTCAGCTTTTTCTCGCGCTCGAGCGCGATGTCCGGTGCCTTCGGCACCGGCGTCGGATCCGGCGGCTTCACGGCCTGTGGCGGCGGTGGAGGAGGAGGAGGCGGGGGCGGTGGTGCGGGCGCGGGGGCCGGCGGGGGCGGCACAGGCGTCGGTGGTGCGGAGAGCCGCGGTGCGGCCTGCTGCACGGTGGACGACCAGAGTTCGGCCTCGACCGCATCGTCCTCGGCCTCGCGCTTCCAGTGCACGCCCCAGGTCAGCGCCGCGATCAGCAGCGCATGCGCGAACAGGGCGATTGCCACGGCACGGGGCGTGCCGCGCTGCGGCGGCGGGGCGAATTCGGGGCGATCGGCGGCCAGCGACATGCGTTACTTGCCGCCTGTGGTCGTGACCGAAAGGCCAACGCGCTCGACACCGTTTTTCTTGAGCTGGTTCATCGCCTTGACCACGGTTTCGTACTTGACCGACTTGTCGGCGCTGATGACGACCGGGCGCTGCTCGTCGCCACCCTGGGCAGTCTTGGCCGCGGCGCCGATCTGCGTCATGGGAATCGAGGCGCCGCCGCTGCCGGTCGACGGATCCTTCTTGATCTGCACTTCGTCGTCGCTCTTGATCACGATCTCGATCGGCTTGTCGGGCTGCTTGTTGGCCTTGTCGACGGTGGGCAGGTTGATCACGCTCGGCGTGATGAGCGGGGCCGTGACCATGAAGATGATCAGCAGCACCAGCATCACGTCGATGAACGGAACCATGTTGATTTCGTTGATCGTGCGGCGGCCGCGGCCGCGGGATGACATGGCGGGCATGCTGGCCTCCGCTCAGCGGCCCGTGGCCGAAACGCCGACCGGGTTCGGCGGCAGGTTGGCCGACAGGTTGCGCTGCAGGATGTTGGAGAACTCTTCGATATAGGTCTCCAGCGCAATGGCGATCTTGTCGATTTCGCGAGCGAAGCGGTTGTAGGCCACCACGGCCGGGATGGCTGCGAACAGGCCGATGGCGGTGGCAACCAGCGCTTCTGCAATGCCGGGCGCCACGGTCGACAGCGTGACCTGTGCCAGCGCAGCCAGGCCGGTGAAGGCATGCATGATCCCCCATACCGTGCCGAACAACCCCACGTAGGGCGAGACCGAGCCAACGGTGGCCAGGAACGACAGGTTCTGCTCCACCGCATCGAGTTCGCGCTGGAAGCTGGCACGCATCGCGCGGCGGGCGCCGTCCAGCAGCGTGGCTGCGTCGGAGATGTGGCGCTCGCGCAGCTTCTGGTACTCGCGCATGCCGCTCGCGAAAATGCGCTCCATCGGGCCTGCGAGCTTGGCGTTCTGCGCCGCCGATGCGAACAGTTCGTTCAGGCTGGTGCCCGACCAAAACTCGCGCTCGAACTCGTCGTTGAGGGCACGCGTGCGCTTCAGCGAGAAGTACTTGCGGAAGATGGCGGCCCAACTCGCGATCGAAACGACGATCAGCAGTAACACGACCAGCTGCACGGGCAGGCTCGCATGAATCAGGAGTGTGAGGATCGAAAGGTCTTGGTTCATGGCTTGAGAGGTTGAGACATGGAGCCTCGATAGTGCTCGAGGGTTCCCGAAACTTGGGCCGGAATGCGTGCCGGGCGCAAAGTGGCGGCGTCCACCCAGCCGATGCGGATCGTGCCTTCGCACAGCAAGACGCCTTGCTCTGTTTTTGATAGCACGCGCTGTCCGATTATCAGGGACGCCGTGCCGATTTGCTGCACATCGGCTGTAACCAGCAGTTCGTCGTCGAGCCGTGCCGGGCGATGGTATTTCAGCGTGGTTTCGCTCACCACGAACTGGCCGCCGGTCTGTTCGCGAAGGTTGCGCTGCTCGACGCCGAGCGAGCGCAGCCATTCGGTGCGGGCGCGCTCCATGAACTTGAGGTAGTTGGCGTAGAACACGATGCCGCCGGCGTCGGTGTCTTCCCAGTAGACGCGAACGGGCAGCTGGAAGCTCATCCGGCCATCGCCTTGAGACGCTCGATGGCCTCGTGCAGGTGCGCCATCGAACTGGCCGTCGAAAAGCGCACGAAGCGGCTGGTTTCAGCGGTGCCGAAGTCGCGGCCGGGCGTCACGGCGACGTGGGCGCGCTTCATGGTTTCGAAGGCGAAATCCCAGCTGCCCTCGATGCCGAGCTTCTGCGCGAAGGCACTGCAATCGGCCCACGCATAGAAAGCGCCGTCCGGCACCACTGGCACCGTGAGGCCCAACGCGTTCAGTTGCGGAATGAACCAGTCGCGCCGCGCCTTGAACTCGGCCCGGCGGCGTTCGTATTCGGCGATGCTCTCGGGCTCGAAGCAGGCCAGCGCCGCGTACTGCGAAACCGTGCTGGCGCAGATGAACAGGTTCTGCGCAAGGCGCTCGATCACCGGCACCAGCGCCTCGGGCACCACCAGCCAGCCGAGGCGCCAGCCGGTCATGTTGAAGTACTTGCTGAAGCTGTTGATGCTGATGACGTTGTCGTCGATGGCGAGCGCGGTCTGGCCGAAGGCATCGTCGTAGGAAAGGCCCAGGTAGATCTCGTCGATCAGCGTGATGCCGCCGCGCCGCGACACCACTTCGTGGATGCGGCGCAACTCGTCGGGCGCAATGGACGTGCCGGTCGGGTTCGAGGGCGAAGCCAGCAGCACGCCGCGTGTCTTGTCAGTCCAGGCCGCTTCGACCTTGGCCGCACTGAGCTGGAAACGCTCGGCCGCGGTGGTCGGCACCAGCACCGCCTTGCCGTCCGCCGCGCTCACGAAATGGCGATTGCAGGGGTAGCTCGGGTCGGGCAGCAGGATCTCGTCGCCGGCCTCGATCAGCGCCAGGCAGGCCAGTTGCAGCGCGGCCGAGGCGCCGGCCGTCACCACGATGCGGCGCGCCGGCACGTCGACGCCGAAGCGCTGCGCGTACCAGGCGCTGATGCGCTCCCGTAGGGCGTCGAGCCCGGTGGCCTGCGTGTACTGCGTGGCGCCGGCGCGCACCGCGCGCGCAGCGGCTTCCTGCACCAGCGGCGGCGCGGTGAAGTCGGGCTCGCCGATGTTGAGGAAGATCATCGGCCGCTCGGTGTTCGCGACCTCGCGGGCGAGCGTGGCGGCAGCCTTGGCGACCTCCATCACGTAGAACGGCTCGATGCGCTCGGCGCGCGCCGAGATCCTCATGAGAGCGTTGCCCCCACACCCGCCACGGGCGTGTCTTCTCTGCCAGGCGCAGCGCTCATTTCGCCTTGCCCTTCGCGCGATCCGCCTCGACTTCGGTGGTGCGCAACTTCGGTGCGAGGCCATTGAGGACGGCATTCACGTACTTGTGGCCGTCAGTGCCGCCGAACTCCTTGGTGAGTTCCACGCACTCGTTGATCACCACGCGCCACGGCACGTCGAGGCAGTTCTGGAACTCGTAGACACCGATCCACATGGCCGCATGCTCGATCGGCGAGATCTCTTCCATCTTGCGGTCGAGCAGCGGCAGGATCAGCGCGTCGAGGTCGCCCGCATGCTCGATCGAGCCGTGCAGCAACGCGTCGTAGTGCGCAGCGTCGGCCTTGTGGAAGCCGGCCAGGTCGCGCGTGAAGTGGTCGATGGCGGTCGCGTCGTTGCGCCCGACCAGGTGCTGGTAGAGCGCCTGCAGCGCGACCTCGCGGGCCCGGCTGCGGTCGGCCTTGGCCGAGGCCTTGCGCGCACCGGTGCTGGTGACGCCGGTGCGCGATTGGCGCGGCGGTTTGCTGGATTGGGGTTCGGTCATGAAAGTTGCGCGAGCAGTTGCGCCATCTCGACGGCCACGCGGGCGGCGTCGCGGCCCTTGTCGGTTTGTCGGGCCACGGCTTGCGCGAGGTTCTCGGTGGTGATGATCGCGTTGGCGACCGGAATGCGGTAGTCGAGCGAGACGCGGCTCACGCCCGCGGCCGACTCGTTGGCCACCAGCTCGAAGTGGTAGGTCTCGCCGCGGATGATGCAGCCCAGCGCCACCAGTGCGTGGTAGCCGCCGCGCTCCGCCAGCGCCTGCAACGCCACCGGCACTTCGAGCGCGCCGGGCACGCAATGGTGGTCGATGTCGCTGTCGGCCACGCCGAGCGCGGCCAGTTCGGTCAGGCAGGCAGTGGCCAGCGCGCCGGTGATGTCTTCGTTGAAGCGCGCCTGCACGATGCCGATGCGCAGGCCCTTGCCGTCGAGCGCCGCCGCGGCGCCCTGGTTTGCGTTCAGCATGTCAGTCCTTGTGGCAGTAGCCGACGATCTCGAGGCCGTAGCCGGGGGTCATGCTGGGCATGCGGCGCGGGTTGGCCATCAGCGTCATCTTGTGCACGCCGCAATGGCGCAGGATCTGTGCGCCGACGCCGTAGTTGCGCAAGTCCATGCGCCCGCGTTCGGGTGCCTGCGCCGGCCGCGCGGTGCCTTCGAACTGGCTCAGCAGGTCGGCAGCCGATTCGCCGCAATTGAGCAGCACGGCCACGCCCTTGCCTTCGGCCGCGATGTGCGCAAGGGCGGCGTCCAGGCTCCACGAATGCAGCGAGCGGTTGACTTCGAGCGCGTCGAGCACCGAGAGCGGCTCGTGCACGCGCACCGGCACCGCGTCGTCGGGTGCCCAACTGCCGCGCACCAGCGCCAGGTGCACGCCGCGGCTGGGTTTGTCCCTGAAGGCGTGGGCGGTGAACGGGCCCCAGGCGGTGTGGATCTCGCGGCTGCCGACTTCTTCGACCAGCGTCTCGGTCTGGCTGCGGTGCTCGATGAGCGCCGCGATAGTGCCGACCTTTAGCCCGTGCTCGGCAGCGAACACCTGCAGATCGGGTAGGCGCGCCATGGTGCCGTCGTCGTTCATCACTTCGCAGATCACCGATGCCGGCGAGCAGCCGGCCATGGCGGCCAGGTCGCAGCCGGCTTCGGTGTGGCCCGCGCGCATGAGCACGCCGCCGTCGACCGCCTGCAGCGGAAAGATGTGGCCAGGCTGCACCAGATCGGCAGCGACAGCATTGCGCGCGACGGCCGCCTGCACGGTGCGCGCCCGGTCGGCCGCGGAGATGCCGGTGGTCACGCCTTCGGCCGCCTCGATCGAGACGGTGAACGCGGTCGAATGCTTGGCCCCGTTGCGCGCCACCATGGGCGGCAACTGCAGCCGTTCGCACATTTCGCGAGACAGCGTCAGGCAGATCAACCCGCGCGCATGGCGTGCCATGAAGTTGATGGCTTCCGGCGTGACGTGGTCGGCCGCGATCACGATGTCTCCTTCGTTCTCGCGGTCTTCCTCGTCGACCAGAATCACCATGCGACCGGCGCGCAGATCGGCCACGATCTCGTCGACCGGCGAAATGGGGGCGGGCGGGCGCCCGTTGCGGGACGCGCCGATCGGCGTGACGGAAGCGTTCATGGCTTGTTGTTCTGGATGTTGAGGGGAAGGGCGCCGGCCTGGAGCATGCGCTCCACGTAGCGGGCCACGGTGTCGATTTCGAGGTTGACGCGGCTGCCTTCGACCAGCCCGCCGAGCGAGGTGTTTTCCACGGTGTGCGGGATCAGGTTGATGCTGATCTCGGCACCCTCTGGAACGTCGCTCACGCTGTTGACGGTCAAGCTCACGCCGTTGACGGTGATCGAGCCCTTGTAGGCGAGAAAGCGGGCCAGCGCAGGTGGCGCCAGCACGCGAAGCTCCCAGCTTTCGCCGACCGGGGCGAAGCGGCTCACCGTGCCGATGCCGTCGACGTGGCCCGAAACGATGTGGCCGCCAAGGCGGTCGTGGGCACGAAGGGCTTTTTCGAGATTGATGCGGGCGGCCGGCTCGGCCAGGCCCGCGGTCTTGTCGAGCGATTCGGCGGAAATGTCGATCGTGAACTGGCGGGCGGCCGCATCGAGCGTGGTGACGGTCATGCAGGCGCCATTGAGCGCAATGCTGTCACCGAGCCCCACGTCGTCGAGGTAGCCATCGGGCGCGGCGATGCTGAGTCGCTTGCCGTGGGACGAAGAGCTGCCGAGGTCGTGGATGGCGGCGATGCGCCCCACGCCGGTGATGATTCCGGTGAACATCCGCGCATTTTCGCAGACTATTCAACCGGGGTCGGGGTCAACCCTAGAACCGGTCGCGGCCTGCCACGCGGGCGACGATGCGCAAGTCCGGGCCGAGCCGGTCGACCGAGCGGAATTCGAGCGGCAGGGCCTCGGCGAGTTCGGTCAGTGGCCCACCCGCATGCGGCTGGCTGGCCATGCCCATGCCGCTGCCGATGAACTTGGGCGCCAGATACACCAGCAACTCGTCGACCAGCCCTTCGCGCATCAGCGAGCCATTGAGCTTGTGCCCCGCTTCGACGTGCAATTCGTTGACTTCGCGGCGAGCGAGATCGGCGAGCATCGCGGCCAGGTCGACCTTGCCCTGGGCATTCGGCAGGTAGGTGACGGTGGCGCCGCGGGCCTTGAGCGCCGCTTCCCTCTGGGGGTCGGCCGGCGCTGCCGCATAGATCCATACGGCGCGGCCCTCGATGAAAAGGCGGGCGTCGGGCGGCGTCTGGAGTTGGCTGTCTACCACCACCAGGTGCGGCTGGCGCGTGGTTTCGACCAGGCGCACGTCGAGCCGCGGGTTGTCTTCGAGCACCGTGCCGACACCCGTCAGTACCGCGCCGGCGCGCGCGCGCCAGGCATGCCCGTCGGTGCGCGCCGCTTCCGTGGTGATCCACTGGCTGGTGCCGTTTTCAAGTGCAGTCCTGCCATCCAGCGAGGCGGCGACCTTGAGGCGCACCCAGGGCGTCTTGCGCACCATGCGGCTGAAAAACCCGATGTTGAGTTCGCGCGACTCGGCTGCGCCCGGGCCAACCTCGACCTCGACACCGGCGGCGCGCAACCGGGCGAAGCCCTGGCCTGCGACGAGCGGGTTCGGATCTGCAATCGATGCAACGACCTTGCCGATGCCTGCCGCGATCAGCGCATCGCAGCAGGGGCCGGTGCGGCCGTGGTGGGAGCAAGGCTCCAAGGTGACATAGGCGGTGGCGCCGACGACCGGATGCCCCTGCGCCGCCGCGTCGCGCAGCGCCATGATTTCCGCGTGCGGGCCACCAACGGGTTGCGTGTGGCCTTGGCCGAGAACTCTACCGGCAGCGTCGGTGATGACGCAGCCGACCCGGGGATTGGGATCCGTCGCGAAGCGGCCTTGCGAGGCAAGTCGTTCGGCGTCGGCGATGTGCCGTGCGTCTGCGGGTGGAGTGGGCATGGAGCGAAGCAAGGTACTCGGAGAGCGCGCAGGCGGGCTGCGAAAGGCGCGCGCCGCGGCTGTCGAATCATACGAGCGGTGCGTGCGCGCGATGGACGGCGGTGCCGCCGCCGATGCTTTGAATCTAAACTCCGGCATCGACCGCGCGGGAATCGCTCCAGTGGATCGAGGCTCAGGGAGCAGAAAAATATGGCGCAATCCAGGCGCAAAGCTGCGGGCTTTTCTCTTCTCGAGGTGGCCGTCTCGATCGTTGTTCTCAGCACGGGACTGCTGGGGACGCTGGGCATGCTGCTGACAGCAGTACGAACCACCAACGAGTCCGGCTCGTTTACTGCAGCGGTCAACCTCGTGCGCGAGCTTTCGTGCTGCTCAACCAGCGGCTGGCGTCTGCCACCAGCGATTTCGTCGCCGCCTTGAGCCTTGCCAGGTCGGAAGCCATCAAGCGCTCGCAGACCGTCGCCGTGAGTCCGCAAGGGCAGGGCTGGGGCAGCGGCTGGAAAATACAGATTGCAGGCGACAACGCAGCGCAGCCCTTGCGCACTTTCGACGCGCTCCCTGGCGGGGTGACTGTCGACACCACGCTTAGCAACGGGTTCGACACGCTCGTCAGCTACGACGGGAACGGTTTTTCGGGCGCAGGCAACAGCTACAAGGCAGGATGTCTGGCGCTGAAGGCCGAGACCGGGCGGCGCAGTGCCATCGTGATCCCGATGTCGGGTCGTCCGAAGACCTGCGATCCCGACAGGAAGGGCGATTGCGGCCTTGGGAAATGCAATGCCGCGGGCAGCTGACTACCGAGGCTGGCGAGTCAGATATCCCGGAGCAATTGCCTGAACTCGTCCACGTCTTCAAAGCTGCGATAGACCGACGCAAATCGCACGTAGGCCACCTTGTCCAGCTTCTTGAGTTCGCGCATCACGAGCTCGCCGACCTTGTTGGACTCGAGCTCGCGCAGCCCGCTGGCCAGCAGCTTCTGTTCGATGCGCAGCAGGGCGCCATCGATCTGTTCGATGCTTACCGGGCGCTTGCGCAGCGCCAGCATCATCGACGCGCGCACCTTGGTGGCGTCGAAATCGGCGCGGCTGCCGTCCTTCTTGACCACCACCGGAAAGTTGACGTCCGGGCGTTCGTAGGTGGTGAAGCGCTTCTCGCAGGCGCCGCACTGACGCCGCCTGCGCACGAAGTCGCCGTCTTCGGATACGCGGGTCTCGACGACCTGCGTGTCCTGGTGGCCGCAAAACGGGCACTTCATGCTGTTGCCGCGGCCGGACTGTTTGCGGGGTTCAGCTGTAGACCGGGAAGCGGCTGGTCAACGCGTGCACCTTGGCGCGTACCGTGGCCAGATTCGCCTCGTCGCGCGGATTTTCCAGCACGTCGGCGATCAGGTTGGCAGTCGCTCGGGCCTCCTCGTCCTTGAAGCCGCGCGTGGTCATCGCCGGGGTGCCGATGCGCACGCCACTGGTGACCATCGGCTTTTCGGGGTCGTTCGGGATCGCGTTCTTGTTGATAGTCATGTGCGCGCTGCCCAGCACCGCTTCGGCTTCCTTGCCGGTAATGCCCTTGGAGCGCAGGTCGACCAGCATGACGTGGCTTTCGGTGCGGCCGCTCACGATGCGCAGGCCGCGCTGTGTGAGGGTATCGGCCACGATTTGCGCGTTCTTCACCACCTGTTGCTGGTAGCTCTTGAACTCGGGCGTCAGCGCTTCCTTGAAGGCCACCGCCTTGGCCGCGATCACGTGCATCAGCGGGCCGCCCT
>JBDUCH010000410.1:0-3531 GCA_040003555.1 Variovorax sp. | reverse complement strand
GGTCAGCCGGATGACATAGCGGCCATCGGCGCGGCGCTGCAAAACGGTGCGCACATCGGACAGCGCGGCGTTGTAGCCGACACCGGCGGCACGGAACGCGTCAGCCGATGCGATGTTGAGCTTCATGCCATCGGCTTCGGCCGCGCTGATCTCGGTGACATCGATTTCGGCGCGCAAGGGCTCGCCAAGCGCCGATTGCACATTGAGACGGCCCAGTGACAACGCGCTCGCATCCGTGCCCACCAGCCCCAACGCGAGCGCGACGGCCGCGCTGAGCAAGGAGAGCTGACCACGCCCCGACATGGTCGGGATCAGGCGGGCGGCCGGAAGGCGGCCCACAGGCAACGGATGTCTTGTCATGCTGATAGGGGGCGCCATGGCCCGAAAGTGTAAGAGGACGTTAACATCAACCTCCCTGAGTGACAAGGCAGCACGGCAGTTCTTACCAGTGCGTACCAACTTCGACACGCTTTGGGTGTTGCTGCTTGGCAACGACCGGCGCCCAAAACAGGCGCCGGCGGTGAAATCAGGCCTCCAGCAGGATCCGCAGCATGCGGCGCAGCGGCTCGGCTGCGCCCCACAGCAACTGGTCTCCGATGGTGAAGGCGCCGACGTATTCCGGCCCCATCGCCAGCTTGCGGATGCGGCCGACCGGGATGTCCATGGTGCCGGTGACGGCCACCGGCGTCAGTTGCTGGACGCTCGCTTCGCGCGTGTTCGGAACCACCTTGGCCCAGGCGTTGTCGGCCGCGATCAGGGCCTCGATGTCGGCGACCGGCACATCCTTCTTGAGCTTGAAGGTCAGCGCCTGGCTGTGGCAGCGCATCGCGCCGATGCGCACGCAGAAACCGTCGACGGGGGTCGGCGCGATGCTGAAGCCGGGGCCCTGCCCGAGGATCTTGTTGGTCTCGGCGCCGCCCTTCCATTCTTCCTTGGACATCCCGTCGCCCAGATCCTTGTCGATCCAGGGGATCAGCGAGCCGCCGAGCGGTGCGCCGAAATTCGCGATCTCCGCAGCCGACAGGCTCTGTTGCTTGGCCAGCACCTTGCGGTCGATCTCGAGGATGGCCGACTTCGGGTCGTCCAGCAGCGCGCGCACCTCGGCGTTCAGCGTGCCGAACTGCGTGAGCAACTCGCGCATGTGCTGCGCACCACCGCCCGATGCGGCCTGGTAGGTCATGCTGGTCATCCACTCGACCAGGCCGGCCTTGTAGAGCGCGCCGACGCCCATCAGCATGCAGCTCACGGTGCAGTTGCCGCCGATCCAGTTCTTGCCGCCCTTGGCCAGTGCGGTCTGGATCACGGGGAGATTGACCGGGTCGAGCACGATGATCGCGTCGTCGTTCATGCGCAGCGTCGAGGCCGCGTCGATCCAGTGGCCGTTCCAGCCGGCGGCGCGCAGCTTGGGGAAGACTTCGCTGGTGTAGTCGCCGCCCTGGGCCGTGACGACGATGTCGCACTTCTTGAGCGCGTCGATGTCGTGTGCATCCTTCAGCGTGGTCTCGTTCTTCGCCATCGCAGGGGCCTTGCCGCCCGCGTTGGAGGTCGAGAAGAACATCGGTTCGATAAGTCCGAAGTCGTTTTCGGCCTGCATGCGGTCCATCAGGACCGAGCCGACCATGCCACGCCAGCCGACCAGGCCGACCAGGGGTTGAGATGCGTACGCCATTTGAATTGCCCTCGTGAAAAAAGAAAAAGTTGTCTTCTTTGAGCCCGGCTCGTCGAGCCGGGGAGGGGCGTGACGAATCGGGCTGCGGTTAGCCGGTAATCGTCTTTTTGGTGATCGCTGCGACGACCGCGTCACCCATTTCGCGGGTGCCGACGCGCTTCGTGCCTTCCGACCAGATGTCGCCGGTGCGCAAGCCGGAGGCGAGCACCGACTTGACCGCCGACTCGATACGGTCGGCAGCTTCGGGTTGGTTGAGGGAAAAGCGGAGCATCATGGCAGCGGACAGGATTGTAGCCAAAGGATTCGCCACCCCTTGGCCAGCAATGTCGGGCGCGCTGCCGTGGCTGGGCTCGTAGAGGCCCTGGTTGCTGGAATTCAGCGAAGCCGAGGGCAACATGCCGATCGAGCCGGTGAGCATCGCCGCCTCATCCGAGAGGATGTCGCCGAACATGTTGCCCGTGACCACCACGTCGAATTTCTTCGGCGCTTTCACGAGCTGCATCGCGGCGTTGTCGACGTACATGTGGTCCAGCTCGACGTCCGGATACTCCTTGCCGACCTCGGTGACGATGTCCTTCCAGAACTGGAAGGTTTCCAGCACATTGGCCTTGTCGACGCTGGTCACGCGCTTGCTGCGCTTGCGGGCCGCCTGGAACGCGACGTGCGCGATGCGCTCGACCTCGGGGCGCGAATAACGCATCGTGTCGAAGGCTTCCTCGGCGCCCGGAAAGTGGCCGTCGACCGCAGTGCGGCGACCGCGCGGCTGGCCGAAATAGATGTCGCCGGTCAGTTCGCGAATGATCAGGATGTCGAGGCCCGAAATCAGTTCGGGCTTGAGGCTGGACGCACCGACCAGTTGCTCGTAGCAGATGGCCGGACGGAAGTTCGCGAACAGGCCGAGATTCTTGCGCAGGCCCAGGATGGCCTGCTCGGGGCGCAATGGGCGCTCGAGCTTGTCGTACTTCCAGTCGCCCACCGCGCCGAACAGCACCGCGTCGGATTCCTTGGCGAGCTTGAGCGTGGCCTCCGGCAGCGGGTGGCCATGCGCCTCGTAGGCGGCACCGCCGACCAGCGCGGTTTCCATTTCGAACTGAAGGTCGAGCGCGTCGAGCACGCGGATCGCCTCGGCGACGATTTCGGTACCGATGCCATCACCGGGAAGGACTGCAATTTTCATGAGGTCAGTTGGTCTTGTTGTTGAAGGGTTCAGCCCACCATGGTGCGCGCGAGCCAGGGCTTCGTGGCCAGCCGCTCGGACTCGAAGGACTTGATCTTGTCCTTGTGGCGCAGCGTGAGGCCGATGTCGTCGAGCCCGTTGATCAGGCAGTACTTGCGAAAGGCCTGAACCTCGAATGGGAGTTCCACGCCATCGGGCTTGATCACCACCTGGCGCTCGAGATCGACCGTGAGCGAGTAGCCGGGAAACGCGAAGGTTTCGTCGAACAACTGCGCCACCTGTGCTTCGGGCAGCACGATCGGCAGCAAGCCGTTCTTGAAGCTGTTGTTGAAGAAGATGTCGGCATAGCTCGGCGCGATGATCGCGCGAAAGCCGTACTGGTCGAGCGCCCACGGCGCGTGTTCGCGCGACGAGCCGCAGCCGAAGTTCCGGCGTGCGAGCAGCACCGAGGCGCCAGCGTAGCGCGACTGGTTCAGCACGAAGTCGGGGTTCGGCTTGCGGCTGGCCGGATCCTGCCCCGGCTCGCCCGGATCGAGGTAGCGCCATGCGTCGAACAGGTTCTGGCCGAACCCGGTCTTGTGGATCGACTTGAGGAATTGCTTCGGGATGATCGCGTCGGTGTCGACGTTTTCGCGATCCATCGGGGCGACGAGGCCCTTGTGCACGGTGAATTTCTGCATGGTGT
>JBDUCH010000409.1:0-3536 GCA_040003555.1 Variovorax sp. | reverse complement strand
GGTGCCCGGGGCCGGAATCGAACCGGCACACCTTTCGGTGGGGGATTTTGAGTCCCCTGCGTCTACCAATTTCACCACCCGGGCACGGGGGAAGCCAGCCGGAAATTATGGCACAGTGACCCCCTATGAATTACCCGACGATCGAAGACGCCATTGGCAAGACGCCCCTGGTGGCGCTGCGCCGCATCGAGGCCGCAGAGAACGACAAGCGTGGCAATGTGATCCTGGGCAAGCTCGAAGGCAATAATCCGGCCGGCTCGGTGAAAGACCGGCCCGCGCTTTCCATGATCAAGCGCGCCGAGGAGCGCGGTGAAATCAAGCCCGGCGACACGCTGATCGAAGCCACTTCCGGCAACACCGGCATTGCGCTCGCGATGGCTGCGGCGATCAAGGGCTATCGCATGGTGCTCATCATGCCGGAGGACTTGTCGATCGAACGCGCCCAGACCATGAAGGCTTTCGGCGCCGAGCTCGTGCTCACGCCCAAGAGCGGTGGCATGGAGTACGCGCGCGACCTGGCCGACCAGATGGTGGTGCAGGGCAAGGGCCGCGTGCTCGACCAGTTCGCCAACGCCGACAACCCACGCATCCACTACGAGACCACCGGCCCCGAGATCTGGGACGACACCCAGGGCCGCATCACGCACTTCGTGAGCGCGATGGGCACCACGGGCACCATCACCGGTGTCTCGCGCTACCTGAAGGAAAAGAACCCGGCGGTGCGCATCGTCGGCGCGCAGCCCGACGAAGGCTCGCGCATCCCCGGCATCCGCAAATGGCCCGAGGCCTACCTGCCGAAGATCTACGACCCCAGCCGGGTCGACCAGGTCGTCAACGTGAGCCAGGACAACGCCGAGGAGATGTGCCGCCGCCTGGCGCGCGAGGAGGGCATTTTCGGAGGCATCTCGGCCGCAGGCGCGCTCTGGGTCGCGCTGGAGATTGCCAGAACGGTAGAGAACGCCACCATCGTGTTCGTCGTTTGTGACCGGGGCGACCGCTATCTGTCGACCGGCGTGTTCCCCGCCTGATCCTTCCACCCAATTGCTCGCCATGTCCGATCCCAAGTTTTGCCAGGTCTGTGCCACCCCGCTCGAATGGATCGAGCTGATGGAGGATGGGGGCGCCAAGGCGCGCCTGCGCTGCGCCGCCTGCGGCCACACGCACTGGAACAACCCGACGCCGGTGCTTGCCGCGATCATCGAATACCGCGGCCAAGTGCTGCTGGCGCGCAATGCGGCCTGGACGCACAAGGCCTATGCGCTGATCACCGGCTTCATGGAGGCCGGCGAAACGCCGCAGGAAGGCATCGCGCGCGAGATCAAGGAAGAAACCAACCTGGACGCGAGCGAGCTCAACCTGGTCGGCGTCTACGACTTCCAGCGCATGAACCAGATCATCATCGCCTACCACGCGGTGGCCGACGGCGAGGTGCGCCTCTCACCCGAACTGGTCGACTACAAGCTCTACGACCTGCCGGCGCTCAAGTGCTGGCCGGCCGGTACGGGGTATGCGTTGGCCGACTGGTTGCGCTCGCGCGGCCATGAGCCCAGCTTCATCGAATGGCCGCGCCCGGCGGCGGCACCGGCTGCCTAGAATCGGGCTACCGCCCAAGGATCCCCATGCACATCCACAAAGAGCTCGACACCCGCGGCCTCAACTGCCCGTTGCCGATCCTCAAGGCCAAGAAGGCGCTCAACGAGCTGACCAGCGGCCAGTTGCTCAGGGTGGTGTCCACCGACGCCGGCTCGGTGCGCGACTTCCAGGCTTTTGCCCGCCAGACCGGCAACGACCTGGTCGAGCAGCAGACGCAAGGCACGGACTTCATCCACGTGCTGCGGCGGCGCTGAACGGCCATGCGGCAGCGCGTTGTTGCCGCGCTGGCCGCGGCGGCCGCCCTGTTGGCCATGGGCGGACTCGCCGCGCTGGTTTTCTGGAGTGACGGGATGCCCCAAGACACGTTGAGCCAAGCGGCGCGCGCCGGCACCGTGCCGATCGCCGTGCTCGGCGATTCGCTGAGCCACTCGTACCAGGACAGCCTCTTTTTTCCGCCGGGCACGCGCGAGCGTGGCGGCGACTTCCACGCCGACACGCTGCAGTGGACAGAAGCGCTGAACCGTTTGCGTGGCAATGAAATCGACATGGGCCCGTGGGTCGCCTGGGGCCGGCCTGGCGTTGTGGCGCGGGCGCGCGAACTGGTCGGGTTGCCCGCGGGCCGTGCGCCGAAGAAAGAGGACTACCTCTACAACTTTGCCAACTCCGGTGCCGCCTGCAAGAACCTCCATGGCGGACGCTTTCGCCAGACGCCGCGCCTGCTGGCGTTGATGAAGCAGGCGCCCGACCGCTGGCAGCACGGCGTAGTGGTGATCCGCATTGGCCTCAATGACTGGACCTGGCTGCTCGATCTGCAGTCGCGCGAGCCCGATGCGCCGCAAGTGCGCGCCGCTGCCGCGTTCTGCGTCGACCAGATCCGGCTGGCGATGGAAGCCATTCTTGCCGAGTACCCGGCAATGCGCATCGTGCTGGTGGGCTATGTCAACGAGGCCGACGACCCGGTTCACTTCGAGGAATGGCGCACGGCCGCGGCGACCGCCAACATCGGGCGCGCACTGGCGATGTTCAACGCCAGGCTGCGCGAGCTGGCGGCAAGCACGCCGCAGGCGAGCTTCTTCGACGATTTCGCGTGGTTCAACCAGCAGTGGGGTTCACGTGGCCCGAACGGTGAGCCCGACTACAAAACAGTGACAGTCGGCTCGCTGAAGGTGAGCAACACCAAGGGGGACGCGCCCCGCAATGCCTTGCTGGACGACCAGCATCCGGGCCTGGTGTGGAACGTGTTGTGGGCGCAGGCCATGGCGCAGCACCTGCATGGCCTGGGCCTTGCGGTGACGCCGATCGGCGACCAGGAAGTGGCCGATCTGGTCGCGTCACAAATCGCTCAGGTCAAAGCGCCAGGGTCTTGAGATACGCGCGGAACTCGCCGCCCACCTCGGGGTGCGCCAGCGCGAGCTCGACCGTCGCCTGCAGAAAGCCCTCCTTGCTGCCGCAGTCGTAGCGCGTGCCTTTGTAGGCATAGGCATAGACCGACTCTTTTTTCAGCAACGAAGCAATGCCGTCGGTGAGCTGGATCTCGCCGCCGGCGCCGCTGGACTGCCGGCGGATCTCGGCGAACACGGCGGGCGTGAGGATGTAGCGGCCGGCCACGCCGAGGCGCGAGGGCGCGTTCTCGGGGCTGGGCTTCTCGACCATGCGGCTGACTTTGGTCAGGCCGTCCTCGACGGCGTCACCGGCGACGATGCCGTAGCGCTTGACCTGTTCGAGCGGCACTTCCTGCACCGCCAGCACCGAGCTCTGCAGCTTGGCAAATGCGCGCGTCATCTGCGCCAGCACCGGCTCGCCGCCATCGGGCCCGACCATCAGGTCGTCGGCCAGCAGGACGGCGAAGGGCTCGTCGCCGACCAGATGCTCGGCACACAGCACCGCATGGCCCAGGCCCAGCATGCGCGGCTGGCGCACGTAGGAGCAGGTCATGTCGTCGG
>JBDUCH010000097.1:0-11944 GCA_040003555.1 Variovorax sp. | reverse complement strand
ACTGCACTGCCTGTTCGATCCTGGCCAACGGCAAGGGCGGCGGCAGCAGCGTCAGCGGCAGGGACTGCTGCGCGATCCGGGCGAGCCGTGCATGCACCGTGGCGACGCGGTCGGTTCCCACCACAAGATGCGGGACGGGCACGAAGCCGAAGGCCGTGACTTCGATGCGCTGCGCAGTACCGTAGCGCTGCAGGAACCAGTCTTCGAGCGTCGACTTGTCCATGCCCTGGGGTTGCATCGCGACATGGCCGGCCGTCACATACTGCTCGAGCGTCAATTTTTTGGCGCGCCCGAAGCTGCTGCCACTCCACACCACGCAGAAGAACTCTTCTTGAAACAGGGCCTCGACGGGATGGTCGGGCGAGCAGTAGTTGCGCGGGAGCACCAGCAGATCCGCCTCGCCGCGCTCCAATTCGCGTTGGGGCGTATCGACCACCGGCAGCATTTCGAAGCGGACGTTGCGCGCCTGCTGGCGCGCCCGCGCGAGGAGGTGCGGCATGAGCACCACCATCGTGTAATCGGACACGATCAGGCGGAACGTGCGATCCGACCGAGCAGGGTCGAACTGCGGCTGCGCGAGGATGGCGCTGTCCACGCGCACCAGCACGTCGCGCACGGCCTCCTTCAATGTCTCGGCTCGGGGCGTGCACTCCATCCTGCGACCGACCTGTACCAGCAAGTCGTCGTCAAGGTTGGCCCGCAGCCGTGCCAAGGCATTGCTCATCGCAGACTGGCTCATGTGCAAGCGCTCGGCCGCCCGGCTGATGCTGCGTTCGGCAAGCAGCGCATCCAGCGCCACCAGCAGATTCAGGTCAAGCTTGTTGAACCGCATGGGCAGCCTCGTTTATCGAACCCCAATTCGACCCGCAAGGTATTCGCGGCATCGATGCAGCGTATGGATGCAAACCATTTTACCGGTCGACCCGTCCCCCATAAGCTCTGTCAAACCCTCGAATCCCCCTCACAGGAACAGCAGAAATGACAGCGCGCCCGAGCCGGATACCCCGTTCACCGCCCGAAATCCGCGCCGACTTCCGCGGCCGCCGGTAACCCCGAAGCGATAGCGAGGGCGCCTTGTCGATCGAGCTGGCATTCGAGGCCGTGGGCAGCGGTTCTCCTGTGGTGATCCTGCACGGCCTTTTCGGCGCCGGGCGCAACTGGAGCCGGATTGCGCAGGCGCTGGGCGCCACGCACCGGGTCTACCTGCCGGATGCGCGCAACCATGGCGCGTCGCCTCGAGGCCAGACCATGTCGTACAGCGAAATGGCGCTCGATGTGCTGGCACTTATCGAGCGCGAGCAATTGGACCGGCCGCTGGTGATCGGCCATAGCATGGGGGGCAAGACAGCGATGACCCTCGCCCTCGAACACCCGCAGGCGATCTCCGGCGTGGCGGTGATCGACATCGCGCCCGAACGCTACGGCGACCAGTTCTCGCCCTACATGACGACCATGCGCGGTCTGGGTCGGAACAAGCCGGTCGACTTTGCAATGCAGCATCTTTGGCGTCACGACGAGCGTTTCGACTGGCGGCTCAACCTGCTGGCGGTGGCCATGTGCATGCGGGATCTGTGCGGGTTCCACCAACGGCTGATGCATCGACGCTATGACGGGCCGGCACTCTTCCTCGCCGGGACGGAATCCGACTACGTGCGACCCGAATCGCATCCGGGCATCGCGCGCATGTTTCCGCGCGCGCATCTCGAACATATCGCTGATGCCGGCCATTGGGTGCATGCCGACCAGCCGGATGCCCTGCTGCGGGCATTGCGCAACTGGCTGCACGCAGCGCTCCCGCAAGAAGCGCCAGTGGCAAGCTGATTCGGCAGCGTCAGACCCCAGGCAACGAAGAAACCAGGAGAGTGAACATCATGTCCGAGACCCACCACGACCTCGATCTGCCCTGCTCGCCCCGTCTGGCGCACGCCTACCTGGAGAACGCGCTTGCTTCGATCGAGTCGGTTCTCGATGGCCGTAATGCCAGCGCCCCACTCTGGCCCCGCTTCGACCCCGCGGAACTCGGAATCGTGTTTCCCGGCCAGCAGGATTCGCCTGGGCCTTCCTTCGCGAAAGGCCATCCAACCGCCCGTGAGCATGCCGCCTTCCACTTGTTGATCACCGCATCGAGCGTCCTGCTGGACGCAGCCCGGCAGCTGATGACCGAACCGCTCCATCTCCTGCCGCCGAAGGAGCGGGGGCAGCGGATGAATGCGCTGGTCGACGAAACCAAGACGGCGGGCCGCGCGGCCTATCGGGCAGCGCTGTTGCTGACGGGGCAGGAATAGCCACCGCGCCGCCGCTGGAACCTCGCGACCATGAAAAAAGCCCGGTGCCTTGCGGCACCGGGCTTTTTTGCTGCAGGCAGCTTGCTGCTCAGCGGGTCGGCTTGAATGCGCGCGGCTTGGCGTCGCGCGGCACGAACACCTTGCCACCGCCGGCATTGCCGCGCGGAGCACCACCGCCGAAGCCTTCGTTGCGGCCACCGCGCGGTGCGGCGTTGTCGCCCCAACCCGGCTTGCGGCCGAAGTTGCCTTCTTCGCGGTCACGGCCGCCACCAAAACCGGCGTTGTTGCCGGCGAAGCCACGCGGCGCCGGGGCGCCACCGGCCGGGCGCGCGCCACGGTCGTTGAAACCGCTGGCGCCGGCATAGCCGCCGCTCGGGCCGGCGCGATGGCCACCACCGGCACCGCCGCCGAACTTGCGGTCGCGCGACTGGAACTCGCGCGGCTCACGGTCGCGGCCACCGCCAAAGTTGCCTTGCGGGCGCGATTGCGGCATGCGCTGTTGCGGTTCGAGGCCCGGAATGGTCTCGGCCTTGAACTGCTGGTGGCTGTAGTGCTCGATGTCCATGATCTTGCGGCGATCGCGGAACTCGGCAAAGGTGATGGCCAGGCCATCGCGACCGGCACGGCCGGTGCGGCCGATGCGGTGGGTGTAGTCCTCGGCTTTCATCGGCAGGCCGAAGTTGAACACGTGCGTGATGGTCGGAACGTCGATGCCGCGCGCGGCCACGTCGGTCGCCACCAGGATCTGCACGTCGCCCTGGCGCAATGCCATCAGGCGG
Organism: Variovorax sp.; assembly: GCA_040003555.1. GTDB lineage: Bacteria > Pseudomonadota > Gammaproteobacteria > Burkholderiales > Burkholderiaceae_C > Variovorax. Next base: position 8,880 of record JBDUCH010000097.1, on the reverse strand, counting down.
CGATTGCGCAGCCCCTGGCTCAGCGCGCCGTGCAACGCGACGGCACTGAAGCCATCTTGCTGCAGGTCGTTGGCGAGGCCGTCGCATTCGACTTGCGTGCTGGCGAACACGATCGCCTGGTTGATCGTGGTGTCACGCAACCAGTGATCCAGCATCTTGCGCTTGTGCTGCGTGTTGTCAGCCCAAAAGAGCGACTGCTTGATGTTGGCGTGCTTTTCCTGCGGCGAATCGATCTGCACCTTTTGCGGCTGGCGCATCACGCGCGAGGCGAGCTGCTGGATGCGCGGCGCGAAGGTGGCGCTGAACATCATGGTTTGCTTGCGTTCGATGGTCAGCTGATTGACCTCGGCCAGGTCGTCCGAGAAACCCAGGTCGAGCATGCGGTCGGCTTCGTCGACAACCAGGAATTGAACCTGGTCGAGCTTGATCTGCATCGAGCGTTGCAGGTCGAGCAGACGGCCCGGCGTGGCAACCACGAGGTTGGCGTTCTGCAGCTTGGCGATCTGCAGCTGGTACGGCATGCCGCCCACCACGCTGGCGACGCGCAGGCCGCGGCAATGGCGCACCAGATCGATTGCGTCGTGCGCGACCTGCTGGGCGAGTTCGCGCGTCGGGCACAGGATCAAAGCGCCTGGTGTGGCGGCCTTGAAATTGCGCGTGTTGGTCGGATCCTTGCGCTTGGCCTTCTTCGGCAGCGTTTCGCCGCGGGCGGCGGCTTCGGCCGACAGGCGCGCGAACTCGGCCTTGGCGGCTGCTTCGGCTTCGGCTTCCTGCTTCAGCAGGGTGTGCAGCACGGGCAGCAGGAAGGCTGCGGTCTTGCCGCTGCCGGTCTGGCTCGACACCATCAGGTCGATGTAGCGGGAAGTGCCATCGTCATTGCTTGTCATGGCCAGCGGAATGACCTTGTCCTGCACGGTGGTCGGCTGGTCGAAGCCGAGGTCGGCCACGGCGGCGATCAGTTCCGGCGCGAGGCCGAGACGAATGAAGCCGTTGGGTGCCTTGGGCGCTTCGGCCGGCGCGGCAGCGACGTCCAGGGTGTCCAGCAAGGTGATGTCGGAATTCGATTCCGCGATGGCCACGAATTCGTCGGAAGAAGATTGCACAGGCGCGAACTCGCCCTGCGCTTCAAAAGCGTCGGTCATTGAGATATCTCATACGCGGGCGCTGCCGTAGGCGGCGCCCCGTCGGGTGGTTAAAAACATCAACCATCCAACGACATTCAGTCTTCGCTTTCGCGAGGCTGCGGCCCTTTTCGATCGTGAAGATCGGGCGCTTGTGCAAGACGGGGAGATGCAAGAAAAACGCTGCTCTGCGCAGCGAAGCCATCGATTATGGCATGAATCCGGGTTTTTACCTAATCAATCGAGCTTGAGGAACGTATCGCGGTAGTGCGCAAGTTCTTCGATCGACTCATGCACGTCGGCCAGCGCGGTGTGCGCCTGCTGCTTCTTGAAAGCGCTGTATGCGGCCGGCTTCCAGCGCTTCGCCAGTTCTTTCAGCGTGCTCACGTCGAGGTTGCGATAGTGGAAGTAGGCCTCGAGTTTGGGCATGTACTTGACCAGGAAGCGCCTGTCCTGTCCGATGGTGTTGCCGCACATGGGCGAGCCGGCCTTCGGGATATAGCGCGCGATGAACTCGAGCAGTTGCTGCTCGGCCGCCGTCTCGTCTAGCGTCGAGGCCTTGACCTTGTCGATCAGGCCGCTGCGGCCGTGCGTGCCTTTGTTCCACGAATCCATGGCGTCGAGCACCGCATCGCTCTGGTGGATCACGAGCACCGGGCCATCGATGCGCGGCGTGAGGTCGGGGCCGGTCACGACCACGGCGATCTCGAGCAGGCGCTCTTTCTCGGGGTCCAGGCCGCTCATTTCGCAGTCGAGCCAGATCAGGTTCTGGTCGCTTTTCTTCAGGGTCGGGGGAGTCTGTACGGTCGATTCGGGCATCGGGGCATTGTCGTCGATGGCCCAGCCGCGCCTCGCATGAAGACTAAACTCGACGGCCCATGAATGCCTCCCTCATCTTCACTTGCGCCTTTGCGGCCGCCCTGGTCGTCGGCCTGTTGCTGAAGTTCTGGCTCGCGTCGCGCCAGGTGCGCCACGTGGCCCGGCATCGCGGCACGGTGCCGGCGCGGTTCGCATCGATCATCACGCTCGAGTCGCATCAGAAGGCAGCCGACTACACGATTGCGAAGGCACGTTTCGGTTTGATCGAACTCGCCTGGGGCACGGCGGTGCTGCTGGCATGGACGCTTCTCGGCGGGCTCGATCTGCTCAACAAGGTGCTGTTGGCCTGGATCGGCGGCGGCATGGTGCAGCAACTGGCGCTGCTCGCCGCCTTTGCGGCGGTCGGCGGCCTGCTCGACCTGCCCTTTTCGCTCTGGCAGACCTTCGTGCTGGAACAGCGCTTCGGCTTCAACAAACTCACCTGGCGCCTGTGGCTCACCGACGCCCTCAAGGGCGTCTTGCTCGGGGCGCTGATCGGCCTGCCGATCGCCGCGCTGATCCTGTGGCTGATGGGTGCTGCGGGCTCGCTCTGGTGGCTCTGGGCCTGGGGCACCTGGATGGGCTTCAATCTGCTGCTGATGCTGGTGTACCCGACCTTCATCGCCCCGCTGTTCAACAAGTTCCAGCCACTCGACGACCCGACACTGAAGGCGCGCGTCACCGCATTGATGAAACGCTGCGGTTTCGCGGCCAAGGGCCTGTTCGTGATGGACGGCAGCAAGCGCAGCGCGCATGCCAACGCCTACTTCACCGGCTTCGGCGCCAGCAAGCGCGTGGTGTTCTACGACACGCTGCTGCGCCAACTCAACGCCGGCGAAGTCGAAGCGGTGCTGGCGCACGAGCTCGGGCATTTCAAGCACCGCCACATCCTCAAGCGCATGGTCACACTGTTTGCGCTGAGCCTTGCCGGCTTCGCGCTGCTCGGATGGGTGTCCGACCGTTCATGGTTCTACACCGGGCTCGGCGTGCAGCCGAACATGGCTGCTGCCAACAATGCGCTCGTGCTGCTGCTGTTCATGCTGGCGGTGCCGGTGTTCGGCTTCTTCGTCGCGCCGCTTTCGGCGCGGCTGTCGCGCAAGCACGAGTTCGAAGCCGATGCCTACGCCGTCGCCCAGACCAGCGGCGCCGACCTGTCGGCCGCCCTGCTGAAGCTCTACAGCGACAACGCCTCGACGCTCACGCCCGACCCGGTGTTCGTGAAGTTCTACTACTCGCACCCGCCTGCGTCCGAGCGCCTGGCGCGCATGGCCGCGGCCTGAAACCCGTACGGAGTTCACTCATGTCCAGCAGCAGCATGTTCAAACCCAAGGTCTGGAAAGGCCAGCCGCGCCGCGCACTGAGCGCCACCGAAATCGTCGCCAGCCTGGCGCGCCTCGACGGCTGGAAGCTCACCGGCGACGGCGCCGACGTGGCGATCGAGAAGACCTACACCTTCGCGAACTACTTCGAGACCATCGCGTTCGTGAACGCGTTGGCGATGATTGCGCACACGCAGGATCATCATCCCGACCTGTCGGTGCACTACAACCGCTGCGTGGTGCGCTTCAACACGCACGATGTCGGCGGCATCTCGTCGACCGACTTCGACTGCGCCACGCAGGCCGACGCGCTGCTCGCCGCCTGATGGAACAGGAACACGTCGGTGGCTAAGCAACGCAGCGCGTCGGACAACACGGGCGCCCTGCACACCGGCATCGTCATTGCCAGCCACGGCCGGCATTGCGTGGTGGAAACGCCCGATGGCCAGCACGTGATCTGCCACCCGCGCGGCAAGAAAAGCCAGGCCGTCGTCGGCGACCGGGTGCGTTGGCAGGCCAGCGAGGACGAGGGCACGATCGAGAAGGTCGATGCGCGCCGCAACCTGTTCTACCGGCAGGACGAGATCCGCACCAAGTCGTTTGCGGCCAACCTCGACCATGTGCTGATCCTGGTTGCCGCCGAGCCCGAGTTCTCCGAGCACCAATTGACGCGCGCACTGATCGCGGCCGAAGCCGAGCGCATCGCGCCGATCATCGCGCTCAACAAGAGCGACCTGGTTGCGCCGTTCGAGCGGGCCTGGGCCAAGCTGGCGCCCTACCGCCGCATGCACTACGGCGTGCTGCCGCTCTCGCTCACAGCTTCGGGCGAAGTCGACCGCGTCGCACTGCTCAAGCTGCTGACCGGCAAGACCACGCTGGTACTCGGCCCCTCGGGCGCCGGTAAGAGCACGCTGATCAACCTGCTGGTGCCGGGGGCGCTGGCGCTCACCGGCGAAATCTCGAAGGCACTGGCCTCCGGCAAACACACCACCACCAGTACCAGCTGGTACTGGGTCGACAAGGCCAGCCAGAGCGCGCTGATCGATTCGCCCGGCTTCCAGGAATTCGGCCTGCACCACATAGAGCCCATGCAGCTTGCGGGCCTCATGCCCGACATCGCCGAACACGCGTCGAACTGCAAGTTCTACAACTGCACGCACCTGCACGAGCCGGGCTGCGGCGTGATTCCACAGGTCGAGTCGGCCTCGAGCGACCGTCCCATCAGCGCAGCCCGCTACAAGATCTATGGCGAACTTTTCGCCGAACTGAGCCAGACGCCGCGCTACTGAGCGCTCAGCGCATCGCCTCCCGGATGGCGGCTTCGTATCGGTCGAGCACGGTGTTCGGGTGGAACATTTCGAGGTGCTGGTCGCGCATGGCCAGCAGGCTCTTGCGCCGCGCTTCGTCCGCCAGCAGTTCGCGCATTGCCTGCGCGAGCGCCGTCGGGTCTTCGGGCGGCACGAGGAGGCCGCACGGGCCGACCGATTCCGGCAAGCCGCCCTGCCGGCTCGCGATCACGACGCAGCCACTGGCAATCAGCTCGATCGGCACCAGCGGCAGCGCCTCAGGCGGCTCGGGCCTCGACGGCACCACCGCGACCTGGTGTTCGCGCATGACCTCGCCCAGGCGATTCCCGCGCAGCACGCCGAGCCAGACGATCTGATCCTGCAGGCCGAGCTCGGCAATCCGCGCCTCGATCGTGCCTTTTTCCGGGCCGTCACCGGCGATCGACAGGCGCGGCCGCAGGCCGTCCTTGCGCAGCAACTGCAGCGCCTCGATCAGCACGTCCAATCCCTTGGCCCGCACGATGCGTCCGACAAACAGCAGTTCGTTCTCGCGAACGCCCGTATCTGCCGCGTGCGGCAGATGAAACGACTGGATGTCGTACGGGTTGAGCATGAGTCCCGAGTCCTCCAGCGTGACGCTGCGCAGGTACTGCGACACCGAGTACACACGGGCACCACGGAGGCTGGCGATCTTGAGCCGGTCGCGCCAGGTTCGCTGACCCGCCGGCCGCGTGATGGGTGTGTGGTTCACGACGACCCACGGCCTTCTCACGACACCGAGTACCAGCGGCCAAGCCAAACCGACGCTCACATTCGACTGGACGACGACGTCGCACCAGCGAAGGGTGCTGAGCAGGCTGGACGCAGACGGTCGGCGCAAGACAACGCCCTCTTCCGCACCGCCGCCGGGTGCAGCGGGCGTGTGGGTGACAACCCGCACCTCGTGGCGCCGGCCTCGCAGGCCGTCGACCAGCAACTGGCTCACCGACTCGATCCCTCCCAGGCTGGGCGCATAGGCATAGGACAGCAATGCAATCCTGAGGGGTTTGGATTCGACGGTAGTGGTGGACATGGATTCGTTCCGGAAATGGCCTCAGGCCGGGCCGAGGATGTCGGCCAACGCATCGATCAGCGCGCTGCACTGCGCCCGCGTGCCGATGCTGATGCGCAGGTACTGCGCGATGCGCGGGGCGCGGAAGTGGCGCACCAGCACCGCGCGCTCGCGCAGCGCCATGGCGAGTTCTGCGGCATCGCGCTGCGGATGCCGCGCAAACACGAAGTTCGCCTGCGAGGGCAGCACTTCGAAGCCCAGGTCTTCAAGTTCCAGCGCCAGGCCTTCGCGGGTGTCGATCACCGCCTTGCAGGTCTGCTCGAACCAGGCTTCGTCCCGCAGTGCCGCCACACCCCCGGCCACAGCTGGCCGGCCGAGCGGATACGAATTGAAGGTGTTCTTGCCCCGCGTCATCGCCTCGATCAGATGCGCCTGGCCGCAAGCGAAGCCGACGCGCAGGCCGGCCAGTGCGCGCGACTTGGAGAGTGTCTGCACCACCAGCAGGTTCGGGTACTGCTCGATCAGGGGCAATGCGCTCGCACCGCCGAAATCCACATACGCCTCGTCGACCAGCACGACGCGTTGCGGGCACGCCTGCAGCAGTTTCACGATCTCGCCGAGCGGCAGGCCGATGCCGGTCGGTGCGTTGGGATTGGACAGCACGATGCCGCCGCAGCCGTGCGAAGCCCGCGCCGCAAGGGCATCGACATCGATGCGCAGCGCGTCGTCCACCGGCTGCAGCTCGCAGGCAATCTCATAGCGCTGCGCATAGACGCGGTAGAAGCTGTAGGTCACGTCGGGGCACAGCAGCGGCTCGCTCTGGCGGAAGAACGCGAAGAACGCGTGGGCCAGCACCTCGTCGGAGCCGTTGCCGGCAAACACCTGGTCGGCGCCCAGACCGTGCCGCTGCGCCACCGCTTCGCGTAACGCGAGCGACTCCGGATCGGGATAGCGCTCCAGCCCGCTTGCCGCCGCCTGCTGGATCGCATCCACCGCATGCGGCGAAGGCGGGTACGGGTTCTCGTTGGTGTTGAGCTTGACCAGGTTGGCGATGCGCGGCTGCTCGCCCGGCACATAGGGCTCGAGCGCCGCGAGACGCGGGCTGTAGAAGCTCGATACCGACGATGAGGCCATCGATCTGTTCAGCCCAGCAGGCGTGCGAGAGTGAGCAGCGCCAACAGCACCATCCACATCACGACGGAGCGCCAGACCAGCCCGACCACGCTGCGCAGGTGCGCGGACTCGGGTTCGCGGCCGGGTGTGCTGCCGCTGTCGGGTTCGCGCAGGCTGGCCAGCGACTCACCGGCCTGGGCGCGGGAAAGCGGATCGGCCACGGGTGCCGGTCGCAGCGTGCCGCCGCCGAGCCGCACGTTCACCGCGCCCGACGTGGCCGCCAGGATCACACCGTCGTTGCCGTCGGGAAAGCGCCGCGCGTCGTTGCGCCAGCAGTCGATCGCCTCCTCGAAGCTGCCGACCACTGCAAAGCCAAGCGCCGTGATGCGCGCCGGCAGCCAGTCGATGGCACTCCAGGCGCGGGCGCCCGCCTGCTGCACCCAGATGCTGGAAGGCTGCACGGCAGCACCATCCTTGTACGCCCAGTAGCGCGAGACGAACTCGCTCATTCGGTAGAACACCGCGCCGGCCGGGCCCAGGCCGAGCGCCGCAAGGATCGAGAACCAGGCCAGCACGCCGAACACATGGCGGTGCGCCGCGATCACCGAATGCTCGATCACATGGCGCACGATTTCGCTGCGTGGCAGGTCGGCCGCATCGACGCGCTGCCAATGCGCGAGCAGCGAGCGCGCGAGCGGCTCGTCGCCTTCATCGAGCGCATCGCGAATGCCTGTGAAGTGGTGGCTGAACTGGCGAAAGCCTAGCGTGGTGTAGAGCACCGCGATGCTCCAGACGACGGCAAACGGCAGACCGAGGGTGAGCACCAACAACCAGTGCACGCCGAGCGCCAGCACGGTCGGCACACCGACTGCGAGCGTCCACGCAACCCAGCCGTGATGCTGCTTGCCGGCATCGAAGTTGCGGCTGATCCAGCGCGTCCATCCGATCGCGCCGCCGTACACCGGGTTGTGGTGCGCAAGCGGTCTCACCTGCTCGATCAGCAAAGCGCACAGGATGGCGAAGAAGCTCATCCTTCGATGATAGCGACTGCCCCTCGGGCCACCGGCCGGGCGCGCAACAGATCTTCTTTCAGGCGATGAGGAACCGGTACAGGTTGCGCAACATGCCGGCCGTCGCGCCCCAGACAAAGCGCTCGTCGTCGCCGTCCTGGTAAGGCATGGAGTACCACTCGCGCGACTTGCGCTCGGCATCGCTGACCGCATGACGGCGGTGATTGGCCGGGTTCATCAGGAAGGCCAGCGGCACCTCGAAGGCATCGGCCACCTCGTGGGGATTCAGCGCCAGCGTGAAGCCGGGCTGCACCAGCGCGACCACGGGCGTCACGATGAACGAGGTGATCGTGGTGTAGGTCGGCAGGTTGCCGAGCACTTCGATGTACTGCGCCGACAGGCCGACCTCTTCCCACGCCTCGCGCAAAGCGGCGGCCGCGATGTTGGCGTCGTCGGGGTCGACCCTGCCGCCCGGGAACGCGACCTGGCCCGAGTGGGTGGTCATCTGCGAAGCGCGCTCGGTCAGCAGCACGGTCGGCTCGCCGGCGCGCAGCACGATGGGCACCAGCACCGCCGCCTGGGCCGGTGCGCGATCCGATATGCGCGGTTCGCGCCGCACCTCGGGCGTCCACACCGGGGGCCTGGCAAAGCGGGCTCGCAGTGCGTTGGTCGTGAGTTCGGCCCGCGCAACCGCGGGCAGGCCGTCGTCGACCGCAATCACCGGCACCTCGCGCGGATCAAACGAAAACAGCAACGCCGGCGCGACGGTGTTGATCGGTTCGACAACGGCGGCGGATTGCATGGGTGATCGGTTGGTCAGGGAAAGCTCCAGCTAAGTTCAACGCAAGACGCGGGCCGCGGCGGACAGGCGACATGGGAATAGATCACACAGGCGCGTGTTTGTTCGAGCGCCAATGCAAAAAGCCGCCTTGAAGGGCGGCTTTTCGAGCACGGTTGCAGACCCGGATTACTGGGCGACTGCTGCCTTGTTGCTCGACTTGCCCGGCAGCTTCTCTTTGATGCGTGCCGAACGGCCGCTGCGCTCGCGCAGGTAGTACAGCTTGGCACGGCGCACATCGCCGCGGCGCTTGACTTCGATGCCGGCGATCAGCGGGCTGTAGG
>JBDUCH010000408.1:0-3539 GCA_040003555.1 Variovorax sp. | reverse complement strand
GGCACGTGCGGGTTTCTGATGCTTGGTGATACGCGATGGTGTCGGTATCTGGTCCCGCCGCCAGGAATCGAACCTGGATCTCAGCCTTCGGAGGGCCGAATTCTATCCGTTGAAATACAGCGAGAGAGGGGTGCGCCGGCCTGGGCCAGCGCTCTGGATTATCGCCTATCGCGCGGGGCTGCCGCTGAGCGCCACCGTGCCGGGCTCGGTCTCCGGCGCGGCGAGGTCAGCGCGCAGGCCGGGCCGGTCGAAGCCCAGGCCGGCAAGGTAGACATTGAAGGTGCGGCGGCCGGTGGGCACCAGCGCAAAGGCGACGGGGTCGAGCAGCCAGTTCTGGATGAGGCCGCTGATGAGGGCGTGCAGGCCGTGCGCCGCCATGCCGGCCGGCAGCGGCAGTTTGAGCTTTGCGCGGCGCGAGGCAAGCCGCAGCGCCTTTTCGAAGTCGACGATGCAGGCGTCGCGGCTCTCGAGGTGGCGCAGCTGCAGCGACGCAGTTTCGCCCGCATATTCGACCTTGTGGGTCGCCACCTCGAACACACGGCGCACCTGCGGGTCGGTGGTCACCTGGCGCAGCGCGCCGACCATCGCGTTCTCGATCGCATCGAGCGGATCCTGCGCCGGATGGCCAGTGAAGCGCGCCGCGGCCTCGAGCGGCAGCTTGACGCGATCCATCATCGCGTTGAAAAGGTCGGCCTTGTCCTTGAAGTGCCAGTAGATCGCGCCGCGCGTAGCCCCGGCCTGCTGCGCGATCTGCTGCAGCGAGGTCTGCGAGACCCCCTGGGCCTGAAACAGAAGCTCAGCGGCATCGAGCAACCGATGCCGCGTGGCCAATGCTTCTTCCTTCGTACGTCGTGCCACCACATTTCCTGATTTGTAAATAGAGCGCCCCTCCTTTATCGTGGGGCCTTTGCCGGCTGTCACTATACATCCATGAATGTATGTAAACTAGCGGGCTTGCCCTAGGTCGCGGCGCCGCCATGGTTTTTGCCTGGCACGCAGCGCCCACCCGTCTTTTCGTGCCTCACTGGAAGGAATCGCATGCCCGTCTCGCATGTTTCTCATCGTTCGTCGTTTCCGCTGCGTGCCGTCGTGGCCGCCCTCGCCACCGTGGCGCTGCTTTCGCTGGCCGCCTGCGGCAAGAGCGAGGCACCAGCCGCCGCAGGCGGTGCACCGGGCGGTGCGGGAGGCGGCAAGCCTCCGGCGCCCGAAGTGGGCGTGGTGATTGCCACGCCGGGCAATGTCGGCCTGGTGACGGAGCTGCCAGGCCGGCTTGAGGCCTCGCGCGTCTCGCAGGTGCGGGCGCGTGCGGCCGGCATCCTGCAGGAGCGGCTGTTCCGTGAAGGCAGCGACGTGAAGGCCGGGCAACCGCTGTTCAAGATCGATCCGGCGCCCTACGCGGCCGCGGCGCAGAGCGCTGCCGCCAGCCTGGCGCGCGCGGAAGCTAACGCGGCCCAGGCCAAGGCCCTGGCCGAGCGCTACAAGCCGCTGGTTGAAGCCAATGCCGTGAGCAAGCAGGAGTACGCCACGGCCGTCGCCTCGGCCAAATCGGCCGAAGCCGACGTGGCCGTGGGCCGCGCGTCGGTCGCCACCGCGAAGATCAACCTCGGGTACGCATCGGTCACCGCGCCGATCTCGGGCCGCATCGGCCGCGCGCTCGTCACCGAAGGCGCGCTGGTCGGCCAGGGCGATGCGACGGAGCTGGCGGTGATCCAGCAGATCAATCCGCTCTACGTGAACTTCACCCAGTCGGCCACCGAGGTGCTGAAGCTGCGCCGCGCGATGCAGGACGGCCAGTTCAAGCAGGCCGACGGTTCCGCCGCGGCCAGCATCCGCGTGGTGCTCGAAGACGGCAGCGAATACGCCCTGCCCGGCAAGCTGCTGTTCACCGACCTGACGGTCGACGCCACCAGCGGCCAGGTGACGCTGCGCGCCGAAGTGCCGAACCCGAAGGGCGACCTGCTGCCGGGCCTCTATGTGCGCGTGCGCATCGAGCAGGCCCAGGTCAACAACGCGATCACGGTGCCGCAGCAGTCGGTCACCCGCACGCAGCAGGGCGACACGGTGTCGGTGGTCGATGCCGAAGGCAAGATCAGCAAGCGCACCGTGAAGATCAGCGCCGCGCAGAACAACCAGTGGGTGGTTCTCGACGGCCTGAAGGCCGGCGAACAGGTGATGGTCGACGGCTTCCAGAAGCTGCAGATGATGCCGCCCGGCACGCCGGTGAAGGCTGTGCCGTGGAAGGCGCCGGCCCCGGCTGCGGCAACGCCGCCGGCCGCACCCGCCGCTGCCGCGTCCGCGCCGGCGGCGAAGCAGTAAGGAGCGCGCCCGCATGGCCAAGTTTTTTATCGAGCGCCCGATCTTCGCGTGGGTGATCGCGCTGTTCATCATCGTGATGGGCAGCGTGGCGATCACGCAATTGCCGATCTCGCAGTACCCGCCGGTGGCACCACCCGCCATCGTGATCACCACCGCGTACCCGGGCGCCTCGGCCCAGACGCTGGAGGACAGCGTGCTGTCGGTGATCGAACGTGAAATGAACGGTTCGCCCGGCCTGATCTACATGGAGTCGGTGGCGCAGGCCGACGGCACCGGCACGATCACGGTCACCTTCGAAACCGGCACCAACGCCGACCTGGCGCAGGTGGACGTGCAGAACCGCCTGTCGCGCGCCACGCCCCGCCTGCCGGCCGCGGTAACGCAACAGGGCGTGCGCGTCGACAAGTCGCGCAACAACTTCCTGCTGTTCACGATCCTGTCTTCGGACAATCCGGCGATCGACCCGATTGCGCTGGGCGACTACGCCTCGCGCAACGTCGTGCCCGAGCTGCAGCGCGTGGCCGGCATCGGCCAGGCGCAGCTGTTCGGTACCGAACGCGCCATGCGCATCTGGATCGACCCGGCCAAGCTGCAGGGCTTCAACCTCTCGGCAGCCGACGTCAATGCCGCCATCCGCGCGCAGAACGCGCAGGTGTCTTCGGGCTCGATCGGCGACCTGCCGAACATCACCGGCCAGAGCATTGCTGCCACCGTGGTGGTCAACGGCCAGCTCACCAGCGTGACGCAGTTCGGCAACATCGTGCTGCGCGCCAACACCGACGGCTCGGCCGTGCGCCTGAAAGACGTGGCGCGCATCGAACTCGGTGGCCAGGCCTACGCGACCTCGGCCCGCCTGAACGGCCAGCCGGCCGTCGGTGTCGGCGTGCAGCTGGCGCCCAACGGCAATGCGCTGCAGTCGGCCAAGGCGATCCGCGCCAAGATGACCGAGCTCGCCAAGTACTTCCCCGAAGGCGTGAAGTGGACGATTCCGTACGACAGCTCGCGCTTCGTGAGCATCTCCATCACGGAAGTGGTGAAGACGCTGTTCGAGGCGGTGGCGCTGGTGTTCGTCGTGATGTTCCTGTTCCTGCAGAACTGGCGCTACACGATCATCCCCACCATCGTGGTGCCGATCGCGCTGCTGGGCACCTTTGCCGTGTTGTCGGCACTGGGCTTCTCGATCAACGTGCTCACCATGTTCGGCATGGTGCTGGTGATCGGCA
>JBDUCH010000096.1:0-12065 GCA_040003555.1 Variovorax sp. | reverse complement strand
GCGTTAAGCTAACTGATACTAATTGCTCGTGCGGCTTGACCCTATAACTTTGATCTAATTGATCAAGGTGTTATGCCAAGTTTGACGCATTCAAAATAAGCTGATTCCAAACTCTATGAATTCGTTGTCTTGATTTGGTAATCAAGATGACAACAAGTTATGCCTGATGACCATAGCGACGTGGTACCACTCCTTCCCATCCCGAACAGGACAGTGAAACGCGTCAGCGCCGATGATAGTGCGGGTTCCCGTGTGAAAGTAGGTCATCGTCAGGCTCTTACAGCCTAGAAAGCCCAACCAATCGGTTGGGCTTTCTTTTTGGGCGAAAGCATTGTCGATCTCTGTAGTTCAGCGGTCGACAACGCTGGCTCCCGAAATAGTCGCCGCGCCCGAGTGCACGAGTTCGTCGAGCAAATTACGGGTGATCGTGCCCCAATTCTCATTGACAAAAAAACGCGCTCGAACCAGTTCGAAATAAGGCGTGGCACGTACCCATTCGCACAGGCTCTCAATCGATATCGACTGCACCTCGAGCAGCTTGAACTTGATGAGAACCTTCAGTGCATGCCGCGCATGTTTCGATGGATCTGCCGCCTGGCGGTCGAGACGATTCCGTGCTACTTCCAGCGCGCGATGGACGTCGTTGAACAGGGGGCCATGTCCAGGAATCACCGTCTGGGGGGCGAGACTTTCAATCAAGTCGAACGTGGCCGCGACATCCCCGAAAGAAGGTTCGCCGACCAACTCCGGGAAGACCACGCCGAAGCCTTTTTCCCACAGTGCATCTGCGGAGATCAAAGTGCGTGACTCTGGATTGAACAGAATCACTGAATGCGGGTCATGGCCAGGCGCAGCGAACACCTGCCAAAGCATGCCACCCAGATATTTTTCGCTGCCGGGCTTCAGCACGCTCTGATATTCAAAACGCGGACACTGCTGCCCGGTCGCGCGATAGCTCAGGGCGTCCTCGTCCCAGCGTCCTACCGCTGCCGCTTCTCCAGGCGGGATGTGCGTTTGCAGTTCCGGAAATTTCAGTTGAAGCGCAGCGTTTCCTCCACAGTGATCGCTGTGCAAATGGGTGTTCAACAGGCTGTCGAGTGCACGCGTGCCGAGCGCCGCACTCACCAATAAGACTGTCTGCTGCGAATGCGTGCAGTAACCGCTGTCGACCATTGCGGTGTCGTCTGGCCCGATCAGGAGGATGTTGTTCGCAGACAACCACCCGCGCTCCAGAATCTGGAGGTTCGGGGGTAGTTCTCGCAACCAATTCAATGTGCGGCAGTTCGCAGTTCGCGACGCAAGATCTTTCCGACGTTCGTCTTGGGCAGTGAGTCACGGAACTCGATGAATTTGGGTCGCTTGTAGCCCGTCAACTGATCCTCGCAGAAACGCATCACCGACGCTTCACTCAGCGCGGGATCCTTGCGCACCACAAACACCTTGATCGCCTCGCCCTGTTTGCTGTCCGCTACACCGATGGCTGCGCATTCCAGAACACCAGGGCAAAGCGAGATCACGTTCTCCAACTCGTTCGGAAAAACGTTGAAGCCGCTTACGAGAATCATGTCCTTCTTGCGGTCGACGATCTTGCTCGCGCCGTCCGGGAGCTGGATGGCGATGTCGCCGGTCCGCATGAACCCGTCCGCGGTAAAGGCCTCGGCCGTTTCGGTGGGTTGGTTGTAGTAGCCCACCATCACATTGGGCCCCTTGATGCAGAGCTCGCCAGATTCGCCATCCGGCAGCGAATTGCCGTCATCGTCTTTGATCGCGATCTCAATGCTCGGCAACGGCAAGCCAATAGTGCCGGTGAACGCCGTATTCATGACCGGATTGTTGGTGCCGATCGCGCAGGTTTCGCTCATGCCCCAGCCTTCGATCATTGGGCACCCGGTCACCTCGAACCACTTCTTCGCCGTGCCTTCTGACGCCGCCATGCCGCCCGCCTGGGAGACAAAGAGCGTCGAAAAGTCGATGGTCTTGAACTGTGGGTGCACCAGGAGCGCGTTGAACAGCGTGTTGACCGCCGGCAGCATGTGGAACGGGCGCTTCTTGAGCGTGGCGATGAAGCCATCGAAATCGCGCGGGTTCGGAATCAGCGTCAGATGCGAGCCTTGGCGGATGGCGAGCAGGCACAGTGTGAGCGCGAAGATGTGATACAGCGGCAGCGCCGCAATGCTGTTGACCTTGGCGAGATCGCCGGCGCGCGCCAATGCAGGCGTGAACCAGGCCTCGGCCTGAAGCGTGGCCGCGATGATGTTGCGATGGCTCAGCACGGCGCCTTTCGACAGGCCCGTGGTTCCCCCGGTGTATTGAAGGAACGCGATCGAATCCAGGGTGGATGTGTCCGGCCCCAGCTTGCGCCCACGGCCTTCGCTCAATACACGGGGGAAAGGCGTCACTGTGCGGTCGTTGTCGAGCGGCAGCTTGTAAGGCGGCACCAGCTTCTTGAGGTGCCTGATGGCCAGCGTGGTCAGCGTGCCTTTCAGCCCGCCGAGCATGTCGCCGATCGCGGTCACCACCACATGCTTGACGGGTGTGCGATCGATCACCTTCTCGAGCGTGGCCGCGAAGTTTTCGAGAATGATGATTGCGCTCGCGCCCGAGTCCCTCAGTTGATGCTCGAGCTCGCGCGCGGTGTAGAGCGGGTTGACATTGACGCAGGTGTAGCCCGCGCGGAGGATTCCGCTCATCGTCACCGCGAACTGAGGCACGTTGGGCAGCATGATCGCAATCCGTGCACCAGGCTCCAGTCCGAGCGATTGCAACCAGGCGCCGAGCGCCTTTGACTGCTGATCGAGTTCGCCATAGGACATCCAGCTCTCCATGCAGACCGAAAACGGCCGTGCGGCGTAGCGCTGAAAGGATTCGTCGAACATCTGCCCGAGCGAGCGGTATTGCCCGGGATCGATGTCGCGTGGCACGTTGGCCGGATAGTTCTGGATGGGCGCCGATGTCTGCATGCAATCTCCTGTGGCGCGGATTGTCGGAGCGCATCGGTGCCCGCCGCCAGCGGGCTTGTCCTAGTAAGCGCTGCCGCCACAGCGATAGCGAAGCAGCTTCAGCGGAGGTCGGTCCCGCCCGGCAGCAGCTGGCTGGCCTCGATGTCGGGCAACTCCGTTGCGGTTATTTGAGCCAGCGATCCATCACGCGCTGGAACTCGCCGCCGGCCTGCGACAGGTGCAGCCACTGGTCGACGTACGCTTTGAAAGCCACGTCGTCCCGCGGCAGCATCCAGCCCATTTCGCCGTATTGCAGCGGCTTGTCCGGGTTGATGGCGCACAGGCCGGGCTTGAGCTTTTGCTGCGTGATGGCCTCGGCCGATTCGGTGACGAAGACATCGGCGCGGTTGGCCAGGATCTCGTCGAAGATGGTCACGTTTTCACCATGCATCGTGAGCTTGGCCTGCTTGAAGCTGGTACGCGCAAAGCGCTCGTTGCTGCCGCCCGGATTGAAGATCACGCGCACTGCGGGCTGGTCGATGGCCGCCACGCTCTGGTACTTGGCCACATCGGCGCAGCGTGCGATCGGCGTCTTTCCGTTCACCATGTACGGGGCGCTGAAAAAGGCGCGCTTCTGCCGCTCAGTCGTGACCGAGACGCCGCCCACCGCAATGTCGCACTTGCCGGCCGTGAGGTCGGGCAGCAGGTTGGCCCAGGTTGTCTTCACCCACTCGGGCTTCGCGCCGAGACTGGTGCTGAAGCTCGCCATGAGGTCGACGTCGATGCCCTCGAAGTTTGCATCCGGCTTCTGGAAGCTGAAGGGTTTGTAGTCGCCCGGTGTGCAGATGCGCAGCGTGGCCGCCTTCTGCACCGTGTCCAGATGCGATACCGGGGCCGCCGCCGGCGCGACGGCGCAGCCGCCGAGCACCGCGGCCGACGCCAGGATGGAAGAAATCGAAAGTGTGTTCCGCATGCAAGGCTCCAGACAGGTCGTGAAGGAAGGGTCGAGGGGTTCTTATTGTGCGGTGCCAGAGTTGCAATGCCGTTCATGGATAAAGGAAGATCCCCTGCGCAACAAAACTGCGAAAATGGACAAATGGATGCACTCGACAAGCTCGATCGTTTGATTCTGCGCACACTCCAAGCAGATGGGCGCGCTACCTATGAGCAGCTGGCGGAGCAGGTCAGCCTGTCGCCCAGCGCAGTGTTGCGCCGGGTCAAGCGGCTCGAGGAAAACCGGATCATCGACCGCTATGTCGCCTTGGTGAAACCCGAAGCCGTAGGGCTCGGGCTGACCGCCTACCTCAACGTCCGGCTCGAGAAGCATACCGAAAGCCACAAGCGCAATCCGATGGATTTGTTTCGCGCCAGTGTGCAAACCTGGCCCGAAGTGGTCGAATGTGCGGCGTTGACCGGTGAAATGGACTATTTGCTGCGCGTTGTGGTGGCGGACATGGCGCACTACAGCCGTTTCATCATGGACACGCTGCTCAAGCACCCCAGCGTCGAAGACTGCAAGACCAGCTTCGTGCTGGATCGGGTCAAGGCCACCACGGCTGTTCCTGTTTAAACGACCGGCTGCGTTTGTATGCGCGCCACAGTTACCGGTAATCCGTCACTCCCGGCCGGGTTATCGGCCTTGGATGACTTGCGTCTTAAGGGAAAACCCTTACATTGTATGCATGCTCTACGCAAGTTCCATCCTCAAGGCCTCCCTCGGTGCCGGCTCCTTCCTGAAGGCGCCGATGCATGAGTCGCGTCCGCCCGGCGAACCGGCCCAGCTACCGGTGCTGGTGCCGATCCGCTCGATCGGGCCTGGCGAACGCGAACGGATCGCGCGCCATCTGCTCGATCTCGACGTTCATGACCGCTATCTGCGCTTCGGCTACTCGGCTTCGGACGAGCAGGTTCAGCGCTATGTCGACGCGCTCGACTTCGACCGCGACGAAATGTTCGGCATCTACAACCGCCGGCTCGAACTCATCGCCATGGCGCACGTCGCCTTCGCGCCGGTCGACCAGCCCAACGACTGCGCCGAGTTCGGCGTTTCGGTGGCCAAGCACGCCCGCGGCCGCGGCTACGGCGCCCGCTTGTTCGAGCGTGCGGTCGTCACCGCGCGCAACGAAGGTGTCGGCATGCTGTTCATCCACGCGCTGAGCGAGAACGCCGCCATGCTCAAGATCGCGCGCAAGGCCGGTGCCACCGTGGTGCGCAGCGGTTCCGAATCAGAGGCGCATCTGCAACTGCCGCAGGCCACCTTCGACAGCCGCATGAGCGAGATCGCGCTGGACCACTTCGCCGAGGTCGACTTCCAGCTGAAGACCCGCGCCAAGCAGTTCTGGTCGTTCCTGGCCAGCGTGCAGGAAGTGCGAAGCGGCGTGCGTGCCGCGCGCGACAAGTCGGCGCAATAGGCCGCCGCTTTCCCGGAGGACGGCGCCCTTTCCGGTATCCTTGCGCTTCCCCAACTCCGCCCTCCCGCAGTGGCCGAACCTCACTCCGAGCGCCTCCCCGTTGAACGGGAAGACAAGCGCAGCTTTCTCCAGAAGCTGGCCGAATTCATCCACCCCGGTCCCGACTCGCGCGACGAACTGATCGAGACGCTGGCCGATGCCGAAGACAACCACGTGATCGGCGCCGAGTCGCGCGTGATGCTCGAGGGGGTGCTGCGCATGGCCGACATGACGGCGGGTGACGTGATGGTCGCCGCCCCGCGCATGGATCTGCTCGACATCGACGCGCCGCTCGACGCGTTGATCAACCTGGTGATCGACACCGCGCACTCGCGCTTTCCGGTGTACGAGGGCGAGAAGGAAAACATCATCGGCATCCTGCTGGCGAAGGATCTGCTCAAGTTGCAGCGTGCGCCGGGCCTCAATATCCGCGCGCTGCTGCGCCCCGCCACCTTCGTGCCCGAGAGCAAGGGCCTGAACGACCTGCTGCGCGAGTTTCGCGGCAACCGCAACCACCTGGCCATCACCATCGACGAGTTCGGCCGCGTCGCCGGGCTCATCACCATCGAAGACGTGCTGGAGCAGATCGTCGGCGAGATCGAAGATGAGTTCGACATCCCCGAAGACG
The DNA here is from genome assembly GCA_040003555.1 of Variovorax sp. Taxonomy (GTDB): domain Bacteria; phylum Pseudomonadota; class Gammaproteobacteria; order Burkholderiales; family Burkholderiaceae_C; genus Variovorax. Next base: position 6,048 of record JBDUCH010000096.1, on the reverse strand, counting down.
AGGGCGACATCTTCGGCCTGGCCGACCACACCTACCGCGTCTCGGGCGACACCCCGATCGAGCGCGTGGCCGAAGCCTTCGGCATCACCTTCGACGACGAAGCCCTGATGGAAGACTTCGACACCATCGGCGGACTCGTCGCGCACGAGATGGGCCACGTGCCCAAGCGCGGCGAGCACCATGCGCTGGGCGGTTTCGACTTTGTCGTGCTGCACACCAAGGGCGGTGCGGTGCGCTGGTTCAAGGTCTCGCCGGCCCGCGGCGACGACGCATCCGATTGAAGACGGCGCTGGTTCGCGCGCTGGGCTTCGGGCTCGCGGGGCTGGCCCAGGCCGCGTCGATCGCCTGGCCGTTCGCCGGACATTTCGGTGGGCAACCGCTCTGGTGGCTGCAACTGCTGTCGCTGGCGGCGCTGGTCTGGCAGCTCGACGCCCTGCGCCTCGGCGGCACCGCCCCGGCATGGCGCAGCGGCTTCCTGTTCGGCTGGGTCTTTTCCACCGCCTGGCTTTGCGGCACTTTCTGGTGGCTGTTCATTTCAATGCACACCTATGGCGGACTGGCAGCGCCATTGGCCGCCGTTGCCGTGTTCGCCTTGGCCGCGGCGCTGGGCCTCTACTACGCGGCAGCCTGTGCATTTTTTGTGGCGTTTGCGCCCGCCCGCTGGGCATGGCGCGCCCTGTTTTTCGCAGCACTCTGGACAACGGCCGAACTGGTTCGCGGCAGCTGGTTCACCGGCTTTCCGTGGGGCGCCGGTGGCTACGCGCACGTCGATGGCCCGCTGGCGCTGTTTGCACCGCTGGTCGGTGTCTATGGCATCGGCGCGGTGGCTGCGCTGGTCGCGGTGGCGCTGGCCCAGTGCCTGCGGCTCGACTACCGCCGCAAGCTGGCCTGGCTGGCGCCGGCAGCCGTGGCGGTCGGCCTCGGGCTGGCTTCCGCCGACAGCGCCGACCCCGCCGCCTCCGATTCGGTTCCACCCCCGCCGCGGCTGCAGATGGCGCTGCTCCAGGGCAACATCCCGCAGGACGAAAAGTTCATTCCTGGCGGCGGCATCGCCACCGCGCTCGACTGGTACGGCACGCAACTGCGTGACGCCACGGCGTCGCTCGTCGTCACGCCTGAAACCGCCTTGCCGTTGCTGCCGGTACAACTGCCGCCCGGCTATCTCGAGGCCGTCGCTGCGCGCTACGGCCAAGGCAATCAGGCGGCTATCGTCGGTTTGCCGATGGGTGACCGCCGCGGCTACACCAACACCGTGCTCGGTTTCAAGCCCGGCGCGTCGGCCGCCTACCGCTACGACAAGCACCACCTGGTGCCGTTCGGCGAGTTCGTGCCGGGGCTGTTTCGCTGGTTCACCGCCATGATGAACATCCCGCTGGCGGATTTCCGCAGTGGCGGCCTGGCGCAGCCGGCGTTCGACTGGCAGGGACAGCGCATCGCTCCCAACATCTGCTACGAGGATTTGTTCGGCGAGGAGATCGGCGCCAACTTCCGCGACGAGGCCGCGGCCCCGACCATCCTGCTCAACGTCAGCAACATCGCCTGGTTCGGCGACTCCGTGGCGATCGACCAGCATCTGGCCATCTCGCGCATGCGCTCGCTAGAGTTTCGGCGGCCCATGGTGCGTGCCACCAACACCGGCGCCACGGTGGTCATCGACCACCGCGGGCATGTGACGCAATCACTGCAGCGGCTGACGCGCGGTGTGCTGGTGGCGGAGGTCGAGGGCCGACACGGCCTCACGCCCTATGCGCGCTGGGTCTCGCACCTGGGCCTCTGGCCCTTGTGGATCGCGGCGCTGGCGGTGGTCGCGGCCACCGTGCTGCTGCGCCGGCGTCAGCGCGGCAGGTAGACGGTCGCCTCGACCTCGATCAGCGCGCCGTCGCCCGGCAGGAAGCGCGACACCTCGACCACCGTGCTGACTGGCGGCTCGCCCGGATAGAAAAGGCCGCGCACGCGGTTGTAGGCCGGGTAATGGCGCAGATCGCGAAAGTACTGCACCAGCTTGACTACGTCGTCCATCGTGCCGCCGTGCTCCGCCGCCACTTGGCGGATGCGTTCGAGCACGAACCAGCTCTGCGCCACGATCGGCGCCTCGAACACGTCGACGCTGAGCTGCCCCGTGACATAGCCCAGCCCGCCCAGCGCCGTGCGCGCGGTGTCGGGCAGATCTTCATAGCGGTCGAGCACCGCGCGCCGCGCCGGGTCGACCGCGACCACGCCGCTCAGGAACAGGAAATCGCCCACGCGTTTGGAGGCCGCGTAGTTCGCCATCGGCTGGCCCGGCGCGGCGCTCATGCCGCCACCACCGGCCAGTCGCGCAGCTTGCCCGGATTGAGCAGACCGTGCGGGTCGAAGCGCTGCTTCATCGCAACGATCTCGGGCGCCAGCGCGCCACCGGCCTTGCCGTCTTCGACGATGAAGGTGTGCGGGTTGTTGATGCGCACGCCGTGCTCGCGGTGAATGCGGATGATCTCGTCGAGCCGCGCTTCGGTGCTGAAGCGCACCAGCTGCAGTGCGCTGCAGGTGATGAGGCCTTCGAGGTTGCGCAGAAACTCGACATGCATCAGCACCTCGCCGCCCAGCAGCCGTTCCATTTCGGTGATCTGTTGCACGTGCTGCCCCGGCACGAAGCTGCTCTGCAGATAGGTCAGGGTCTTGTCGACCTTCAGCGCATGCAGCGTGGTGTGGTTCCAGGTGAATTCCATCAGCGTGCGGTTGCTCTTGTGAACCTCGGCCGCCGTCTTGCGATAGCTCACCGAGCCACCGTGCAGGGCGGCCAGTTCCAGCATCGGTTCTTCGCACGATTCGGCGACCAGCGACAGCACCGCATGACAGCCCGCCGGCAGGTGGTTGGCGAGTTGCACCAGATGATCGGGCACCGGGCTCGCGAAGAACGCGACCTCGCGCTTCACGATGCCGGGCGCGTGGGCCAGCGCGTCGCCGAACGCGAGCGCTTGGTCGAAATCGCCGAAGGTCACCAGCGTTTCGAGCCAGGGATGCACCGGGGCGAGACCGACTTCGAGTTCCAGCACCAGCCCGTTGGTGCCCCATAGGTGGTGCATGCGCATCGCCTCGGCGCCGCGCAGTTCGACCACCTGCGGCTCGGCCTCGATCGTCATCGCGCGAAGGCCGAGCACATTGCCGGGCGCGCCGAGCGGCCCGAAGTTGATGGAGCCGACGCCGCCGAAGCCACCGCCGAACAGGCCGCCGAGCGTGGCGCTGCGGTAGGTCGAGGGCACGCAGCGCAGTTCCTGCCCCGTGGGCCGGGTCTGCTTCTCGAGTTCGCCGAGCCGGATGCCGGCCTGCGCGCGGGCCACGCCGGGGCGCACCCACTGCAGTGCGTTGTAGCCGGTCATGTCGAGCACCACGCCACCTGCCAGCGGCGTGGTCTGGCCGTAGTTGCCGGTGCCGCTGCCACGGATCGTGATCGGCACCTTGCGCTTGGCACAGGCGCTCACCAGCGCACGAATCTCGCCTTCGGTGCGCGGGCGCACCACGGCGTCGGCGCGCTTGTCCTTGAGCTGGCGGTTCAGAACCGGGCTGAACCAGGCGAAGTCCTGCGACAGGCGCGCGACACGGCTCTCGTCGGTGATCCAGTCGAGGTCGGGCAGCTCGAACAGCAACTGTTCGATGGCGGAGGCGGGAGCGTTCATGGTCGTCAAGTCAATCGTGGGAGAGTTCGCTCGCATGCCACGACCCCAGCGCCAGCTTGCTGAGCCAGGCCATCAGCGCGAACAGCGCGACACCGGTGAGCGAAATGAGCAACAGGGCCGCGAACATGCGCGGGATGTTGAGCTGGAAGCCGGCTTGCAGGATCTGGTAGGCCAGGCCTGCGCCTGAGCCGCCGGTGCCGGCCACGAACTCGGCCACCACCGCACCGATCAGCGCGAGCCCGCTCGAGATGCGCAGTCCGCCGAAGAAATACGGCAGCGCACTCGGAATGCGCAGCCGCACCAGCTGCTGCCAGCGCGTGGCGCGGTTCAGCTTGAAGTAGCTCTGCAGATCCGCGTCGATGCTGCGCAGGCCGAGCGTGGTGTTGCTGATGATGGGGAACAGCGCCACCAGTGCCGCGCAAACCGTCATCGCCGCGGTCGGGTTCTTGACCCAGATGATGATCAGTGGCGCCACGGCGACGATCGGTGTCACCTGCAGCAGCACGGCATACGGGAACAGCGCGGTCTCGATCCGCTTGCTCTGCACGAACAGGAACGAGATCAGCACACCTGCGATCGTGGCCACGATGAAAGAGAGCACCGTGATTTTCAGCGTGACCAGCAGTGCGTTGCCGAGCGGCACCCAATCGGTCACCAGCGTCTGCATCATGAGGAAGGGCGAGGGCACCAGGTAGGCCGGCAGTTCCATCGCCGTCACCAGCCATTGCCAGAGCGCCACCAGCACCACGCCGACCAGCAGCGGGTAGAACACGCGCTGCACGCGCGGCTGCTGCAGCAGGGGAAGAGCTGGCGCCTTCTTCATGGCACCGGTTCCCCGTGCGTGCTGCTGGCGCGCAGCAGGCTGTCCTGCAACTGCTTCGCGTAGCGGCTGAACTGCGGCGACACCATGAAGTCGGGGCTGCGCGGGTAGGGCTCGTCGATCACGAACTGCTCGACCACGCGGCCCGGCCGCGCCGCCATCATGATCACGCGGTTCGACAGGAACACCGCCTCGTGGATCGAATGGGTCACGAAGATCACGGTGAGCTTTTTCTTGCGCCACAGGTCGAGCAGGTCGGCATCGAGCCGGTGCCGCGTGATCTCGTCGAGGGCGCCGAAGGGCTCGTCCATCAGCAGCAGGTCGGGTTGCGTCACGAGGCCCCGCGCGATCGACACGCGCATCTGCATGCCGCCCGACAACGCACGCGGCAGGGCGCCGGCGAACTTGTCGAGGCCCACCAGCGCGAGCGCCTCGGCCACGCGCACATCGGCCTCGGCGCGCGGTACGCCGGCCAAGTCGAGCGGCAGTCGCACATTGGTTTGCACACTGGCCCACGGCAGCAGCGTGGGCGCCTGGAACACGAAGGCCATCTTGCGGCCGCTCTGGTCGATCTGCGCGACCGGCTTGCGCCACACCAGCAGGCGGCCGTCGGTGGCGTCGAGCATGCCCGCCACCATTTTCAGCAGCGTGCTCTTGCCGCAGCCCGAAGGCCCGAGCAGGGTGATGAACTCGCCCTCGGCGATGCTCAGGTCGACCGGCAGCAGCGCCTGCGTGCCGTTCGGATAGGTCTTCTCGGCCGAGAGGATCTCGACCGCAGGGATTGCCGCCGACTGCATCACGGCAGAACCTTGGCGTCCTTCACGAACTCGGTGGTGTAGGTCTTGGCGAGCGCGACCTTGGTTGGGTCGAGCAGCTTGGCGCCGACGAGGAAGTCGTAGCTCGCCTTGGAGCGTGCGTCGGTCATCACGCCGATGCCCATCGTGGCCGCATCGCCGCCGGTGACCATGCCCATCTCCTTGAGCTTGGCCACGCTGTAGGCGAGCTGGTCGTCGGTCATGTTGGGGTTGTCCTTCTTGATCAGCGTGTTGGCCGGCGCCGGATCGGCCAAGTAGCTCTTCCAGCCTTCGGCCGAGGCCTTGACGAACGCGGCCACGGCCTTGCTGCGGTCCCTCACCGTCTTTTCCATGCACGACACGGTGGTCGCGTAAGCCGGGAACCCGTGGTCGCTGAACATCAGCACCGTGCTCTTCACGCCGGCCTTCTGGATCGCGTAGGGCTCGGAGGTCAGGTAGCCCTGCTGGGCCGCGTTCTTGTCGGCCACGAACGGCTGGATGTTGAAGGTGTAGGGTCGGGTCTGCTCGTCGGTGAGGCCGAACTTGCTCTTGAGCCACGGCCAGTAGCCGCGGTTGGCCTGCGAGCCGATCAGGATGGTCTTGCCCTTGAGGTCTTCGAACTTCTTGACGTCGTCGTGCGCGATCAGCACCTGCGGGTCTTTCTGGAAGAAGGCGGCCACGTTGACCACCGGCACGCCGCCTTCACGCGTCTGCATCATCTGGATATCGCTCGAACCCATGATGCAGTCGGCCTGGCCGGCCGCCATCATCTGCGTGATGT
>JBDUCH010000095.1:0-12088 GCA_040003555.1 Variovorax sp. | reverse complement strand
GGCTGCGCCAGCCGGCGTATTCGGGCGTGCTGAAGATCTTGGTCAGGTCGCGCGGGTTCGCGAGCTCCTGCCACGATTCCATCTGCATCAGGTTGGGGCTCGCGCCGGTGATGAAGGGCGCATGCGCGGAGGCTGCGATCTTGGCCATTTCACCGAGCAGCTCGACATCGGGCGGGCTCTGGTCGAAGTGGTAGTCGCCGACGATGGCGCCGAAGGGCTCGCCGCCGAACTGGCCGTATTCCTGCTCGTAGATCTTCTTGAAGAGCGGGCTTTGATCCCAGGCCGCGCCTTTGAATTTCTTCAGGGTCTTGTGCAGCTCTTTCTTCGAGACGTCCATCACCCGGATCTTGAGGTTCTCGTCGCTCTCGGTGTTGTTCACCATGTAGTGCAGGCCACGCCATGCGCTTTCGAGCTTCTGGAACTCCTCGTTGTGCAAAATCTGGTTGATCTGCTCTGTGAGCTTGGCGTCGATCGCGGCGATCATGGCCTGGATCGATTTGGTCACGTCCTTGCCGATCACCGTGCTGTTGCTCAGCGCCTGCTGCGCCAGCGTGAGCACGGCCGCTTCGACGGCGCTCTTGGCTTCGTCGCTGCGCGGCTTGAATTCCTTTTGCAGGAGCGATGAAAAGTCGCTCCCCGCAAACTCGACGTCTTTCAGTGCGCTCTGCTGTTCGAGTGCTTCGGCCATGATGCTTTCTCCTCGTGATCTGAATGGGGGGTCAGGCGGCCGGTGCGGCGGCGCCGTCTTCAGGCTTCTTGCTTGCAGCCAGGGTGGCGAGCAGCGCCGGGTCTTCCAGTACCTTGGCCAGCAGGTCTTCGGCGCCGCCCTTGCCGTCCATGTAGGTCACGAGGTTCGACAACTGCGTGCGCGCCTCGAGCAGCTTCTTGAGCGCATCGACCTTGGTCGCCACCGCGGCGGGCGAGAAGTCGTCCATGTTCTCGAAAGTGATGTCAACCTTCAGGTCGCCTTCGCCGGTGAGCGTGTTCGGTACCGAGAACGCGGCGCGCGGCTTCATGGCCTTCATGCGCGAGTCGAAGTTGTCGGTGTCGATCTCGAGGAACTTGCGGTCACCCACCGGTGCCAGCGGATCGGCGGGCTTGCCGGACAGGTCGGCCAGCACGCCCATCACGAAGGGCAGTTGCACTTTCTTCTCGGCACCGTAGAGCTCCACGTCGTATTCGATCTGAACCCGTGGCGCCCGGTTGCGGGCGATGAATTTCTGACTGCTCTTGGCCATGGAAATGCTCCTTGCGGTTGGGTGCGACGGGTCGCTGAATAAAACTTCATTCCGACGGGCGCTTGCCCGTCACGGTTTCGATGGTGTCGAGCGCGTTGGGCGCAAGGTTGGCCATGATTTCGAAGAAACTCACGCCGATGAGCTGCTTGGCGCGTTCGATCAGGAGCGGCGCCGGGTTGCCCGGCTCGGCCTGCTCCAGATAGCGGATCACGCGGTCGAGCATCTGGATCGCGTCTTGGCGCGTCGTGATGTCGCCGCGCGCGGCAGCGGGGCGACCCGCTGCCGGTGCCTCGGCAGCAGCCAACGCTGCCGGAGCTTCTTCGGTTTCGGCGCCGTTGCCGACGACTGCGCTGCATGCCTGGCGCAAGGCCGTGCCGATGCGCCGCAACTGCACCAGCTCGATCGCGTCGGAGCGGCCGGTGCGCTCGCTCAACAGGGTCTGCAGCCGGCCCACCAGGGCCGGCACGCCAAGCAGCGTCTGCACGACCTCGGGATGCTCGGCCTGGATCTCGACCAGTGCGCCGTGCACTTGCGCTGCCGAGTAGGTGGCCTCGGCGCCGACGGCCGTCAGCACGTTCTGCGCGATCGCGATGTCGCGGATCCGGAGCGGCCCGACGCCGCGCGCCACGCCCACGCCGGCCTCGTAGAAGTCGCGCAGCACCATGCTTTCGTCGGTGAGCGGTGCCAGCGCGTTGAGCCGCATCGTCGGGTCGTTGTCGTCGTCGGCATCGAGCTTTGGATGTATGCCGTCCCAGAAGGTGTCGAGCAGGCCGGTGAGCAGTTGCATGCCGAAAGTGAAGCCGGTCACGCCCTGCAGGCGGGTCGACGCGCGCAGCAGCAGTACCGCGGCGCGAACGTCCTTGGCACGGCGCAGCAACGCCTGCGCCTGATCCGACACCGCGCGCCACTCGGGCTCCACGGCGGGGATGACGGTATCGCCGAACTGTTGCTCGGGCTTGCCCTGGGCCGCAGAATCGAGCGCCGTGAAGGCTGGGTCGTACTCAAGATCTTCGCCGGTCGGCGATGCCTCGCTGATGGGCGCCTGCAAGGCCTCGACGAGTTCGGGTGTCAGCATGTTGCCTGTTCAAATTGACTGGTGATAATCAAAGATGCGTAGACACCGGTCAATGCAACGAAGGGAATAGCATGAGAGTCCTTGGTACACGCCGTTTGCCCTATGGCAGTTCTCTGGCCAGTTCGGTGCTGGTGGCGTTGGCTCTCGCGGGCTGCGCCGCCAAGCCGCCCGTCGTGACGCCAGTGGCCATGACCGTAGCCGCCGGCTCCGACGCCAACCCCGATGCGCGCGGCCGCGCCTCGCCGCTCACGGTGCGCGTCTATGCGCTCAAGTCGGCCGGCCCGTTCGAAGCGGCCGACTTCTTCTCCCTGTTCGAAAAAGACACGGCCACGCTTGGCGCCGAACTGGTCCAGCGCGAAGAGATGCTGCTGCGCCCTGGCGAAAGCAAGAAGATCGAGATGACCTTGCCGGCCGATGCCAAGGCGATCGGCGTGATGGCGGCCTACCGCGATCTGGATCGGGCACGCTGGCGCGAAGTGCGGGCGGTCGAGCCGGGCAAGCCGCTGGTGCTGACCGTGACGCTCGGCGCCCGCCAGATCAGGATCGACGCCGCGAAGTAGCAGGACGGCGCGCTTCATCGCAGGTGCCGCGCCGGGCGCGCCAGCGACTGGTCGTCCGGCAGAAAGCGCAGGAACAGGTCTTCGGCAAACGCGCCTTGGCCCGTCTCCGACGCAGCGGCCGTCAGGTAGAGGCCGCGCCATCGCGCACTGCCTCCTGGCACGAACAACTGATCGACCACTGCGGCGAGACCCGCCTGCAGCGCCACCACCTGCTCGACCCAGCGAAGAATCGCCAAGCGCGCTGCCGGATCGGGCCGGTCGCGCACCAGCGCCATGCCCAGCGCCTCCAGCCGCGCCGACAGCGGCGTGAACAACGCGTCGAGGCGCCGTGCGGCGCTGCCGCTGCCAGCATCCGGTTCGACCAGACGGTGACCCAGCGCCTGTGCGAGTACCTCCGGCTGCAGGCCGGCGCACACCTCGGCATAACCCTCGAATCGCTCGAGTCCGGTGATCACCACATAGACCGGCAGTTGCAACTGCAGCAACTGCGCCGCCTCTTGCACCAGCGGCGCGAGCCCGCGCGGCGCCTGCGTCAGCGCCTGCGCCGCTACGCACACCACCACGCCGTTCAGCGGCAGGGCCGGGCGTTGTTCGGCCAGCGTCAGGAGGCCCTGGAGCCAGAGGCTGCGTGCGCGGCTGTCTTCGGCGTCTTCGGCGATGCCGGGGCCGAGCGCAATGGCGGTCATGGCGGACTGCGTCCAGGCCTGCCAGGGCGCGGAGGCGGTTTCCTTCTGTGGCAGGGCGCCGCCAGCCTGAAGCAGTCCCGCCACGTTGGCGGCTGCGTCACCGACAAAGAGCAACCGGGGATGCAGCACGTCGGACGTGCCTCGCGCGGTGCTTGCGAGCGGTTGCGCAGTTGGCGGTGAATCGGCAGCACCGCGGCCGAGTTCGGCGAGGCGCCTCTGCAGCAACCGTCGGCGCTGCCAGCGCCGATGCCCGAGCGTCCACCACCAGAGCAGGGCAAAGCCGACCGCGCAGCCCAGGGCCAGCAGCCAGAATTGCACGGGCAGCGAGGAGGGGAAGCGATCGAGCGTGAGGGCCATGTTCTCAGCGCTCGGTGGTTTCCAGGAACACGAACTCGGCAATCAGCCGTTCCGGATCCTTGCTGGCCGTCAACGATCCGCGCAGGCGCAACAGGTAGTCGGAGGCCAGCTCGAAGGGCGGCCGGTCGGCGTTCTCGCTGAAGGCCAATGGCGAGGCGAGCGCCGTCACCAGCACGGTGCCGAACGGCGGGCTGACCAGCCAACTCGAAGGAATGTCCTGGCCCAGCTCGACCTGCTCGCCAGCGGCAAGCCGCCGTGAGCTGCGCCCCGCGTTGAAATGCAGCACCGAGCCGTCGGCCGTGTAGTAGTCCACCCACAGGTGGCCGTCGAAGTTGGGCTGCGTCACTTGCAGGAGCACCAGGTCGCCCTCGCGCAGCCGGGCATCGCGGGCGCTCTTGACGTTGATGGCCAGGCCGCGCTGCTTGTCGCGGTTGCGTGCCTGGTACGGCTTCAGCATGGCCACCACCTCGCAATGCGGCCACACGCGCAATGCCAGCGCGACGTTCGCCGACTTCACGCCGGGCAGCGCCGCGATCTCGCTGCGCACGCGCTCCAGGTCTGCGGGCAGCGAGACGAAGCCGCGCACCTCGGCGACCCCGCTGTCGGAAACGGCGGCGGAAAGATCCGCACAGGCGTAGGCCTGGAGCCGCTGGTCGACGCGCTGAGCCAGCGTCGACGACATGTCGCGGGGCCCCGCCAGCAGCAGCCAGACCAGGGTAACCAGCGGCGTCAGCAGCGCCAGCGCCGCGCCGGCCCGCAGGATCGAGCGCTCGCGCCGCTCCGGCTGCCGCGGCGTCGGCGGGGCGGGTGCCGAATAGGGTTGCGGCGTGATGTGATCCTGCGCCAGTGTGGCCAGGGTCAGCGGCGGCACCGGCAATTGCCGGCCGTGCAGCGCCTTGAGCTTGCCGAGTTCGCCGCTGTCATTGCTCTCAAAGTAATACTGGCCGGCGAAGCCGTTCGCCAGGACGTACCAATAGACCTCGCGCAACTCGCCGTCCTCAGCTTGCAGCGCCGAGAGGTGGTGGAAGAATTCGCTGTGCGCGTTGTTGGAGTTGAAAAGCTGTACCTGCAGGGGCGTGGTGCGGGCGTTCCAGTCCGGGTCGCGCGCGAGGATCTCGTCGAGCCACGCGACCAGCGCAAACGAGGCCGATTCGAGTTCGCCGGGGCGATGCCCCGCGGCGGTGGCGCGCTCGCGCGCCTGCTCGAGCAGGCCCAGCGCCCGTTTCTGCGTGTCACCGACCGATGCATGCGGGTGTCGTGCCTGGATCGCCGCGTCCAGTTCGAGACCGAGCGAGAACAGTGGGCGGAAAAAATCGAGCAGGCGAGGCATGGATGCTCGCGGCTACCCTTCGATGGCGGGAGCGTCGTGATTGCGCCGGTGTCGATGGCACATGCCGTGATCCCCGTCCATGTAGAAGTGCGATTGATTCTTTCAATGGCACCGGACGCGCACCATATCGCTTGGGGACTATGTCGTTCGGGCGGAGCAATTGGCTTGCTGCGCGCGGCAATCACCGCTATCTTCTGTCGAGTTAACAATTGCTGCCGGGGGTGCCCATGAAAATTCTGATCGCCGATGACCACCGGCTCGTCATCGAAGCGGTCAAGGCCAAGCTGGCGGAGATCGAGCCCGACATCGAGTTCGTACTCGCCATGAGCGTCGACGAGTTGCTCGCCGGCGCCTCCGACGAACTCGACCTGGCCGTGATCGACCTCAACATGCCCGGCGCCGATGGCCAGGCGCACATCGAGGAGATCCGCCGCCGCCACCCGGCCGTGCCGGTGATCGTGCTGTCGGGCTACGAGGATCCGGCGGTCATGCGCAGCGCGCTCGAGCGTGGCGTGCTCGGCTTCATTCCGAAAGCCTATTCACCGGAAGTCATGATTTCGGCGGTTCGACTGGTGCTGGCCGGCGGGGTCTATGTGCCGCCGATGATGCTGTCGGCCTTGCCGCCGGGCATCGTGGCCGGCGTACCGGCCAAGACCACGACTGCCGCGGCGGTGCCGCGCGCAGCCAGCGCGCAAACGCTCGAACATCTGCGCAATGTGCTGACCGAGCGCCAGGTCGAAGTGCTGCAACTCCTGTCCCAGGGCAAGCCCAACAAGCTGATCGGCCGCGCGCTCGGCATCAGCGAAGGCACGGTCAAGATTCACCTGGCGGCGATCTTCCGCGCGCTCAATGTCCGCAATCGCACCGAAGCGGTGGTGGCTGCGCAGACGCTGACCGAAGCCCAGATGTAGCCCAGCCGTAGTTCGGCTGTAGCGGGCGCTATGCTCGCCCGCATGACTCCGGACCTTTCCCGCTTCGACGCCGCGATCGTCGATCTCGACGGCACCATGGTCGACACGCTCGGCGATTTCGTCGTGGCGCTGAACCTGATGTTGGCCGACCTCGGGTTGCCGAAGGTGACGCCCGAGACCGTCAGGCCGCTGGTCGGCAAGGGCTCTGAGCACTTGATTCTGTCGGTGCTCGACCACGTCATGGCGCCCGCAGAAGCGTCCGCGGTGCAGCAGCGCTTCGATGCGGCCTGGGCGCGCTATCAGCATCACTACAGCCACGTCAACGGCCTGCATTCGACCGTGTATCCGGGCGTGATCGAGGGTGTGCGGGCTCTGCGTGCGCGCGGACTTCGGCTCGCCTGCCTCACCAACAAGCCGACTGCCTTTGCCAAGGTGCTGCTTGCGGCCAAGGGCCTCGACGGCTTTTTCGCCATCGTGTGCGGTGGCGATGCATTCGAGCGCAAGAAGCCCGACCCGCTACCCCTGCGCAAGACCTGCGAGGCGCTCGGCAGCAAGCCGGCGCGCACGCTGATGCTCGGCGATTCGAGCAACGATGCGCGCGCCGCACGCGCGGCCGGTTGCCCGGTGGTGCTGGTGAGCTACGGCTACAACCACGGCGAGCCGGTGCGCGGCGTCGACGCCGACGGTTTTGTCGACTCGCTGGAAGAGATCAGCTCTTTCCGAGCAGCGCGTCCTTGAGCTTCCAGTCGGCCGGTGCCGGACCGAGCCAGATGCGCATCAGCGCATTGAAGAAGGCGGCCTCCTTGATCGGCTCGCCCTGCGCAACGCCGCGTACGGTGATCACCGTGCCGGTGCCCGGCAGCCAGTCGATGGTGAAGGTGTCGCCGGTCTTGAGCACCTTCTGGTCTGCGAACATCTGGCCCATGCGCAGCAGGCCGGGCACCAGTTGTGCAAACTCGCTGCGGGGCGAGTTGTCTTCGACGCCGCGCGTGAACAGCTTGCCGAGTTCATTCGCCTCGATGTCGCGCAGCATCGTGATGGTCATGCGCTTCGGCCCGGTGGCGGCAAGCACCTCTTCGGGCGTGCCGGCCTTCTGGCCCATGTACAGGCCGGCCGTGTAGACCTTGAAGACGGCCTTGTATCGGACGCCGGCGCCATTGAGTTGCAGCTTGCTGCCGCGCAGTTCGATGCCATCTTCGAGTTTGACGCCCGCGACGTCGACCTGGGCCGCCGAGGCGCCCAGCGTGCAGAGAGAAGCCACAGCAAGCAAAATCACGGGAATCGAGCGCTTGAAGGCAGACTGGAGCATGGGTTTGTCCTTTGTTATGGAAGCGAGCCACCCATCCCTGGATGTATCATTTTGTACGCGCATTGTCGCTCAGCTAAACTCCGCGCTCCATGTTCATTCATCACGTCATCCAGACAGGTCAAGGCAGCCGGGGAGCCTGGCCCTGGCGTCGCCCGTTGTCGCTGTCTTTTTGATTGCACGGCGCACGCCGTGCGCCCGCGGCGCCTGATCGCAGCATCGACTCAGGGCCAAACGTGAATGACCCCGCCACCGGCCATCCAGCGCCGGGCGGCAGACGGAAAGAGACCCCGTGATCACCGAACTCGAATTCAAAAGCCTCAGCGCGCAGGGCTACAACCGCATTCCGCTGATGGTCGAGGCCTTTGCCGACCTCGAAACCCCGCTCTCGCTGTACCTCAAGCTCGCACACACCAAAGACGGCGGCAAGTACAGCTTTCTGCTCGAATCCGTCGTGGGCGGCGAGCGCTTCGGCCGCTACAGCTTCATCGGCCTGCCGGCCCGCACGCTGATCCGCGCCAGCGGTTTCGGCGCCGAGGCGCGCACCGAGGTCGTGACCGACGGCCAGGTGGTTGAAACCGCCGACGGCAACCCGCTCGATTTCATCGAGGCGTATCAAAAGCGCTTCAAGGTGGCGCTGCGGCCCGGTCTGCCGCGCTTTTGCGGCGGGCTGGCCGGCTACTTCGGCTACGACGCGGTGCGGTACATCGAGAAGAAGCTCGAAAAAACCTGCCCGCCCGACACGCTCGGCTGCCCCGACATCATGTTGCTGCAGTGCGAGGAGCTGGCCGTCATCGACAACCTCTCGGGCAAGCTCTACCTGATCGTCTACGCCGACCCGACGCGGCCCGAGGCGTACACCAACGCCAAACGGCGCCTGCGCGAATTGCGCGACCAGCTCAAGTATTCGGTCGCTGCGCCACAGGTCAAGCCGAGCCAGCCGCACCCGGTCGAGCGCTCTTTCGCCAAGGCCGATTACCTCGCCGCGGTCGAGCGTGCCAAGGAACTGATCGCCAGCGGCGATTTCATGCAGGTGCAGATCGGCCAGCGCATCAGCAAGCGCTACACCGAATCGCCGCTGTCGCTGTACCGCGCGCTGCGCTCGATGAACCCGTCGCCCTACATGTTCTATTACCACCTGGGCGATTTCCACGTGGTCGCGGCCTCGCCGGAGATCCTGGTGCGCCAGGAAAACATCGCGGATGGCGAGCAGAAGGTGACCATTCGCCCGCTCGCCGGTACACGCCCGCGCGGTGCCTCGATCGAGCTCGACAAGGCGGCCGAGGTCGAGCTCATCAACGACCCGAAAGAGCGTGCCGAGCACGTGATGCTGATCGACCTGGCGCGCAACGACATCGGCCGCATCGCGAAGATCGGCACGGTGAAAGTCACCGAGGCCTTCGCGGTCGAGCGCTACAGCCACGTGATGCACATCGTGAGCAACGTCGAGGGCACGCTGAAAGAAGGCATGACCGCGATCGATGTGCTCAAGGCGACCTTTCCGGCCGGCACGCTGACCGGCGCGCCCAAGGTGCATGCGATGGAACTCATCGACGAACTGGAGCCCACCAAGCGCGGCCTCTACGGCGGTGCCTGCGGGTACATCAGCTACGCGGGCGACATGGACGTGGCGATCACCATCCGCACCGGCATCATCAAGAACCAGGTGCTGCACGTGCAGGCCGCTGCCGGCGTGGTGGCCGATTCGGTGCCCGAACTCGAGTGGAAAGAGACCGAGGCCAAGGCGCGTGCGCTGCTGCGTGCGGCCGAGCTGGTCGAGGAGGGCCTGGAATGAGCACCGCCGACATCCAGAACGATTTCTCGCACGAGATCATCGGCGCCGCCGTCGAGGTGCAGCGCGTGCTCGGCACCGGCCTGAGCGAAAGCGCCTACGCCGCGGCGCTCGAAGTCGAACTCGCCGAGCGCGAGATCGGCTTCCGGCGCGACGTGCCGCTGTCGGCCAGCTACAAGGGCCGTGAACTCGGTGAGGTGTACCGGGCCGGCTTCGTGATCGAGCAATCGGTGATCGTCGAGCTGAAGGCAGCAGAAGTGCTGACCGACCTGCACCGCGCGCAGGTCATGGCCGCGCTGCGGCTCTCGGGCCTGAAGCTCGGCCTGTTGATCAACTTCAATGTGTTTCCCGTCGTCAAAGGCGTCCACCGGATCGTGAGCAAGCCATGAAAGTCTTGATGATCGACAACTACGACTCGTTCACCTACAACATCGTCCAGTACCTGGGCGAGCTGGGGGCCGAGGTCGAGGTGCAGCGCAACGACGAGATCAGCGTGGCGCAGATCGGCGAGCGCATCGCCGCCGGTGTGACGCGGCTCGTGGTGTCGCCCGGACCCTGTTCGCCGGCCGAAGCGGGCGTGTCGGTGCCGGCCATCGCGGCCTTTGCCGGCAAGCTGCCGATCCTGGGCGTCTGCCTCGGCCACCAGGCCATCGGGGCGGCGTTCGGCGGCAAGATCATCCGCGCGCAGCAACTCATGCACGGCAAGACCAGCGAGATCACGACCACGCGCGAAGGCGTGTTCGCGGGGCTGCCGGAGAAGTTCACGGTGAACCGCTACCACTCGCTCGCGATCGAGCGCGAGAGCTGTCCCGAGGTGCTGGCGATCACCGCCTGGACGTACGACGGCGAGATCATGGGTGTGCGCCACACCGGCTTTGCGCACGACGTGCGCATCGAAGGCGTGCAGTTCCATCCGGAGTCCATCCTCACCGAGCATGGCCACGCGATGCTCAAGAACTTTCTCGACTGACAGCCGGGCGCTGGAGGCCAAGATGACCCACGAAACCACGGTCGACCTGCGCAGCGACACCGTCACGCAGCCGACACCCGCGATGCGCGCCGCCATGGCCGCGGCGCCGCTCGGCGACGACGTGTTCGGCACCGACCCGAGCGTCAACGCGCTGCAGGACAAGATCGCCGCCATGCTCGGCTTCGAGGCGGCGCTGTTCGTGCCGACCGGCACGCAGAGCAACCTGTGCGCGATCCTGTCGCACTGCGGTCGCGGCGACGAGTACATCGTGGGCCAGATGGCGCACTGCTACCGCTGGGAAGGCGGCGGTGCCGCGGTGTTCGGCAGCGTGCAGCCCCAGCCACTCGACCACGCGGCCGACGGCACGTTGCCCCTCGCGCAGATCGAGGCCGCGATCAAGCCAGACGATGCGCACTTTGCGCGCACGAAACTGCTCGCGCTGGAGAACACGCTGGGCGGCAGGCTGCTGCCGTTCGGCTATGTGCAAGCCGCAACCGCGTTGGCGAAGTCCAGGGGCCTGCAAAGCCACCTCGACGGCGCGCGCCTCTTCAATGCGGCCGTCGCGCAAGCCGCGGGCACGGGCAGCGATGCCCGCGCCGAGGCCCGCCGCATCGCGCAAAGCTTCGACAGCGTCTCGGTCTGCTTCAGCAAGGGCCTGGGTGCGCCGATCGGCTCGGCGCTGTGCGGTTCGCGCGAGTTCATCGCGCGCGCGCACCGCATCCGCAAGATGGCGGGTGGCGGCATGCGCCAGGCCGGATTGCTGGCCGCGGCGGCATCGCATGCGCTGGACCATCACGTCGAGCGCCTGGCCGACGATCACGCGCTGGCACAGCGCCTCGCAAGCGGCCTGGCCGGTATCGACGGCTTCGTCGTCGAGCCGCCGCAAACCAACATCGTCTTCGTCGACCTCGAAGGCGCGGCCAAGGCGCGCTCGGCCGCGCTGATGGCTTCCCTCGGCGAGCAACGCATCCTCGCCACCGGCTTGTACAAGCTGCGCTTCGTCACGCACCTGGACGTCGATGCCGCCGGCGTCGACCGCGCCGTGCGTGCGATCCGCGGTTTCTTCCAGGGTTGATCGACGCCATGCCCGATCCTTCGCATCTGCTGGTCTTCATCGCGGCCGGCTGGCTGCTGAACCTGACGCCTGGCCCGGACGTGTTCTATATCGTGACGAATGCACTGCGCTCGGGCGCACGCGCCGGCATCGTGGCGGGGCTCGGCATCACCGCAGGTTGCTTCGTGCACATTGGCGCGGCCGCGCTGGGCGTGGGCACGCTGCTCGCGACCTCGGTTCATGCGTTCACCGTGCTCAAGTACATCGGCGCGGCCTATCTGCTGTACATGGGCGTCCGCATGGTGCTGTCGAAGACGCCTCCGGCGGCCGATCTGGCGGGGATGGCCGCCGCCGGCGAAGCACGCAGCCTGCGGGCCGTCTTCATGGGCGGCTTCTGGACCAACGTGCTGAACCCGAAGGTCGCGCTGTTCTTCCTCGCCTTCGTGCCGCAGTTCATTGCGCCCGACGCCGGCAACAAGGCGCTGGTCTTCGTGCTGCTCGGCGTGCTGTTCAATCTCAACGCCATTCCCGTGAACTCGGGCTGGGCGCTGGCCGGCGCCTGGATGGCGCGCCGCAGCGCGGTGCAAAAAGGCCTGCACTGGCTCGATCGCGTGGCCGGTGCGCTGTTCATCGGGTTCGGCATCAAGCTGGCCCTGTCCGACGCGCCCGCTGCGCACTGACGCTACTCATTCAAGGAGTCACCCCATGCCCATCACCCCGCAGGAAGCGCTGCAGCGCACCATCGAGCACCGCGAGGTCTTCCACGACGAGATGCTGCACATCGTGCGGCTCATCATGAGCGGCGAATG
>JBDUCH010000407.1:0-3583 GCA_040003555.1 Variovorax sp. | reverse complement strand
CTCCGTGCAGACCGTGGGCGTGGCCAACCGTCTGGGCCGCGCCGGCAGCCCGGTCTACCAGAAATGGCAGGAGCAGTTGCTGCAGTACCGCGAAGGCAAGCCCCCGAAATACGGCGCGATCTGGCTCACCTGCTACCCGAACGTGATGGTCGAGTGGTATCCGCACGTGCTCACGGTGTCGACGCTGCACCCGATCGGCCCGCAGAAAACGCTCAACATGGTGGAGTTCTTCTACCCCGAGGAAATCGTCGCCTTCGAGCGCGACTTCGTCGAAGCGCAGCAGGCCGCCTACATGGAGACCTGCGTGGAAGACGACGAGATCGCCGAGCGCATGGACGCCGGCCGGCGCGCATTGATGCTGCGCGGCGACGACGAGAGCGGCCCCTACCAGAGCCCAATGGAAGACGGCATGCAGCACTTTCACGAGTGGTATCGGCGCACGATGCTGAGCTGAATGCAAGCGCTCTGGATGGTGCTGGCCGCACTGATCTTCGCCACCATGGGCGTGTGCGTGAAGATCGCCTCGGTATGGTTCAGCAGTGCCGAACTGGTGTTCTACCGCGGCCTCATCGGCATCGCGTTTCTGGCGCTGCTGGCGCGCAGCCGCGGCGTGTCGCTTGCCACGCAATACCCCGGCATGCACGCCTGGCGCAGCCTGATCGGCGTAGTGTCGCTGGGCGCCTGGTTCTATGCGATTGCGCACCTGCCGCTGGCCACTTCGATGACGCTCAACTACATGAGCAGCGTGTGGATCGCGGTGTTCCTGATCGGCGGGGCGCTGCTGGCCTGGGTGCCGCTACCAGGACGCGACGGCCGCGTCGAGCGCCCACCCCTGCAGGGCCCGCTGGTGCTCACCGTGGCGGCGGGTTTTGCCGGCGTGGTGATGATGCTGCGGCCCACGCTGGGCGACCGGCAGGCCTTTGCCGGCATGATCGGCCTGCTGTCGGGCCTGACCGCCGCTTTCGCCTACATGCAGGTGGTGGCTCTGTCGAAGCTCGGCGAGCCCGAGGCGCGCACGGTGTTCTACTTTGCGCTGGGCTCCGCCGTGGCCGGCGGGGTTGCGACGGTGTTCGGCGGCCTCTCGGAATGGCCGGGCATCCAGGCGCTGTGGCTGCTGCCGGTTGGCGTGCTGGCCGCGCTCGGACAGCTCTGCATGACGCGCGCCTATTCCAGCGCCAAGACCGAAGGGGGCACGTTGCTGGTGGCCAACCTCCAGTACTCTGGCATCGTGTTCGCCGCGATCTACAGCGTGCTGCTGTTCGGCGACCGCATCGACGCGTGGGGCTGGGCCGGCATGGCGCTGATCGTGGGCAGCGGCATTGCGGCCACCGTGCTGCGCCAGCGCGCAGTGCCCAAGGCCCCAGCCGAAGAACATTGAAGGAATGCGAGCGATGTACACGACCCTGATTTCCGCCCCACAACTGCAGTCGCTGCAAGCCAGCGGTGCGCCGTTGATGGTGTTCGACTGCAGCTTCGACCTGGCCCAACCGCATGCCGGCGCGCAGCAGTACGCCGCAGCCCACATCCCCGGCGCGGTGTATGCGAACCTCGACACCGACCTCAGCGCACCACATGGCGCACCGGGCAAGGGCGGCACCGTGGTCGCTGCGACCGACCAGGGCTTGCCGGCTTCGGGTGGCCGCCATCCGCTGCCGAGCCGGCAGCGTTTTGCCGAGTGGCTGTCGAGCGTGGGCTTTGCCAACGACATGCAGGCCGTGGTGTACGACCGCAACGGCGCCAACTACTGTGGCCGTCTGTGGTGGATGCTGCAATGGGCCGGCCACGACGCGGTGGCCGTGCTCGACGGCGGGCTGCAGGCCTGGCAGGCGAGCAGTGGCGAAGTGACGGGACGCGAGGAGCCGACGCACTTTCAATCGAACTTCGTGCTCGGCGCCGAGCGGGCGCAGCTGGTGGTGACCGACACCGTGCTTGCCCGCCTTGGCGACGCGGGCCAGACCGTGATCGACGCACGCGCAGCGCCGCGCTACCGCGGCGAGGTCGAGCCACTCGACCCGGTGGCCGGCCATA
Source organism: Variovorax sp. (assembly GCA_040003555.1). Lineage (GTDB taxonomy): Bacteria > Pseudomonadota > Gammaproteobacteria > Burkholderiales > Burkholderiaceae_C > Variovorax. The sequence goes on along the minus strand of JBDUCH010000407.1, from coordinate 1,555 downwards.
TCCCCGGCGCGCTGAACCGGCCCTTCAGCCAGAACATCGGCGCCGACGGCCGCTTCAAGCCGGCCGCGCAACTGCGCGAGGAGTTCGATGCGCTGCTGGCCGGACGCGACCCGGCCGGCGTGGTGCACCAGTGCGGCAGCGGCGTGAGTGCCGTGCCGAACCTGCTGGCCATGCGCATCGCAGGCTTTGCGCCGACCGGCCTGTACGCCGGAAGCTGGAGCGAGTGGTGCAGCAACCCGGCGCGGCCGGTGGAACGTGGCTGAGCCGGCGTCCTGGCCGGGTCAGCCGCCGGTCAGCGTTGCAACACACGCCGGCCTCGCGGGAACCGGCGCCGCAAGGCACACTCACACTGCGACCATGAACCCCTTGTTCCGCTTCGCTGCAGGCCTGCATGTGGCCCTCGCACTCTGCATCGCACCCGCCGCGGCCCAGCCCGCGCAGCATGCCCATGTACATGGCCAGCTCAAGCTCGATGTGGCGGTCGATGTGCAGACCGTCACCATCAGCATCGACTCGCCGCTCGACAACATCGTCGGCTTCGAGCGCGCGCCGCGCACCGACGCCGAGCGCAAGACCGCACAACAAGCCGTGGCGCAACTGCGTGCGGCCGACAAGCTCTTTGCCATCGATCCGACCGCCGACTGCAAGCTGGGCCAGGTCGATCTCGATGCGCCGGTGCTCGGCCTCGGTGAGGCCAGGGCCGGCGAGCCCGCGGGCCATGCCGACCTGGAAGTCAGCTTCACCTTCGAATGCCGCAGCCCGGTGCAGGCGCGCTTCATCGACATTGCACTGTTCGAGGCGTTCCGTAACGTGCGCCAGATCGATGTGCAGATCGTGACGCCCGACGGCCAGTACCAGCGCACCCTGAAGCGGCCGGCAAAGCGCCTCGCATGGGGCAAGTGACGGTGCCTCCGGTTCTCAGCGTCGAGCAGTTGCGCTTTGCCTGGCCCGGCACGCCGGCACCGGTGATCGACATCGAAGCGTTCTCGGTGAACGCAGGCGAGGCCGTGTTCCTGCACGGGCCGAGCGGCTGCGGCAAGAGCACGCTGCTGTCGCTGATGGCGGGGGTTCTGGTGGCCGGTTCGGGCCGTGCGATGCTGCTCGGCCATGACTGGGCCGAACTCTCGGGCAGCCAGCGCGACCGCCGCCGCGTGGCGCATGTGGGCTACATCTTCCAGCAGTTCAACCTGCTGCCCTACCTGAGCGTGATCGACAACGTGCTGCTGCCCTGCCGCTTCTCGGCGCGGCGTGCCGAGCAGGCCGCGCGCGGCGCCACAGCGCGTGCGCAGGCCGAACAGCTGCTCGCTCGCATGGGGCTCGACCGCTCGCTCTGGCAGCGCCAGGCCCTGCAGCTTTCGGTCGGCCAGCAGCAACGCGTGGCAGCGGCGCGCGCGCTGATCGGCCAGCCCGAACTCGTCATTGCCGACGAACCCACATCGGCGCTCGACGAAGACCGGCGCGAAGCCTTTCTCGACACCTTACTGAGCGCCTGCCAGGCGAACCACAGCGCGCTGGTGTTCGTGAGCCATGACTGGCGCATTGCCCGGCGCTTCGG
>JBDUCH010000406.1:0-3613 GCA_040003555.1 Variovorax sp. | reverse complement strand
CCCAGCGATGGCGCACCGACGATGATCGCGGCCAGATGGTTGGCCGGCTGCGGCACGCCGAGATTGTGGCCCATGTCGGTCAACAGCTTGCGCGTGTCGGGGCTGATGGCATAGGTCTCGACATTGGTCACGTCCGGCAGCCATTGCTGATGGAAGCGCGGCGCGTCGACCGCTTCCTGCACGTTCATGCCGTAGTCGACAGCGTTCAGGATGGTCAGCAGCACTGCCGTGATGATGCGGCTGCCGCCCGGCGTGCCGACCACCATGACGGGCTTGCCGTCTTTGGTGACGATGGTCGGGCTCATCGAACTCAGCGGGCGCTTGCCAGGAGCGATCGCGTTGGCTTCACCCTGCACCAGGCCGTAGAGATTCGGCACGCCGATCTTCGAGGTGAAGTCGTCCATCTCGTTGTTCAGCAGCACGCCGGTCTTGTCGGCCGTGACCTTCGCGCCGAACCAGTCGTTCAGCGTGTAGGTGACCGACACCGCATTGCCCCACTGGTCTGTGATCGAGTAGTGGGTGGTGTTGCTGCCCTCGTGCGGCGCCACGCCCGGCTTGATGTCCTTGGAGACGCCCGCCTTCTTCGGGTCGATCACGGCGCGGATCTTCTCGGCGTAGCCCTTGTCGAGCAGGCGGTCGAGCGGGTTCTTCACGAAGTCGGGGTCGCCCAGATAGCTGTTGCGATCCACGTAGGCGTGGCGCATGGCCTCGATCTGGTAGTGCACCGACTGCGCCGACCGGTAACCGAGATCCTTGAGCGGATAGCCCTCGAGGATGTTCAGGATCTCGCAGATCACCACGCCGCCCGAACTCGGCGGCGGTGCCGACACGACCTTGTAGCCACGGTAGTCGCATTCAACGGGTGCGAGCTCGCGGGTCTTGTACTGGTCGAGGTCGGCCTGGGTGATGATGCCCTTGCCGGCCTGGCTCGAGGCCACGATGGCAGCGCCGACCGGGCCCTTGTAGAAGCCGTCGACACCCTTGGTGCTGATGGCCCTGAGCGTTTTCGCCAGATCTTTCTGCACCAGCTTCTGGCCCACCGCGAAGGGCTCGCCCTTGTTCAGGAAGATCGCGCCCGACACCGGATCCTTCTTGAAATCGGCGGTGGCGGTCGCCAGCATGTCGATGTCGCCCTGTTGCAGCGCGAAGCCTTTTTCGGCCAGCGCGATCGACGGTGCGATCAGCGCGGCGCGCTTCATCGTGCCGTATTTCTCGCGCGCCATTTCCATGCCCGACACGGTGCCGGGCACGCCGACCGCGAGGTGGCCGTTGGTGCTCAGGCCCTTGACGACGTTGCCGTCCTTGTCGAGGTACATGTTGGCGGTGGCGGCCAGTGGCGCCTTCTCGCGGAAGTCGAGAAAGGTCTTGCGGCCGTCGGCCAGCTGCACGGTCATGAAGCCGCCGCCGCCGAGGTTGCCGGCGGCAGGGTAGACGACCGCCAGCGCGTAGCCCACGGCCACCGCCGCGTCGACCGCGTTGCCGCCCTTCTTGAGCACATCGACACCGACCTGCGACGCGAGGTGCTGCGCGCTGACGACCATGCCATGCTCCGCCGCAACGGGCGCAACCGATGCGGCGTGCAGCTGCGCTGCACCCGCCAGCGTCAGCGCCGCGGCGACGGTGGCGCGCAGACGGGATGTCCAGTGACATTGCTTCATTCAGGCTTCTCCTTGGATTTCAACTGTGGATCGATGGGTCAGGCCGCCAGCAGCCCCTTGCGTCGCAAGTCTTTCAGCGCGAGCGCTACCTGTTGCCGCGTGAAGTCGCGCAGCGCGCCCTCCTCAGTCAACAACTGGTCGTCTTTGATGAAGCGCAGTCGCTCGGCGCGCGCTTCGCCCGCGAGATGCTCGGCCAGCGCCTCGTGTCCGTGGGTGCCATCGAGCAGCGGCAGCAGGCAGCGCTCGAGCGGCGACAACGCGACCTGCTCGTGCCACTGGTTGCAGGCGGTGGCACTGGGGCCGGTGCTCAGCGCAAGGCCTGGCGCATGGCGCACCGCGTCGAGCGCACGGGGCAACTCGGACACCTGCGCTGCGGCCTCGATCGGGCTGCGCCGCAGCCGCACCGCGCCCAGGATCAGCAGTTCTTCAAGCATCGCCATCACGAAGGGCTCGACCGCGCTGCGCGGCTCACCTGTGCGTGCGGAGACCTCGGTGACAAGGGCATCGGGCAGCACGGCCGCCGGATAGTGCTGATCCAGCACCTGGGCCACCGCCTTGTGCACCGGCAGGCGCAATGTGACCTTGAGATTGCGGATTGCGGTGCAAGGCTGCTCGGGCCCGTCGAGCGTAATCGGGGTGCCGTCGTCGGGCAGGAAAACGCCGGCATAGCCGAGCACGCGCAGCCGGCTCGGATCGAGCCGGTAACGGATCTCGCCGACGCGCTCCTTCTTGACCAGGAGCGTCTGGCGGAAGGTGCGATTGACCAGGAAGTCGAGGTACTGCTCGATCATGATCTGACTGCCGCCGCATTCGCGCAGCAGCGGCTCGCGCACCTTCTCGCCGTAGTTCTGCACGAACATGGTCGAGGGCTCCGCATCGGCCAGATAGGCCAGGCCGTGCGCGCCCGCGCGCTCGACGAATTCCTTGAAATAGCAGGGCGCGTTGCAGGGCTCGAGGAACTCGTGCAGCAGGTAGGAGCTGTTCGCATTCCGCACGATCGGCATCGTTTCCTCAAGCGTTTTCTTCAACACGCTGTCAGGTCGGGCCGACTGTTCGAGGAACTCGAGCATGCCGCGCGCGTACGAGAGCTTCTCGTCGGGTTCGTCGCGCGGGCCGCCGCGCAGAATCATCGCGTCGCGCACGATCTCGCGCGCCTTCCAGCCCGGGTAGACGTTGTAGCTGACATAGGCCACACCGTTCGGGGCCAGGTTTTCCGAGCAGACGCGCAGGATCGCGTCCTGCACTGCCGGCGGCACCCAGCTGTAGACGCCGTGGCAGACGATGTAGTCGAACTGGCCGAACGATGCGTCGATGTCGGCGATGTTGAAAGCGCGCAGTTCGACATTGCCGAGCTTCGTGTGCTCAATCGCTGCCACGCCCTGCGCCACCTGTACCGGCGACAGGTCGATGCCCAAGGCAGTGGCATCTGGGTGCCGTGCCGCGAACGGCAGCAGATTGCCGCCCGCGGCGCAGCCCAGCTCCAGCACTCGGGCCCGCGCAGGCGGCGCGGCATCGAGTCCGAACAGGTAGGCCAGCGATTCCAGATGCTCTGCGGCCGTCTGCGGAAAAGGGTGCGAGTCGTACGGCACCGTGTCGTAGTAGCTCGTGATCGCAGAGGTCAGGGTGTCCGGCATGTTGTTTTCCTGGGGAGTAAGACCGGCCGCATGACAGGCCTCCAGCGGCACTGACTATAGCCACGAATCCCACGGTCCCAAAAACAAAACCCGGCCGTCGCAAAACGGCCGGGCCTGTCCGGTGGTTGGTGGAGCTGGGGGGATTTGAACCCCCGTCCGCAAGCCTTCTTCGCGCAGATCTACATGCTTAGCGATCTGATTTGAGTCTCGCTCCCGGAGTCGCGCAGTCGCACGCTAAACCGGACGCCAGCACCCTATTTTCTCGCCCCGACCCAAGGTACCCGGATCGGAGCCAGCCCATGTAATTATCTTTGCAGCCGG
>JBDUCH010000094.1:0-12216 GCA_040003555.1 Variovorax sp. | reverse complement strand
GGGTCGAAGACTTGCATGAGGTAGGGGCCGGTAGAGGTGACGCCTGAGCGCCGGAGCGTTGCGGTCGATGCTAGGCAGGTTGGCGCGGCATTTGTGTGCGTATGTGGGCGCGGCGCGGCATCGAATTGCAAAACCCCGACGTTTGGCAGACGAAGCTTGCAAGTTGCGGCGCAAGGCGAATTCGGTCTGGTGCCGGGCGCCGATGTCGTCCAAGATGAGCCGCATTTCCCTTCGCTAGGAGAGCTTGCCGATGCCCGATCAAACCCAGGACGTTACTGTCGCCGACGGTGTGGCGCTGAGACCGATGACCGCTGCCGACCTGCCACGGGCGCACGCGCTGTCGGCCGAATTGCGCTGGCCGCACCGCCCGGCCGATTGGGAGCAGGCGTTCGCGCATGCCGAAGGTTTCGTTGCTGAGCGCGATGGCGAGATCGTCGCCACCGCGCAGCGCTGGCTCTGGGGCGAGCGCCACGCGACCATCGGCCTGGTGATCGTGACGCCGGCCTGCCAGGGCCGCCGCGTCGGGCACCGGTTGATGAGCGCGCTGCTCGAAGGCCTCGATGCGCACACTGTGTTGCTCCATGCCACCGCCGCCGGGCAGGGCCTTTACGAGCGGCTGGGCTTCGTGCGCACCGGTGAAGTGCGCCAGCACCAGGGCATCGCGCTGCCGGCGCCGCTGGTCGAACTTCCGCAGGGATGGCGCTTGCGGCCGGCCGGCCTTAGCGAAACCCCGGCGCTGTGCGCATTGGACGCTGCGGCACGCGGCATGCCGCGCGATGCGCTGGTGGCCGACCTGATGGCCACCGCCGAGGCCTGCGTCGTGCTCGACCACGACAACGCAGCGCGAGGTTTCGCGATGCTGCGCCGCTTCGGGCGCGGGCATGCAATCGGCCCGGTGGTGGCGCCCGACGCCCACGGCGCCAAGGCGTTGATTGCGCATCTTGTCGGTTTGAGTTCGGGCCACTTCACGCGCATCGATATCGATTTCGACAGCGGACTGGCGGAGTGGCTTGAAAACCTCGGCCTGCGGCGCGTGGATGCGCCGACGACGATGGTGCGCGGCACCCCGCTCGCGGTGGCGCCGCACGGCCCCACCATGTTCGCGATCGTCACCCAGGCGATGGGATGACGTGAGGCCATGCACACTACCTTTCTCTACAAATCCGATCCGGAGCGCGGTCGCCAGTGGGCCGAAGTGTTCCGTCGCCGCGCGCCCGCAATCGACTTCCGCATCTGGCCCGACATCGGCGACCCGGCGCAGGTGCGCTTTCTGGCGGCCTGGGAGCCTCCAGCGGATCTGTCGACCCGCTTTCCGCGGCTCCAGGTGCTGTTCTCTTCCGGCGCGGGCGTCGACCAGTTCGACTTCGCGGCGCTGCCGCCGCAGCTGCCGGTGGTGCGCATGATCGAGCCCGGCATCGTGGGCGGCATGGTCGAGTACGTGACCTGCGCCGTGCTCGGCCTGCATCGCGACATGCCGCGCTACCGGCGCCAGCAGGCCGAGGGCGTGTGGCAGCCGCTGCCGGTACTGCCCGCTGGGCAACGGCGCGTTGGCGTGCTGGGCCTCGGATCTCTCGGCCAGGCGGCGCTGGCGCAACTCGTCGGGCTGGGTTTCGACTGCGCGGGATGGAGCCGGTCACGCCACGCCATCGATGGCGTGGCGTGCCATGCAGGCGCGGACGAACTGCCAGGCTTTCTTGCGCGCACGGACATCCTGGTGTGCCTTTTGCCCCTGACCGATTCGACCCGCGCCTTTCTCGATGCAACGCTGTTCTCGGCGCTGCCGGCCGGCGCCGGGCTGGTGCAGGTCGGCCGCGGGCCGCAACTGGTCGATGCCGACCTGCTGTCCGCGCTGGACAGCGGGCAGATCAGCGAGGCCGTGCTCGACGTAACGGATCCGGAGCCGCTGCCGCCAACGCATGCGTTCTGGCAGCACCCGCGCATCCAGCTGACACCGCACATCGCGAGCATGACGCAGCCGCTGAGCGCAGCCGAGGTGGTGCTCGACAACCTGCGCCGCTTCGAAGCCGGGGAGCCGATGGTCGGCCTGGTCGACCGCAGCCAGGGTTACTGAGCGCGCCAGCACGATGTGCTGTGGCGGCGCGCATAACCGCAGGCTGGTTTGCGCGATGGCCCCAAAGCAGCACCACGCCGCACGGCACGCGCTCTACGCTAGAGGCATTGAAAGCTTCCTTTGCTCTCACCCCAACCGACACCGCCATGACGCATCCCACCGCATTGCCCAACCAAGCCGCGCTCGACGCGATCGACCGCGCCCACCTGATCCATCCGGTCTCGCCATGGCGCGTGCATGAGCAGCGCGGCCCGACCGTGCTGGCCTCCGCGCGGGGCGCCTGGCTGACCGACGCCAACGGCCACGAGCTGCTGGATGCCTTCGCGGGCCTCTGGTGCGTGAACGTGGGCTACGGCCAGGAGAGCGTGGTGCAGGCCGCCGCCGAGCAGATGCGGCGCCTGCCCTATGCCACGGGTTACTTTCACTTCAGCAGCGAGCCGGCCATCCGCCTTGCCGAAAAGCTGGTGCAGATCACGCCGGCGTCCCTGACGCGTGTGTACCTGACGCTTGGCGGCTCCGAGGCCGTCGACGCCGCAGTGCGCTTCATCGTGCAGTACTACAACGCGATCGGAAAGCCGTCGAAGAAGCATTTCATCGCGCTGGAGCGCGGCTACCACGGCTCGTCGTCCACCGGCGCGGGGCTGACCGCGCTGCCGGTTTTTCACCGCGGCTTCGATCTGCCGCTGCCGACGCAGCACTACATTCCCTCGCCCAATCCCTACCGCCATGCGGACGGTGCCGATCCGCAGGCGCTGATCGCCGCGTCGGTCGCGTCGCTGCGCGCCAAGGTGGCCGAACTCGGCGCCGAGAATGTGGCCGCCTTCTTCTGCGAGCCGATCCAGGGCTCGGGCGGCGTCATCGTGCCGCCCAAGGGCTGGCTGAAGGCCATGCGCGATGCCACGCGCGAACTCGACATCCTGTTCGTCGTCGACGAGGTCATCACCGGCTTCGGCCGCACCGGCCCGATGTTCGCGTGCGAGGCCGAAGGCGTGGAACCCGACCTTATGACCATGGCCAAGGGCTTGACCTCCGGCTACGTGCCGATGGGCGCGACGATGATGAGCGACAAGGTCTATGCCGGCATCGCCGACGGCGCGCCGGAGGGTGCGCCGATCGGCCACGGCGCCACCTACTCGGCGCACCCGGTCGGGGCTGCCGTCGCGCTCGAGGTGCTTCGGCTCTACCAGGAAGGCGGGGTGCTCGCCAACGGCCAGCGCGGCGCGGCCCATTTCGCGGCCGGCCTCGATGCCCTGCGCGCGCATCCGCTGGTGGGCGATGCGCGGCATCGCGGCTTGTTGGGGGCGCTGGAACTGGTCAGCGACAAAGCCACCAAACGCGGCTTCGACGCAGCGCTCGGCCTGTCCGACCGGATCTTCGCGACCGGCTACAAGAACGGCCTGGTGTTCCGCTCGTTCGGCGATTACATCCTCGGTTTTGCGCCGGCGCTCACGTTCACGGAAGACGAGTTCGCCCAGATGTTCGCGCGGCTCAAGAAGACGCTCGACGAAGTGCTTGACGCGCCCGATGTGCGGGCTGCTCTGGCGGCCTGACAGAAAGCGCGGCCCGGCCTTCTCCGGCGACGCAGAATCGACTCCTCTTCGTTTTGGGCACCGTCATGTCAGAAGCATTCAAGATCGACCGGCTCGATTTGCGCATCCTGGCCCAGTTGCAGCGCAACGGGCGCATGACCAATGTGGATCTGGCGGACGCGGTGGGCCTCTCGCCCAGCCCCTGCCTGATCCGGGTCAAGCGGCTGGAGCAGGCCGGCTACATCGCCGGCTACGGCGCGCACCTGCGGCTCGAGAAGCTTGGCGACACGCTGACCGTCTTCACCGAGGTCACGCTGTCCGACCATCACCGCGAGGATTTCGTTCGTTTCGAGACCGCCATCCGCGAGGTCGACGAGGTGCTCGAATGCCACCTGGTCAGCGGCGGCTACGACTACCTGCTTCGCTTCCTCACGCGGGGCGTGAACCACTACCAGGAAGTGATCGAGGAGCTGCTCGAACGCAACATCGGCATCGCGAAATACTTCAGCTACATCGTCATCAAGTCGCCGTTCATCAAGACGCACTGTCCGATCGAGCGGCTGTTTCCCCACCCGCGCTGAACCGGCGCCTTCGACCGTCCATGCTCGACACACCCACCCGCTTGCGCCCGCCCGGACGCTTCGTGCGGCTCGCCGAAACCGACCGGCCCGCGCTTACCCTGCTCATCGACGGCGAAGCCGCCAATGCGCTGGCGGGCGACACGCTGCTGGTGGCACTGCTCAGCCATGGCAGGCGCGTGCGCGACAGCGAGTTTGGCGACGGCCCGCGTGCCGGCTTCTGCCTGATGGGGGCCTGCCAGGACTGCTGGGTCTGGACGCCGGCGGGCGAGCGCCTGCGCGCTTGCTCGACCATGGTCGAGCCCGGCATGGCGGTGTTCACGCACCCGCCGGCGCAGCACTGGCCGGCCACGGCGGACTTGCAGCACTTGCTGGCACGCGCCACCCCGGCGGCACCATGAGCGCGCCGCCCGATGCAACGCCGCGCATCGTCGTGGTCGGCACCGGCCCCGCCGGCGTGCGCGCTGCCCAGGCGCTGGTGCAGGCCGGGCTGCGACCGGTCGTGGTCGACGAGGGCCGCCGCGATGGTGGCCAGATCTACCGGCGCCAGCCTGAAGGCTTCAAGCGCCCCTATGCCAAGCTCTACGGCAGCGAAGCAGCCAAGGCGCAGGCGCTGCACAGCGACTTCGATGCGCTTCGCGCGCAGGTCGACCACCGTGCCGACACGCTGGCCTGGAACGTAACCGCGGGCGAGCTGCATGTGGCGCACGCCGGCCAGGCGCAGACATTGCCCTTTGATGCCTTGCTGGTGTGCTCCGGCGCCACCGACCGCCTGATGCCCGTGGCCGGCTGGCACCGTGCCGGTTGCTACACCTTGGGCGCTGCGCAGATCGCGCTGAAGGCGCAGGCCTGCGCGATTGGTTCGCGCGTGGTGTTCCTCGGCAGCGGGCCGCTGCTGTATCTGGTCGCCTCGCAGTACCTGCAGGCTGGCGCACAGGTGGCGGCGGTGCTCGACACCGCGCCGGCCGCAAAGTCATGGCGCGCGCTGGCCGGGCTGCTGGCGCGGCCGCGGCTCGCGCTGCGCGGGCTTGGGCTGATCCGCGGCCTGCGTGGCGCTGGCGTGACGGTGCTGCAGGGCGTGACGCCGCTCGCCATCGACGGCGACGACCGCCTCGGCGTGCAGGCCGTGGCCGTGCGCGATGCCCAAGGGCAGGAGCGGCGCTTCGAATGCGATGCGGTCGGCCTCGGCTGGCACCTGCGCGCCGAAACACAACTGGCCGACCTCGCGCGCTGTGAGTTCGACTTCGAGCCGGTGAGCCGGCAATGGCTGCCGCGTATCGATGCCGATGGCCGCAGCAGCACGCGCGGCGTCTACCTGGCCGGCGACGGCGCCCGAATCCTGGGGGCCGATGGCGCCGAGGCCGCAGGCCGTCTCGCCGCGCTGGCCGCGCTGGCCGACCTGGGCCATGCGCCGGGGCGCGCGCTCTACGACGCCGAGTCCGCCGTGCTGCGGCGCACACTGGCGCAAATGGATCGCTTTCGTGAAGGCTTGGCGCGCGCCTTTCCGTGGCCGCATGCGCAGGCTGCGGGATTGCCCGACGACGCAGTGGTGTGCCGCTGCGAGGCCGTGACGGCCGGAGAACTGCGGCGCTGCGTGAGCGAGCTGGACAGTCGAGAAGTCAATCGCGCCAAGGCCTTCAGTCGCGTCGGCATGGGACGCTGCCAGGGCCGCTTTTGCGGCCATGCGTCGGCCGAGATCGTTGCCCAAAGCTGTGGTGTGCCGGTTGAACAGGTTGGCCGGCTGCGCTCGCAGGCGCCGGTCAAGCCGTTGATGATGGACACGCGCGAGGTGAGTCCATGAGCGCCGCTGCGTACGACACCGACGTGCTGGTGCTGGGCGGCGGGCTGATGGGCACCACCGCCGCTTTCTTCCTGCGCCAGCAGCACGGCTTGTCGGTCACGCTGCTCGAGCGCGAGCTGGCGGGCCGCCAGGCCAGCGGCACCAACTTCGGCAATGTGCGCCGGCAGGGCCGGGCGCTTGCGCAGATGCCGCTGGCCAACCGGGCGCGCGCCGTCTGGGGCCGCGTGAAGGAACTGTTGGGCGAAGACCTGGAGTTCTTGCCTTATGGCCACCTGCGCGTCTGCTACACCGAAAAGCAGGCCGCCACGCTGGAGCAGCATGCGAGGGAGGTGAAGCCGCTGGGCCTCGACCTCGAACTGTTCACCGCCGAACAACTGCGCAAGCGCTGGGGCATCTTCGCGCCGGAGGTGGTGAGCGGCTCGCTCTCGCCCGAGGATGGCCATGCCAACCCGCGCCTGGCCGGCCCGGCTTTCGCGCGCGCGGCACGGCGGGCGGGCGCGAACATCGTGGAGCATGCCGAGGTGATGCAGGTCGAGCGCGATGGCGCGGGCTTCGTCGCGCACACCGCCGATGGCCGGCGCTTTCGTGCGCCGCAACTGCTGGTGGCTTGCGGTGCCTGGTCGAACCGCATGGCCGAGCAGTTCGGCGAGGCCGTGCCGATGGAGGCGCGCGGCCCCCAGATGGGCGTGACCGAGCCGCTGCCGTATGCCATTGGCCCGTCGATCGGTCTGTCGTCGCCGATCGAACATGAAGGCCTGTACTTTCGCCAGATCGCGCGCGGCAACATCGTGTTCGGCGGCGGGCTCAAGGGGCCGGCGCATGCCGACCACATCCGTGCCTACGTCAGGCCCGACAACGTGTTGCGCCAGCTGCGCGAGCTGCGCCGTCTTGTGCCGGCCTTCGGGCAGGTGCAGCTGATCCGCGTGTGGAGCGGCATCGAGGGCTACACCGGCGACTGGCAGCCGGTGATGGGCCCGAGCGCCTGCGTTCCGGGCCTGCACTACGCCTTCGGCTTCAATGGCGAAGGCTTCGCGATCAGCCCCGGCGTGGGCGAGGCCATGGCCGAGCTGATCGCCACCGGTCGAACCTCCACGCCGATAGAAAGCTTCTCGATCGGGCGGTTCGCTGCCGGGGTGACGAAGCAGGCGGCCTGAAGCCATTTGCCGGGGGCAGGGGGCGTCGGCGGGCGGTATGCGCTGGGCCGGCCGACTTGGACGCCTTGAGGTTGCACTCGGAATGCGCAGACCTTCGCACCTCAGCGGTTCAGGCCTTGATCTCCACCGTCGAGGTGTCACCGCAATGCGGTTTCGGCCACTTCGCAGAACCAGCGCACGCCCAGCGGCAACGCGTCGTCGTTGAAGTCGTAGCAAGGGTGGTGCAGCGCGTGCTCGCCGTCCGGCCCGGGGTCGGCGCGCCCCTGGCCCAGCCACAGGTAGGCGCCGGGGCGGCGCTGCAGCATGAAGGCGAAGTCTTCCGAGGTGAAGGCCGCGCGCGGCGCCATCTCGGCCTGCAGGCCGATGGCCTTGGCTGCATCGAGCGCGAGCGCGGCCTCGGCCGGCGTGTTGACGGTGGCGGGGTAGTAGCGCACGTAGCGTACTTCGGCCTGGGTACCGCTGGCCAGTGCCACGCCGTCGACCGCGGCACGCAGCGCGGCCTCGATGCGATCCTGCGACGCGGCATCGAAGCTGCGCACGGTGCCGGTGATGGACACCTCCGCCGGCAACACGTTGTGGCTGTGGCCGCCCTCGATGCGCGTGACTGACAGCACCGCCGATTCGCCCGGGTCGATGCGGCGCGCGACGATGGTGTTCAACTGCGCGACGAGCTGGCTCGCCGCAAGGATGGCGTCGGGCGTGTGGTGTGGCTGCGCGGCATGGCCGCCGCGCCCGCGCAGCACGATGTCGAAGCGGTCGGCTGCCGCCATGATCGGGCCGGCGCGCGTCTGCGCCTGTCCCAGCGGCAGGTCGGGCCAGTTGTGCAACGCATAGACGCTGTCGCAGGGAAAGCGCTCGAACAGACCGTCTTCGATCATGGCGCGCGCGCCGCCTTTGCCTTCCTCGGCCGGCTGGAAGATGAAATGCACCGTGCCGTTGAAGCGGCGCGTGCGTGCCAGCTGGCGCGCCGCGCCGATCAGCATGCTGGTATGGCCGTCGTGGCCGCAGCCGTGGTGCACGCCGGGTGTGCGGCTCGCGTGTGCAGCACGCCCGAGTTCGACCATCGGCAATGCGTCCATGTCGGCGCGCAGGCCGACGCTGCGCTCGCCGTCGCCGCAGCGCAGCGTGCCGACCACGCCGGTGCCGCCAAGTCCTTCATGGACGTCCAGGCCCAGCAGGCGCAGCGCCTGTGCCACCACGCCGGCCGTGCGGCGCTCCTCGAATGCGAGTTCGGGATGTGCGTGCAGGTCGCGGCGCAGCGCGACCAGCCCGGCCAGCAGGTCGGCGACGGGTGCGGCAATCGCGCCGGGGCTCAACGGCCGGCCTCGACCGCGTCGGCCAGTTCGGCCAGCGTGTGGAAGTGGTAGTCCGGTTCGGTGCGCTCCGACTCGATCGTGCCGCCCGAGTCCTTGAGGCCATGGCGGCGCTCGATCCAGCAGGTCGTGATGCCCAGGCGGCGGGACACCCCGATGTCGTGGTACTGGCTCTGCGCGACGTGCAGGTTGTCGGCCTGCTTGTAGCCCCAGGCGCCCTCGAAGCGTCCCCGGGCATAGGCGAAGTAGCGCGGATCGGGCTTCTCGCACATCGCGTCGTCGCAGCTCAGCAGCATGTCGAAGGGCTGCTCCAGCGTTTTCGCGAAATGGGCCAGCGCCCAGGTCTGGGCGTTGGTCATGGTGACGAGCTTGAAACGCTTGCGCAGGCGCTTGAGCGCTTCCACCGAATCGGGGAATGCCGGCCAGTTCGCGACCGAATCGCGCAGCCCCTGCGCGAGCGCATCGGTATCGGGCAGGCCCAGGCCGGGCGCGATGACATGCCAGCAGCGCTCCAGATCGTCCGGGTACCACCCGGTGTTGCCGTCGGCGCGCGCCTTCCGGTAGGCCGCGAGAAATGCGTCGTCGGTCACCCGGGCACCGGGCACGGCGGCGCGCAGGTAGGCGAGCATGCCGCCCTCGAAATCGATCAGCGTGCCGACGACGTCGAACGTGAGAACCTTGAAATCCTGCAAAGACATGTGAGCGCTCCGGGGGTGGACAGAATGCAATCGCAGTGAAAGCTTATGTCCTGCCCACCGTGCGCGAAAGCCGAACTGGGGCCAGGCCACGGCACAGGATTTCGTTGTGGGTGCCGCGTCGGCATCTTGTTCGGTTGCCCGCGCCAAACGATGGACAATGGGGTTCGCCATGAACGCCATAGTCAATCCACCCTCCGCAGACCTTGAATCCATGTTCGACCTGGCGCCGGTATCGCTCTGGCTGGAGGACTACAGCGCGCTGAAGCAGCTGTTCGACCAGTGGCGCGAAGAGGGGGTCACCGATCTGGCGGCGCATCTGGATGGCGACGTGGAGCGGGTTCGCCAGTGCATGGCCCGCCTCAAGGTTCTGCAGGTCAACCAGCACACGCTTGCGCTTTTTGCCGCCGAAAGCCAGGACGTCCTGCTGGCTGGGCTGGGCACCGTCTTTCGCGACGACATGGGGGTGTCTGTCAAGTACGAGCTGGTGCAGTTGTGGCAGGGGCAGCTCAGCTTTTCCAACGAGACGGTCAACTACGCCCTCGATGGGCGGCGGCTCGACGTGCATGTGCGGGTGCGCGTGCTGCCGGGGCATGAGTCGACGTGGGATCGCGTGCTGGTGTCGCTGCAAGACGTCAGCGAACGCAAGGCTGCGGACCGCGAGCGGGCGGAGAGCGAGCGCTATGCACGCGGCCTGTTCGACAACTCGCCCGTCTCGTTGTGGGTCGAGGATTTCAGCGCCGTCAAACGCCTGCTGGATGAGGTTCGGCATCGCGGCATCACCGATTTCGCGACGTTCATCAAGGTGCATTCGGAGTTCGTCACCCGGTGCATGCAGGAAATCCGCGTGATCGATGTCAACCTGGAAACGCTCAAGATGTTCGGTGCGGCCAGCAAGCCCGAACTGCTGCGCAACATCCAGAAAGTGTTTCGCGACGAGATGCACGACTCGTTTGCCGAGCAGCTGCAGGATCTGTGGAACCAGAAGACGTTCCAGCAGCGGGAGGTGATCAACTACACGCTGAACGGCGAGCTGGTCAACATCCACATGCAGTTCACGGTGCTCGAAGAGCACCTGGCCACCTGGGATCTGGTGCTGGTCTCGCTGGTCGACATCACGGCGCGCAAGAAGGCCGAGGCTTACCTGGAGTACCTCGGCAAGCATGACGTGCTCACCCAGCTGTGCAACCGCACCTTCTATACCGAGGAACTCAACCGCCTTGCGCGCAAGGGGCCATGGCCGGTCTCCATCCTCTCGATCGACCTGAACGGTCTCAAGCGTGTCAATGACGACGCTGGCCACGCCGCCGGCGACGCCCTGCTGCGGCGGGCGGGAGAAGTACTGTCCAAGGCGGTCGACGAGCCCGGGTGGCCCGCGCGCGTGGGGGGCGACGAGTTCGCGGTTCTGCTGCCGACCACGGACGAGCGCGGCGCCGAAGCGATGCGCGACCGGATCCTCTCGCTGCTCGAACTCAACAACCAGTTCTACGCCGGCCCCAGCGGGCACAACCTCAGCCTCTCGATCGGGTTGGCAACCTGCGGTGCGGGTGGATCGCTGGACGAGGCCCTGCTGCACGCGGATCGGTCGATGTACGACGACAAGGCGCGGCACTACGGCACGCCCCGCTGAAGGTTCAGGAAACGATGCGCCAAATCCGTCTGTGCTGGAACGAGCATGTCCAACATGCCGAGCACGAGATCCATGCCCACCGCGACTGGGCGCCTGCCTCTCCTGAGATGCGCCGCGACCTGGCCATCATCGTCAAGACCGCCAACGAGCTCTACGGGCCGCGTTCGCACTGGGTCGAGGAGCGGGAGGTTCGCCAGCCGAGCGCCGACCCCCGCCTGCGATTCGACCAGCGCGTGCTGCAGGATGACGCTGCCGCCGGCCCCTATGCCCGGCACCTGGCGACCGGTGTCGGATCGCTCCGCTTCCAGCCCGATCTGGAGCAGGAGTACATGGAGCACTTGCGGGATGTCCAGCGGCGACCCGCTTCAATCTGCGTTGGCGTGGCCCTGTTCGCCTGGATCGCGTTCGGCCAGGCGGGCCTGATCGCGCTCTCGACCGGATCGCTGCCGGCGGACAGCATCGCTTCGTTGGTTCAGTGGGCCATGGTGCTGGTGCTCTGCGCGAGCCTGTTGCTGTTGAAGGCCCGCGGCCGGGCCGCCCGCACCGACTTCGTGTCGGCGACCGTGCTGGTGTTGGCGGCCGTCGCCCTCGGCGTGCTGGCGATCCGCGCCGGCACGGGCGCGAGGCCGCAAGTGGTACTGGCAGCGCTCGGGCTGATGGTGGTGGTATTTTTTCCGCTCGGGCTGGTGTTCCGTCACGCCCTCGTGCTGGCGCTCGCGATGGCCGTCGGCGGCACCGTGCTGGTATTCGGCCTGTCTCGGCCGGCCCTGAGCACCGATGGCTTCTTCGCGTTGACGGCCCTCTGGGGAGCGTTCGGTTTGTCTGCCGTCGGCGGCTATCTCGTCGAACGCCTGTACCGAGAGCAGTTCCTGTTGCATGGCCTGCTCTCGCGGCAAGCCTTCGTCGATCCCCTCACCGGCCTCTACACCCGCCGCGGCACGCACAAGCTGACCCAGATCGCACGCCTGCAGGCGATCCGGGACGGCGTGACGCTGAGCTTCGTGCTGATCGATGTAGACCGTTTCCGCACGTACAACGAACGCTACGGCCGAGAGGCGGGCGACCGCGCCCTGATCGACATCACCCAGGTCGTCGCGACCTTTGCGCGCCGCCCGCTCGACCTGGCGAGCCGCGAAGGCGGCAAGCGCTTCGGCCTGCTGCTGTACGACTGCAATCTCGAACGGGCCCGCTTGCATGCCGAGCAATTGCGCGAGCGGCTGCGTGATGTCGGCATGGCGCACGCAAAGTCGAACGACCCAGCGGCCCAGCTCACCGTGAGCATCGGTGCGGTGCAGGTGCTGCCGGAAGAAACGGCAGAGGTCTTCATGCACCGCGTCGAAACCATGCTCCAACGCTCGAAGGATGCAGGGCGCGACCGGGTGACGACTCCCTAGAAGTGCTGTGCGCGCTCAGCTGCCGCGTTGTTCCCAGAACCCGCGGTGGGT
>JBDUCH010000405.1:0-3625 GCA_040003555.1 Variovorax sp. | reverse complement strand
TCGAAGTCGCGCAGGAACGCGCTCATGCCGTACACATCGGACAGCGCGATGCCGAGGTCGCCGCGGTATTCGCGGCCCCACATCTCGAAGCCGAACACCTGGCTGTCGCGCAGTCGCGGCCCGAGCGCCTGGCAGGCCTGCAGGTATTCGTGCGCCATGGTGCCCAGCGGAATCAGCCCGAGCTTCATCGCGTAGAGCACATTGCTGGTGCCGGCAAACTGCGGACTGCGCTCGCCGACGCGTGCCGGCACCGTCACCGCACCAAGCTGTGCGCTGAGGGTGCGCAGCACTTCTTCATGCCATTCCTTGGAGAAACGCCGGCGCGTTCCGTAGTCGGCAATCTTGAGATCCGTGAGGCCGTCGCCGCGCAGTTCCCCGATCTTGGTTTCGAGCCGGAGCCGGCCTTCCGCCAGGTCTGGCTGCGGCTGTGTGTTGCGGAAGTAGACCTCGTTGACGATCGCCAGCACCGGGATCTCGAACAGGATGGTGTGCAACCACGGCCCCTTGATGCGGATCTCGAGTTCGCCGCTGGCCTGCGGCACGATGTCGATGTACTTCTCGTTGAGCCGGAACAGGCCGAGGAAATCGACGAAGTCGCTCTTGATGAAGCGCATCGAGCGCAGGTAGGTCAGCTCGGGTTCTTTGAACTGCAACGAGCACAGGTGCCGCACCTCTTCCCGGATCTGTCCGGCAAACCGCGCGAGGTCGACGCCGGGGTTGCGGCACTTGAAGCGGTACTCGACGCGCGCACCCGGAAAGTGGTGCAACACCACCTGCATCATCGTGAACTTGTAGAGGTCGGTGTCGAGCAGGCTGTGGATGATCATTGGCAAATACCGCGTGTTCCCGTTGTGCCGCACCATTATCACGGCGCGCGTCGGCAAGTGCCTACGCCCCATTCCCGGCGCGTCCTACCGCCACCCGGCCAAGGCGCAGCAACATTCCGTTCACGCCGGCAAACACGCCGACGCCTCAACCGCAACGAAGGAGATCGCCGTGAACAAAGACACCGTGGAAGGCAACTGGAAACAGCTCAAGGGCAAGGTCAAGGAGCAATGGGGCAAGCTGACCGATGACGACTTCGATGTCATTGCCGGCAAGCGCGACCAGTTGCTCGGCCGCATCCAGGAACGCCATGGCATCAGCAAGGACGAAGCTGAAAGGCAGGTGGCCGATTGGGAAAAGAACAACCCGAACTATTTCTTCGAAAAGTCCTGACTTTTCGGCCTGCGTGCTCAGTCACTGAAAACAACTTCACAACTCAACGAGGAACACCCATGAAAAAACACCTGCTCATGCTCGCGATCGCTGCTTCGTCCTGCTTCATGGTCACGCACGCCAGCGCGATGACCAAGGACGAATACAAGGTCGCCAAGGAAAAGATCGAGGCCGACTACAAGGTCGCCAAGGCCAAGTGCGACACGATGAAGGACAACGCCAAGGATGTCTGCGACAAGGAAGCCAAGGGCACCGAAAAGGTGGCCAAGGCCGAACTCGAACAGCAATACAAGCCGAGCGACAGCCACATGAAGAAGGTGGCCGAAGAAAAGGTCGATGCGATGTACGCAGTTGCCAAGGAAAAGTGCGACGACCAGACCGGCGACGCCAAGAGCGCCTGCGTGAAGCAAGCCAAGGCCGATGAAGCCAAGGGCAAGGCCGATATCAAGGCCATGAAGAAGATGTGATCGGGGGGCGGCACGCTCCTTGACCGAAACGGCGCCTGCGGGCGCCGTTTTGCGTTTGGGTGTCAGCGCCTGAGCGATTGCACCACTTCCGCCAGCGGTGCAGGCAGCGGCACCGGACGCTGGCTCACGCGGTCGACATACACGTGAACGAAATGGCCCTGAGCCGCGGCCGTCTCGGCGCCCTGCGCAAACAGGCCGATCTCGTAGCGCACGCTGGAACGGCCGGCTTCGGCGACCCGGATTCCGGCTTCGACCGTCTGGGGAAAGGCCAGCGGCGCAAAGTAGTTGCACTGCGTTTCGACCACGAAGCCGATGGTGTCGCCCCGATGGATGTCCAGCGCGCCGCGCTCGATCAGCAGCCCGTTGACTGCGGTGTCGAACCAGCCGTAGTAGACGACGTTGTTGACGTGGCCATACATGTCGTTGTCGGCCCAGCGCGTTGCGATGGTGCGGAACACGCTGTATTGGCTTCGGTGTGCGGGGAGGGGCTTGAGGGGCTTGGCTGCTGCGCGGGTCATGGCGCGGCATTCTGCCTGTGAGCCGGCGTCTAGAAGATGCCCTCTAGATTGCTGCAACGCAACAAAAAAGGGTTGATTCGTGCGCTGAGAGTCCTATACTTCGAGTCATGCTGCAGCGCAACATAAATGCGGGTGTCAGCGAAACGCCAACCTCTTTCTTTCAACCTCTCTGGAGCACACCATGGCACTGACCGCTGACCAATTCCTCTCCGCCCAAAAGGCAAACCTCGAAACCCTGTTCGGCCTGACCACCAAGGCTTTCGAAGGCGTTGAAAAACTCGTCGAACTGAACGTGACCGCCTCCAAGGCCGCACTGAGCGAAGCCCAAGGCACCGCCCAGGCCCTGCTGAGCGTCAAGGACGCACAGGAACTGCTCGCGCTGCAAGCCAGCCTGTTCCAGCCGCTGGCTGAAAAGACCACGGCCTACAGCCGTCACCTGTACGACATCGCCCAAGGCACCGGCGCCGAGTTCACCAAGGCTTTTGAAGCCAAGGCTGCCGAAACGCAAGCCACCATCGTCGGCCTGGTCGACAGCGCTTCCAAGAATGCTCCGGCCGGTTCGGAAACCGCCGTTGCCATGATGAAGAGCGCCGTGGCTGCTGCCAACAACGCTTTCGAATCGGTGCAAAAGGCCGTCAAGCAAGCTTCCGACGTTGCCGAAGCCAACTTCACCGCCGTGTCGACCTCGGCCGTGAACGCAGCCAAGAGCACCGCTCAAACCGCTTCGCGCAAGCGCTAAGCAAATCTTACAAGTTGTCTCCTTGGGTCCTCCCGGATCCAATTCAGGGCTCTGTCTTCGGACAGGGCCCTTTTTTTGTGCGCGGCGGGGTCTCCGATAATGTCGGCTCACACAGCAGGAGACTCATTCATGCAGATCGAAGGCAAGGTTTTCATCGTGACGGGCGGCGCATCGGGCCTGGGCGAAGGCACGGCGCGGATGCTGGCGGCCAACGGAGCCAAGGTGGTCGTGGCGGACATGCAGGCCGACAAGGGCGCCGCGGTGGCGCAGGAGATCGGGGGCGTGTTCGTCAGGTGCGACGTGAGCCAGGAAGCCGACGGCCAGGCCGCGGTGGCCGCCGCGCTGAAGCTCGGCAAGCTCATGGGCCTGGTCAATTGCGCCGGCATTGCGCCGGCCGAGAAAACCGTGGGCAAGAACGGCGCGCATGCGCTGGCCGTTTTCAGCAAGACCGTGACGGTCAACCTGATCGGCAGTTTCAACATGATCCGGCTCGCGGCCGAGGCCATGAGCAAGAACGACCCCGAATCCACCGGCGAGCGCGGCGTGCTGATCTCGACCGCTTCGGTCGCTGCCTACGACGGCCAGATGGGCCAGGCGGCCTACTCCGCCTCCAAGGGCGGCGTGGTCGGCATGACGCTGCCGATCGCGCGCGACCTGGCGCGCAACGGCATCCGCAACATGAC
>JBDUCH010000404.1:0-3626 GCA_040003555.1 Variovorax sp. | reverse complement strand
CACACCCGCAGCGACCGCGAGGCCGCACGCGGCAAGCAGAGCGGCCGCACCCAGGAAATCCAGCGCCTGATCGGCCGCTCGATGCGCGCCGTGTTCGATCTGAAGGCGCTCGGCGAGCGCACCATCCACCTCGACTGCGACGTGCTGCAGGCCGACGGAGGCACCCGCACGGCCGCCATCACCGGTGCTTTCGTGGCCGCGCAGGATGCGGTCAACAAATTGCTGGCAGCCGGCAAGATCGCGGCCACGCCGATCCTCGGCCCGGTGGCCGCCATTTCGGTCGGTATCGTGCAGGGCACGCCGCTGCTTGACCTGGAATACATCGAAGACTCGGCCTGCGACACCGACATGAACGTCGTGATGACCGGAGCCGGCCACTTCGTCGAGGTGCAGGGCACGGCCGAAGGCGCCGCTTTCACCCGCGCCGAGATGGACGCGCTGCTCGGGCTGGCCGACAAGGGCATTCAGGAGCTCGTCCTGCTGCAACAGCAATCGCTATCAAAATAATAGCTTCCGGTGTCCACCCAAAGGGCGCCGAAGCTCTTTTCTGGACATGAAACTGGTTCTCGCTTCCAACAATGCCGGCAAACTGGCGGAACTCCAGCAACTGCTGGCGCCGCTCGACGTGAGGCTGGTGCGCCAGGCCGAGCTCGGCGTGGGCGAGGCTGACGAGCCGTTTCGCACCTTTGTCGAGAACGCGCTGGCCAAGGCGCGGCATGCTGCAGCCGCCACCGGGCTGCCCGCCATTGCCGACGACGCGGGCCTCTGCGTGGAGGCGTTCGGCGGCCTGCCGGGCGTGGACACTGCCTTCTATGCCACGCAGTTCGGCTACGCCAAGGGCGACGACAACAACGTGCGTGCCCTGCTTGAGCAGATGGCCGAAGTGAAAGACCGGCGCGCGGCGCTGGTCAGCACTCTGGTGGCCTTGCGCAGTGCCGAAGATCCCGAGCCGCTGATCGCGGTCGGCCGCGTCGCCGGCGAGATCACGCATGCGCCGGTCGGCGACAACGGCTTTGGCTTCGACCCCGTGATGTTCCTGCCCGCCTTCGGCCAGACCTTCGCGCAGCTGCCGCCCGAAGTCAAAAATGCCAACAGCCACCGCGGCCAGGCGGCCCGCGCGATGCTGGCGCTGATGCGCGAGCGCTGGTCGCGATGAGCACGGTCGTCCCGATCGCGGCTGCCCTGCAGGCCGGCGCGCCGGACGCCAACAACGTGCTGCACCTGATGCGGCCCGGCCCGCTGCAACTGGCCGCGCTGCCGCCCCTGTCGCTCTATGTGCACCTGCCCTGGTGCCTGCGCAAATGCCCCTACTGCGATTTCAATTCGCACGAGTGGTCGAGCGGGCAGGGCGGGGGCTTGCCGGAGCAGCGCTACCTGGACGCACTGGTGGCCGACCTCGACGCGGCGCTGCCCCTGATCTGGGGCCGCACGGTGCACACCGTGTTCATCGGTGGCGGCACGCCCAGCCTGTTTTCGCCCGAGGCGATCGACCGCCTCATCGGCGACCTGCGCGCCCGCCTGAAGCTCGCACCGGATTGCGAGATCACGCTCGAAGCCAACCCCGGCACCTTCGAGCGCGACCGCTTCCGCGCCTACCGCGCCGCCGGCGTCACGCGGCTGTCGGTCGGGGTGCAGAGCTTCAACGACGAGCACCTCAAGGCGCTCGGCCGGGTGCACGACCGGGCGCAGGCCATAGCCGCCGTGGAAGAGGCGGCCAGCGCGTTCGACACCTTCAATCTCGATCTGATGTATGCGCTGCCGGGCCAGACCGCTGCGCAATTCGAGGCCGACCTCGACCAGGCGCTGGCCCTCGCGCCGCCGCATCTCTCGGTCTATCACCTCACGATCGAACCCAATACTTACTTCGCAAAATTCCCGCCGAAGGTGCCAGAGGACGACGACGCCTACGCAATGCTCGACCGCATCGTCGAACGCGCGAACGCGGCCGGATTGGGTCGATACGAGGTTTCGGCCTACGCGCGAGAAGGCCACACCTGTGCTCACAATCTCAACTACTGGCAGTTCGGCGATTACCTCGGTATTGGCGCTGGCGCCCACAGCAAGTTGAGCTTTGCGCACCGCATCGTGCGACAGGTTCGCTTTCGGGAACCACAGCGCTATATGGATCAGGCGCTGGCCGGGGCCGCAGTGGCGCAAAGCGAAGACGTGGCGGTGGCCGAACTGCCGTTCGAATTCATGCTCAACGCCTTGAGACTGAAAGACGGTTTTTCCTTGCAACAGTTCGGCGAACGCACCGGGCTGGCAATAACCGCCATTCAACGCGGGCTCAGTCAGGCCGAGAAAGGTGGCCTGCTGGCGCGCGACCTCCGTCAGGTTTGGCCGACGGAGCGGGGTCTTGATTTCTTGAGTGACTTACAGACCTTGTTCTTGCCCGACGAATGACCTCCAGCCCGCCCGCGCCCCCGACCGAAGAACCGCAACAAGGCGACACCGAAGCCCAGCAGCCTGTACGCAGATCACGTGGACGGCCCAGCGTGGTGCAGGCAAACGAGCTGCGCGAGGCATTTCTGGAAGCAGCCACCCAGTCTTTCCTGGACAAGGGCTACGCCTCCACCAGCATCGAGGCGATCGCGCGCGACGCCGGGGTCGCCAAGATCACCATCTACCGCCAGTTCGAGAACAAGCATGCCTTGTTTCGCGAGGTCATCCACCGGTCGCTCGACCACGCGCGCACCAGCATGCACGCGGCGCTCAAGAGCGACAACAAGACCGGCACAGAAGAACGCTTGCTCGAACTGATCGAGGGCATGTACCTGGGCGCCAGCGAGCCCCGCACGATGGGGCTGCTGCGGCTGGTGATCGCCGAGGCGACGCGCTTCCCCGAGCTGTCCAGGATGGTCTACACGGAGAACAGCCAACTGCTGGATCCGCTGGTTCACTACCTGGCCGAGGCCCATCGTGCCGGCAAACTGCACGTGCCGGAGCCCGAACTCACGGCGGTGCAGTTGTCGACGCTGGCCTACGGCGGCGTCCGCTTTTTCATCGCCAACCCGCTCGCCGGGCCGACCGAACGCCGCGCGTGGGCCCGAGGCGTTCTGGATCTGGTGCTGCACGGCCTGCAGCCGCGCCATGCATCCGCCGCGGAAAAACAAGAAGCGCCACGCCAGCAGGGCAGCACCGTCTAAAATCACTGGCTCGGAGAGTTGGGTGAGTGGTTTAAACCAGCAGTCTTGAAAACTGCCGACGGGCAACCGTCCGTGAGTTCGAATCTCACACTCTCCGCCAGCCATCGATGTCTCTCATCGACGCTCGGTCAGTTCGATATCCCTACCCATCCACGCACCCATCCGTCTGCAGTGCGACTGGGTAATACGTGCTCAACCGATCGCACCCTCATCCCTTCGCAAACAGCGCACGCAACCGATCCAACCCGACTTGGATGCGCACTGCCTCGAGAGCACCGAAGCCGAACAAGAGCCCGCGCGGCAGCGTCGAGCCCGCCCCGTAGTCGGCAATCGAAGACACACCGACCCCCATCTGGCGCGCCTGTTGAATTAACCGCGGGACATCGAGGCGGGGGTGCGTCCGCGCTGCCAGGTGCAGACCCACGGCTCCCGGCAGTGGCTCGAGCCAGGGTTCGAAGTCGCGAGCCAACCGCTCCAGCA
>JBDUCH010000403.1:0-3630 GCA_040003555.1 Variovorax sp. | reverse complement strand
CTGGTGCGCCCGTTCGGCGCCATCGTGTTCGGCCGCCTGGGCGACATGATCGGCCGCAAGTACACCTTCCTGGTCACGATCCTGATCATGGGCTTGTCGACCTTCATCGTCGGCCTGCTGCCCAGCTACGCGACCATCGGCGTCGCGGCGCCGGTGATCCTGATCGCGCTGCGCATGCTGCAGGGCCTGGCGCTCGGCGGCGAGTACGGCGGTGCAGCCACCTACGTGGCCGAGCACTCGCCGCACGGCAAGCGCGGTGCCTACACCTCGTGGATCCAGACCACCGCCACGCTCGGACTTTTCCTGAGCCTGCTGGTGATTCTGGGCGTGCGGGTCGGCTTGGGCGAAGTGGCCTTTACCGACTGGGCATGGCGCATTCCGTTCCTCGTCTCGATCGCGCTGCTCGGCGTCTCGGTGTGGATCCGGTTGAGCCTGAGCGAGTCGCCCGCCTTCCAGAAAATGAAGGCCGAGGGCAAGACCTCGAAGGCCCCGCTGTCGGAATCGTTCGGCCAGTGGAAGAACCTGAAGATCGTCATCCTCGCGCTGGTGGGCCTGACCGCCGGCCAGGCCGTGGTCTGGTACTCGGGCCAGTTCTATGCGCTGTTCTTCCTGACGCAACAGCTCAAGGTCGACAACACCACGGCCAACCTGATGATCGCGGCCTCGCTGCTGATCGGCACGCCGTTCTTCGTCGTGTTCGGCACGCTGTCCGACAAGATCGGCCGCAAGCCGATCATCATGGCCGGCTGCCTGCTGGCAGTGGTGACGTATTTCCCGGTGTTCAAGATGCTGGCCGAAGCGGCCAACCCCGATCTGATGAAGGCACAGACCACGGCCGCAGTGACCGTGACGTCGGATCCGGCGAGCTGCTCGTTCCAGGGCAACCCGGTGGCGCGTGAAATCGACTTCCGCAGCTCCTGCGACATCGCGAAGCGCTACCTGTCGCAGAACTCGGTGAGCTACGAGAACATCGCGGGAGCGCCGGGCTCCAAGGCGATCGTCAAGATCGGCGACAAGTCGGCCGAAGCGCCGATCGGCAACGTGGTGAATTCCAAGTTCGACGAAGCCTCGGTCAAGGAAATCGCCGCCTTCAAGAAGGTGGTCGGCGACGACCTCAAGGTTGCCGGCTATCCCGCCAAGGCGGATCCGGCCAAGATGAACAAGGGGATGATGGTCGCGCTGCTGTTCTGGCTGGTGCTGCTGGTGACGATGGTCTATGGCCCGATCGCCGCGATGCTGGTGGAGCTGTTCCCAACGCGCATCCGCTACACCTCGATGAGCCTGCCGTACCACATCGGCAACGGCTGGTTCGGCGGGTTGCTGCCACCCATCTCGTTCGCCATCGTGGCCAGCACCGGCAACATGTTCAACGGCCTCTGGTACCCGATCATCATCGCGGCCATGACGCTGGTGGTCGGCACGCTGTTCGTGCGCGAGACCAAGGACGTCGACATCTACGCGAACGACTAGCCGATACCGGTGATACCAGCGGCCCGGCCAAGCCGGCTCCGCGGTATCCCTGGCATTCAATACAGAGGCTTCACGCCATCCGGCCTGAGGCCTTTTTCTTGAGCGCCATTCTTCAGTCCAGGAGACAACACCATGTGGAAACTTGTCGTCGGCTTCGTCATCTTTGCCGCCATTGCACTGTTCGTCATCAGCAAGGGTGGCGACAAGATCGACATGTCGGGCGAAAAGCACGGCACCGAGGCGACGCACGCGCCTGAGCCCGCGCCTGCCGCCAGCGCGCCGAAGTAGCGCGCGGCCTCAGCGCTTGAAGCGGCCGTCGCTGATGATTGCCAGGTCGGCGAAATCGATGCCGGAGTGATCCTGCGGCGAATAGGTGATTTCCATGCCGCCGCCGAGGTCGAAGCCGCGAATGGTGTCCAGCGCCGCGAGAATCTTCGCGCGTGTTGGCTTCGGACCGGCGCGGCGCAGTGCCTCGACCAGCACCTTGCCAGCGGCGAAACCTTCCAGCGTGGCAGGTGACAGTTCGGCTTGCCCCTTGGCCTGCGCCAGCGTCGTCGCCTCCTTGACCAGCGGCTGGGCCGTGGCCCGCTCCGAAGGGAAAACCTGCGTCACGATCACGCCGCGGCTCGCTTCGCCGAGCTGCTTGATGAAGCCGGTCGAGGCGTTGTTCGACAGCGTGACGATCTGCGCCGACGAGCCGGCGGCGCGCAATGCCTTGATACCGTCGACCACCGCGCTGCCCGAACCGATCCACAGCACGGCTTGCGGGTTGGCCTTGGTCAGCGCCGCCACGATGGCAGCGTAGTCGGGCTTGTCGCGATCCGCGGGCACCACGACTGCCGGCTCCTTCTTCGCCTTGGTGAAGCCGGTGGCGGCGCCGTCGAGGCCGTCCTTGCCGAACGAGTCGGAGGCATGCACCACGGCGATCCGTTCGATGCCAACGGTGTGCAGGTGCATCACCGCCTTTTCCGCTTCGCGCTGGTAGGTGGAGCGCACGTTGAACACGTGCTTTTGCACCGGCTTGTGCAGCACCATGGCGCCGGTAGACGGCCCGATCAGCGCCACGCCGTATTTGTCGAGCCAGGGAATGATGGCCTGCGTGTGCGGTGTGCCGCGGCTCAGGAAGAGCGCGACGACCTTTTTTTCCTCGATCAGCACGCGGGCGTTTTCACCGGCACGCTTGACGTCGAAACCGTCGTCCAGGCGCACGATCTCGATCTGCTCGCCGTGGATGCCGCCCTGAGCGTTGGCGTGGTCGATCGCCAACTGCGCCCCGGTAATGGTTTCCTGCATGTTGGCCGCGACCGCTCCGGTGATGGCGGCGGTCTGGCCGATCAGGATCTGGGCGGCGGCGCTGACGGCGCCGAGCCCCAGCAATCCGGCCGCGCAGAGAACGCGCATTTTCTTCATTGGGAAGCCTTTGGGAGGAGAAATTCGGGGGCGACGGACGAGGCCGGCGCAAGTGTGAGTATTTGTTACGAAGTCGCGCTTGCAGCCCATCCGGGGAAACCCCTGCCCGCCGACCCAGCATGTGACGCATCGCACGAATGGGAGGCCCGCCTCTTCCTAGAATGTCTGCCCCACCCCCAAGGCACTCATGACACAGGGCTCCATCCGGATCCGCGGCGCGCGCCAGCACAACCTCCAGAACCTCGACCTCGACATCCGCACCGGCGAACTTACGGTGGTCACGGGCCCCAGCGGCTCGGGCAAGTCGAGCCTCGTGTTCGACACCCTCTACGCCGAAGGGCAACGCCGCTACGTCGAGACCTTCTCGGCCTATGCGCGCCAGTTTCTCGACCGCATGGACAGGCCGGCAGTCGACAAGGTCGAGGGCGTGCCGCCCGCCATCGCCATCGACCAGACCAACCCGGTGCGCTCCTCGCGCTCCACGGTCGGCACCATGACCGAGCTGAACGACCACCTGAAGTTGTTGTTCGCGCGCGCGGCCCAGCTTTTCGACCGCAAGACCGCACTGCCGGTGCGGCACGATTCCCCCGACTCGATCTACGCGGCGCTGGTCGAGCGGGCTGCCGCAGCCGGCGACCCGCGCGTGGTGCTGACCTTCCCGGTCGAATTGCCGGCCACGACCACGGCCGACGAGGTGACCCAGTGGCTGTCGGCCAGCGGCTTCACGCGCGTGCAGGCCGAGCGCGAGGT
>JBDUCH010000093.1:0-12269 GCA_040003555.1 Variovorax sp. | reverse complement strand
CGGAAGCCGTTCTTCTTGAGCCAGATCGCGAGGTTCATCATGTCCTCGTCGCTGGTACCCGGATGCGCGGCGATGAAGTACGGAATCAGGTACTGCTTCTTGCCGGCCTCGGCGCTGAACTTCTCGAACAGTTGCTTGAACTTGTCGTAGCTGCCGATGCCCGGCTTCATCATCTTGGTGAGCGGGCCCTGCTCGGTGTGCTCGGGCGCGATCTTGAGGTAGCCGCCCACGTGGTGCTGCACCAGCTCTTTTACGTACTCGGGGCTTTGCACGGCCAGGTCGTAGCGCAGGCCGGAGCCGATCAGGATTTTCTTGATGCCCCGCAGCGAGCGCGCGCGACGGTAGATCTTGATGAGCGGGTCGTGGTTGGTGCCGAGGTTCGAGCAGATGCCCGGGTACACGCAGCTCGGCTTGCGGCAGGCGGCCTCGATCTCGGGGCTCTTGCAGCCGAGCCGGTACATGTTGGCCGTCGGGCCGCCGAGGTCGGAGATGGTGCCGGTGAAGCCCTTGACCGAGTCGCGGATGGCCTCGACCTCCTTGATGATCGATTCTTCCGAACGGCTCTGGATGATGCGGCCCTCATGCTCGGTGATCGAGCAGAAGGTGCAGCCACCAAAGCAGCCGCGCATGATGTTCACGCTGAAGCGGATCATCTCCCAGGCCGGGATCTTGGTCGCGCCATCGTGGCTGCCGGCCTCGTCGGCATAGCGCGGATGCGGGCTGCGCGCATAGGCCAGGTCGAACACGTGATCCATTTCGGCCGTGGTCAGCGGAATCGGCGGCGGGTTGATCCACACGTCGCGCGCGGTCGCGCCCTCGCCATGCGTCTGCACCAGTGCACGTGCATTGCCGGGGTTGGTTTCCAGGTGCAGCACGCGGTTGGCATGCGCGTAGAGCACCGGGTCGGCGCGCACCTGCTCGTACGACGGCAGGCGGATCACCGAATGCTCGCGTGGCGGCACCTTGATGCGGGCGCGCAGCGCCGGGTTGGGCACGAAGGTCAGCGGCTTGATGGCCGGGTTGACGGACACCGCGGCAACGGCGCCTGCTTCGGCGGCCACCGCGACCGCCTCGGCTTCGTCCTCGCGCGCGCAGGTCGCGCCGTTGGCCTTGGCCTGATCCGACACCATGAGGTACGGATTGACGTGCGCCTCGACGCGGCCGGGTTCGTCCACGCTGGTGGAGTTGATCTCGAACCAGCCTTGCGGCGTTTCACGCCGCACGAACGCGGTGCCGCGCACATCGGTGATCTGCTGCACCGGCTCTTTCGCGGCCAGCCGGTGCGCGATCTCGACGATGGCGCGCTCGGCATTGCCGTAGAGCAGCAGGTCGCACTTCGAATCGACCACCACCGAGCGGCGCACCTTGTCCGACCAGTAGTCGTAGTGCGCGATGCGGCGCAGGCTGCCTTCGATGCCGCCGAGGATGATCGGCACGTCGTTCCATGCTTCCTTGCAACGCTGCGAATAGACGATGGCCGCGCGGTCGGGCCGCTTGCCGCCGACGTCGCCGGGCGTGTAGGCATCGTCGCTGCGGATTTTGCGATCGGCCGTGTAGCGGTTGATCATCGAATCCATGTTGCCCGACGTCACGCCGAAGAACAGGTTCGGCTTGCCCAGCGCCTTGAACGGGTCGGCGCTCTGCCAGTCGGGCTGCGCGATGATGCCGACGCGAAAACCCTGCGCTTCGAGCATCCGGCCGATCACGGCCATGCCGAAACTGGGGTGGTCGACGTAGGCATCGCCGGTCACCACGATGATGTCGCAGCTGTTCCAGCCGAGCGCTTCCATCTCCTGGCGCGAAGTCGGCAGAAACCTGGCCGTGCCGAAGCGGGCCGCCCAGTACTTGCGGTAGCTGGTCAGCGGCTTGGCGGCGCGATGAAAAAAGGAGACGTCGACGGGGGCGTTCATGGGGAGCGAGCTGGCGCAATGCAGCAGCGCCATGGGGGCCCGTTTCGGGCAACCCGCGATTTTAAGGATTTACAGCGACTCTGTCGCCTGCAAGGCCATGCAGCGACGTGGCGACGCCACAGGTAAATAGTTGCTTTTGTCAACCATATTGAATGACAATGGCAACCATGTCGACGACTCCACAGGCAGCCGATGCCGCCGCCGTGAAGGCAGTGCGCCATTTCAACCGCTTCTACACCGCGCGCATCGGGGCGCTTGGCTCCTACCTCGGCAGCGAAATGTCGCTGACCGACGTGCGCGTGCTCTACGCGCTGGCGCACCGCGAAAAACCGGTCGCCAGCGAGATCGGCAAAGCGCTCGGGCTCGACGCCGGCTACCTGAGCCGCATCCTGCGCCGCTTCGACAAGGCGGGTTGGCTCACACGCCTGCCCCACCCCGCCGATGCCCGCCAGAGCCTGCTGGCACTGACCGACGCCGGCCACGCCGCTTTCGCACCGCTGCAGCAGCGATCTTGCGACGACGCCGCCGGGCTGCTGGCGCCGCTCACCGCGGCCGAGCGGCAGCAGGTGGTTGAAGCCATGGCCACGGTGCAGACGCTGCTCGACCCCGCGCGGCCCGCCTCCACGAAACCGGTGACCGCCGTGCTGCGCGACCCGGCGCCCGGCGACATCGGCTGGGTGGTGCAGCAGCACGGCGAAATCTACGCCCGCGAGTACGGCTGGAACAGCGGGTTCGAGGCGCTGGTGGCCGACATTGCAGGCCAGTTCCTGCGCAAGTTCCAGCCCGAATGGGAGCGCTGCTGGATCGCCGAACTCAATGGCGAACGCGTCGGCGCCGTGTTCCTGGTGCGCAAGTCGGCCGGCACGGCGCAATTGCGCATGCTGATCCTTGCGCCGCAAGCGCGCGGCCTGGGGCTCGGCGGGCGCCTCACCGACGAATGCATCGCCTTCGCACGCCGCAAGGGCTACAAGACGATGGTGCTGTGGACCAACAGCTGCCTTGCCGCGGCGCGCGGCATCGCCGCCGCGCGCGGCTTCCGCCTCACGAAATCGGAACCCTACGAAGGCTTCGGCCAGCAGCTGGTCGGCGAAACCTGGACGCTGAAACTCTAGGCTGCGCTCGAGCTCACTGCATGAACCAGCCGTGGCTCACCACCAGCGACTGGCCGGTCAGCGCGTTGGTCGGGAAGCCCGCGAACATGAGTGCCACGCGCGCCACGTCGTCGGTGGTGGTGAACTCGCCGTCCACGGTTTCCTTGAGCATCACGTTCTTGATGACCTCTTCTTCGGTGATGCCCAGTGTTTTGGCCTGCTCGGGAATCTGCTTCTCGACCAGGGGCGTGCGCACGAAGCCGGGACAGATGACGTTGGCACGCACGCCGTGCTTCGCGCCCTCTTTCGCGACCGTCTTGCACAGGCCGATCAGGCCGTGCTTGGCGGTGACGTACGGCGCCTTGAGCAGCGAAGCCTCTTTCGAGTGCACCGAGCCCATGTAGATCACGCTGCCGCCGCGCCCCTGCGCATACATGTGCTTGAGGCAGGCCCGGGTGGTGAGAAACGCGCCGTCGAGGTGGATCGCCAGCATCTTCTTCCAGTCGGCAAAGCTGAACTCGTCGACCGGATGCACGATCTGGATGCCGGCATTGCTGATCAGGATGTCGATGCCGCCAAAGGCCGCTGCGGCCTCTTCGACCGCGGCATTGACCTGGTCTTCGCTGGTGACGTCGACGCCGACGCCGATGGCGTCGGCGCCGGTCGCCTTGAGTTCGGCGGCGGTGGCATCGGCCGCCGCCTTGTTCAGGTCGGCGATCACGATCTTCGCGCCTTCCTGCGCGAACACGATGGCGATCTCCTTGCCGATGCCGCTGGCCGAGCCGGTGATGAAAGCGACTTTGTCCTTGAGTTGCATGGTGTGTTCCTTGTTTGCGGGAGAGTGGAGTAAGGCGTCAGGCCAGGTAGTCGAACTCGACGGTGCCGAGCGCCAGCGTCATGTCGGCGATGTAGTGCGCAGCGGATTCGATCTTCAGCACCGGCAGCTGCGCCACCGGCGCCAATGCGTGCGGATGCAGCTCGAGCGCCGCAGGGCCCGTCCATGCGCCCTTGAGGTTGATGTCCACCATGTGGTAGCGCACCAGCTCGCAGATGCGCGGCGTGCCGTCGACATGCGGAATGACCTTGAGCAGGAAGTTGGGTTGCGCCAGGCCAGCAAGAATCGAACCCGCATCCAGCGCACGGTGCTTGAAGCCCATGGTGGCCGAAGCCACGCGCACGCGCCCGTAGTCGAGCGTGCCGACGATGGTGTCGGTCTCGTATTCGAGCACCGGCGTCGCAAGCTTCTTGGGAAAGCCCCAGAGCTCGCGCCCGCCGGCGATGGGCGGGTGGTCGTTCAGGTACATCGCGTGCACGTAGGCACCCTTCTCCACGCCTGCGGCGGTTCGCAATTGCACCGGGATCACCTGGCCCGACTCGGTGTAGTCGCCGAAGCCGGTGGAATCGGGCATGCGGATGAACTCGTACTTGACCAGCGGCTCCACAACTTCGAGCGGCTCGGGCACCACGGCGCGCAGCGCGTCCATGTCGGTGCGGTAGGTGATCACCACGAACTCGCGGTTCACGAAGCGGTAGGGTCCGCACGGAAACGCGGGGCTGGTGGCCGGCATGGCAAAGGCACGGCGAATGTCTTCGATGTTCATTCCAGTGTCCTCTGTCTACATCGGCCGCTTGACGCGGATCGTGCCCGGCTCACCGAGGTCGAAGGTGGTCACGCCGTTGCTCTGCACGTCGCTGCGCAGCGCTTCGGGATGGCCCAGCGTACAGCGCATGTCGCGGGCGCCGGCTTCCCAATGCTCTTCGACCGTGGCGCGCGAGAACTCGTAGTCCTTCGAGTCGCGCTCGTAGGGCTTGTCGCGGTAGATCAGGTGAAAGATGTCGATCGGCTGGTGCGTGAGTTGCGACTGGATCGCCGCCACGCTCGGGTCGTTGCGCAGCCCGGCCGGCAGCTTGTCGATCAGGTCGGCAATGGCCTGCTGCAGGTTCATGTTGGCGGCCAGCGCATCGGTGTTCATGCGGGTGCGGCTCGAGTAGGTAATGTCCTTCTGCCGCTCCATGACTTCCGACAAGGTCGTCGGCAGCAGCCCCCGCGCATTGAACAGGTCGACCTGCAGCACCACCAGCGCTTCGCTGCGCGGCTGGTTGTCCAGCACGTACTGCAGCGGCGTATTGGAGACGAGCCCGCCGTCCCAGTACTGCTCGCCGTCGACTTCGACCGGCGCGAATCCCGGTGGCAGCGCGCCGCTGGCCATGATGTGCTCGGGGCCGATCTTCTGCATGGCGTTGTCGAAATAGGCTGAATTGCCATTGCGCACATTGACCGCACCCACGCTCAAGCGCACTTCGCGCGCATTGATGCGATCGAAGTCGACCAGCCGCTCCAGCGTTTCCCTGAGCGGGGATGTGTCGTAGTAGCTCAGCAGCGGCGCGGCACCACCGAGCAGCAGTTGCGGCGACACGCGTGGCTTGAAAAAGCCGGGGATGCCGAACAGCGAGGCGAGGTTGGCACTCCACTGGTTGAGCGTGGCGCGGTCGCCCATCCAGCTCGGCAGCCGTTGCGACGGGCCGGATGACACGAGCTCCCAGAACTCGCGCAGCCGAGCGACGCGACGCTCAGGTGCGTTGCCCGCAATCAGCGCCGCGTTGATGGCACCGATCGAGACTCCCGCGATCCATTGCGGCTGATCCCGATGGCGGCTCAGCGCGTCGTACACGCCGGCCTGGTATGAGCCGAGCGCACCGCCGCCCTGCAAGACCAGGGCCTTGCGGGCGAAACGCATGTCGGGGAGAGCGGGAGAAGCAGGAGAAGCGGGGGAAGAAGTGCGGGTGGGTCGGGAGGCGCGGGAAGGATGGGATTTCGTGGACGGCGAGCTCATGCCGTCATTGGACACCAGCCTCCTTTGGCCAAGCTGACTTACATCTTCGGCAGCAGCTGCCCGCGGATCTCGCCGGCCGGGTTGGCGGCCGTGTGCACATTGGCGTACCACTTGCCGGTCATCAGATCCGCCGCTTGCGCCGGAGTGAGCGTGGCCTGCCCTTCGATCGGGCTGGCGGCACTGGCGAACGGCAGCACCACGCGGCGCGGGTAGGGCTACCCTCCCCTCATGATCGACGCGCGCGGCCGAAGCGCTCACTCAGGCTTGAAATCGATCGACCTCAGCGCCTCCCCCACGCGTTGGTAGTCGGCACTCAGGGACTTGCTCAGTTCCTCGGGGGTGCGCGACGCCACGGCCTCGAGGCCCAAGTCCAGCAGGCGCGCGCGCACGGCGGGCTGTGCCATCACCTTGAGCACCGCCTCGCGGATGCTGTTCTGCATCGCGGCGGGCACATCGGGCTTAACCCACAGGCCCATCCACGCCGCGGTCTCCAGCTGCGGATAACCGAGCTCCGTGAAGGTGGGCACGTCGGGCAGCAGCGGCGAACGCTTCGGCGTGCTGACGGCGAAGGCCTTGATCTTGCCCGACTTGATCATCGGCAGCGAGGTCGCCATGCCGTCGAACATGAGCGGCACGTGGCCCCCCATGACGTCGGTCAGTGCCGGCGTGGAGCCCTTGTAGCCGACATGGGTCATGTCGACGCCGGCGGCCTTGTTGAGCTGCAGACCGATCACGTGGGAGACTGTGCCAGGCGTGTAGGAGGCATAGCTGACCTTGCCGGGGTTGGCCTTGATCCAGCTCATCAGCTCGCCGAAGTTCTTGGCCGGTACCGCGGGTCCGCCCACCATCACCAGGCCGCCGCGGCCGAGTTCGACCAGGGGTTTGATTTCCTTGGCCATGTCGTTGCGCATCTTGATGATGTGCGGAATCTCGCTGACCAGGGAATTGACGCCCACCAGCACCGTGTAGCCGTCATGCGGCGCTTGGGACAAGTCGTTCACCGCCAGCACGCCACCGGCCCCCGGCTTCGGATCCACCACCACCGCCTGGCCGCTGTCCTTCGCGAGGCCGTCCGCCACCAGGCGCGCGATGATGTCCGCCGATGCGCCCGCGGGTCCGGCCGCGACGATGCGCACCAGCTTGTCGGGCCACTTCGGCGCAGGGCCCGCATTCTGCGCCTGCGCCAGACCAGCGGTGCCCAGTAGCAAGAGCAAGGAGGCCAGCGCGATGCGCCGCCTCGTCGGTTTCGTTTTCATGTTCGATCTCCTAGGTATTCGTTTCGATTGCGCCCGCGGCCGGCGATGAGGCTGGCGGCCCCACGAAGTGAGCAAGCCGCGAGGGTGCTCATCCATCACATCCAGCGCAGCAGCGCGAGCGCCAGTATGGCCAGAAACACGGTCTCGCCCAGCATCAGCAGGACGGGCTTCAGGCCCACCGTGGCGAGGTCACGCAGCTGGGTCTTCATGCCGATCCCGGCGATCGAAGCGACCAGGCACCAGCGCGAGAAATCGCTGCCGGCCGTGCCGATCACCTCGGGCAGCCAGCCAGTGCTGTTGATCGCCACCAGCAGGGCGAACGCAAGCGCAAACCACGGCAGCAGCGGCGGTCGCGGACCGCCCGCGCCCTTGCCGAGCGCGCGCGTGCACATCACGGCGAACACGATCACCGGCAGCAGCATCCCCACCCGCATGAGCTTGACGAAAGTGGCGATGTCGCCGGTGTCCTTGGACATGCTGTAGCCCGCGCCGACGACCTGCGCCACATCGTGGATGGTGGCGCCGAGGAAGATGCCGGCCTCGTGCTCGGACAGCCCGAAGGCGCGGGCGATCATCGGGTAGACGATCATCGCCAGCGTCGACAGGGCCGACACGCCCACCACCGTGAACAGCGTCGCGCGCTCCTTCTGCGGATGCGCCGGGAGTGCCGCTGCCAGTGCCAGCGCGGCGGAAGCGCCGCAGATGGCGGTGGCACCGCCGCTGAGCAGGCCGAACAGCATGTTGAAGCCCAGCCACTTCGCGACCAGCATCGACACCCCGATCGTCAGCACGACCGAGAGCACCACCAGCAGCACTGGATGCCAGCCCAGCTCGACGATCTGGCCCACGGTGATGCGCAACCCCAGCAGCGCCACGCCCCATCGAAGGACGTGGCGCGCGGTGAAATCGATGCCGGGTTTGCAGGCGCTCTCCCCCGACAGGAAGTTCATCGCCATCCCCAGGATGAGCGCGAACAGCATCACCGGCGCGCCGTAGTGCTGCGACAGGAAGGTCGAAGCGGCTGCCACCACGACACAGGCCATGACGCCCGGGAAAATTGCGCGGCTGCGCGCCGGCCAAGCAGCGATGGACAGGGTCGTCACGTGCGTGCGCCCTGGGCTGCTGCCAGCAGGTGATCCTGGTAGGTGTCGCGCAGCAGGTTCTTCTGCACCTTGCCGGTGGCGCCCAGCGGGATGCGGTCGACGAAGACCACATCGTCGGGCGTCCACCACTTGGCGATCTTGCCATCGAAGAAGCCTAGCAGTTCGTCGCGCGTGAGCGCCTGGGCCGGCTTCTTGACCACCACCAGCAGCGGGCGCTCGTCCCACTTGGCGTGGCGCGCGGCGATGCAAGCCGCCATCTCCACGGCGGGGTGCGCCATGGCGATGTTCTCCAGATCGATCGAGCCGATCCACTCGCCGCCGGATTTGATGACATCCTTGCTGCGGTCGGTGATCTGCATGAAGCCATCGGCATCGATGGTCGAGACGTCGCCGGTGGGGAACCAGCCATCGACCAGCGGGCCTGGGCCCTCGCTGTTGAAGTACTTCGAGATGACCCACGCGCCACGCACCAACAGCTCGCCCGCCGTCTTGCCGTCATGCGGCAGCGCGGCGCCGTCCTCGCCGACGATCTTCATGTCGATGCCGAACACCGAGCGGCCCTGCTTCGATTGCAGCGCGAAACGCTGCGCAGCGTCGAGCGACCTGTGACAAGGCTTGAGCGTGCACACGGCGCCCAACGGGCTCAGCTCGGTCATGCCCCACGCATGCAGCACCTGCACGTCGTAGCACTGCTGGAAGGCGCGCATCATGGCCGGCGGGCAGGCCGAGCCGCCGATGATCGTGCGGCGCATGGTGCTGAAACGCAGGCCGTTGCTCTCGACGTGGGCGAGCAAGCCCTGCCACACGGTCGGCACACCGGCCGACACGGTCACGCCC
The DNA here is from genome assembly GCA_040003555.1 of Variovorax sp. Taxonomy (GTDB): domain Bacteria; phylum Pseudomonadota; class Gammaproteobacteria; order Burkholderiales; family Burkholderiaceae_C; genus Variovorax. The sequence continues at coordinate 3,238 of JBDUCH010000093.1, read as the reverse complement.
TCGGCCTCGAACAGGTCGTGCAGCGACTTGCCATCCAGCCACGGCCCCGGGAACACCAGCTTGGCGCCGACCATGCATGCACAGTAGGGAAGGCCCCAGGCATTCACGTGGAACATCGGTACGACCGGCAGGATGACGTCGTTGGCCGAGCAGTTCAGCGCATCGGGCAGCGCCGCCGCATAGGTGTGCAGCATCGTGGAGCGGTGGCTGTAGAGCGCGCCCTTCGGGTTGCCGGTGGTACCCGACGTGTAGCACAGCGAAGAAGCGGCCTTCTCGTCGAACACCGGCCATTCGAAATCGGACGAGTGGTTCTCGACGAGTTCCTCGTAGCACAGCAGGTTCGGCACCGTCGACTCGGCGGGCATGTGGGCGCGGTCGGTCATGGCAATGAAGGCCTTGATGCTCGAGACGCGCGAGGCGATGGCCTCGATCAGCGGCAGGAAAGTCAGGTCGAAGAACAGGATCTGGTCTTGCGCATGGTCGGCGATCCACACCACCTGGTCCGGGTGCAGGCGGGGGTTGAGCGTGTGCAGCACCGCACCCGAGCCGGAGACCGCGTAGTACAGCTCCATGTGGCGGTAGCCGTTCCAGGCCAGGGTTGCGACGCGGTCGCCGTGCGCGATGCCGCGCGCCGCCAGCGCGTTGGCCAGGCGCCGTGCGCGCTCGGCCAAGTCTCGGTAGGTGTAGCGGTGCATGTCGCCTTCGACGCGCCGCGAGACGATCTGCTGCTCACCGTGGTGGCGCTCCGCATGGGTGAGAAGGCTGGAGATCAGCAGCGGCTGATTCATCATCAATCCGTTCATGAAATACTTTCCGTTCGTTTGTTCGTTCAAGGTGGTCGTTGCTCGTTACGTGCAGGGGGCCTGCTCAGGCCAGCGCGCTGCGGCAGGCGAGCGCGGCGGCGGCCTCTTCCCGCTGCACCTGACCGACCCGCTGCAGATCCGGCTCGTAGCTGCGCGCTGCGCGCAGGAATGCCCAGGCCGCCAGCACGGCGAACAGCGGCATCGCGGTCAGCGCCTGCTGGAGCGACCATGCGTCGGACAGGATGCCGGCGATGAACGGCCCGGCGGCCAGGCCGAACAGGTTCTGGAACACGGCCAGAACCGATGCCCCGGTGGCGCGGATGCCGGGATGGATCACGTCGATCACCACAGCCGAGACCGGTCCCACCGTGCAGGTCATCAGAAAGCCGCCCAGCACGATGAAGATGAATTGGGCCTGCTTCGTGATGGCCAGGCCGAAGTGAGGCGCGCCGAAGGCGAACACCAGCACGAGCATCGAGGCGATGCACAGCAGCGCCATGGTGTGCAGCTTGGCGCGCGGGCGGCGCCGGCCGGAACGGTCGATCAGCGCGCCCCACAACACGCTGCCGACGGCGCCGCCGAGCACCACCAGGGCTGCGCTGAGGGCCGCGCGCTCCGGCGCCATGCCATGGACGCGGTTGAGATAGCTGGGCAGCCAGGCCCAGATCGCGGAGACCACGATCAGCTGGGCCGAGCCCCCGATGCACACCCACAGCATGGTGCGCGAGCGCACCAGCGCCTGAACCACGGCACGCCCGGCGCTGCCGGTCGAACGGGTGGCGCGGTCGAGCCGGGGGGTGAGGGCGACGGTGCGGTAGTCGCGCACCTTGGCATAAAGCAGCGCCAGCACCAGCCCCGGGATGCCCACCACCCCGAACGCGGCCTGCCAGCCCCACCGCGCGGCGATGAGCCCGCCCAGCAGCACGCCGAGCACGGAGCCCACCGAAGCCGCGGCGAAAAAGCCCGCCAGCAGCGCGCCGCGCATGCGGGCCGGGAAATGGCTCGCGATCAGCGCCGCGCCGACCGCGCCGTAGCCCGCCTCGCCCAGGCCGACCACCGCGCGCGCGGCCAGCAGCTGGCTGTAGTTGCGCGTGAACATGCAGGAGATGGTGGCCAGGCTCCAGATCGTGGCCATCGCGACGATGCTCTTCACGCGGCTGGCGCGATCGGCGAACAGCGCGATCGGCAGCGCGGCCACCGCGACCGTCACCGACACCACCGAAACCAGCGCGCCGAGCTGCTTGTCCGACAGGCCCCAGGCCTCTTTCAGGTGCGGGAAGAGCGAGACGATCACCTGGCGGTCGATGTAGTCGATCATCATCAGCCCGACCGTCATGGCAAAGGCGAACCAGGCCTGGCGTGGGCCGAACAGGTAGCTGTCGGCGTTGGCCTTGTTCGAAGGGAGTGCGTGCATGTCCATGGCGACCTCGACTCAGGGAACCAGCACGGTGGCGCCGGTGGTCTTGCGCGATGCGAGCGCGCGGTGCGCGTCGGCCGCCTCGGCCAGCGCGAAGGTCTGCTTGGGCTCGCTCACGATCCGGCCGGCCAGCACGTGGCCGAACAGTTCGTCGGCCATCGCCAGCATGCGCGCGCGCGGGGTGATGTAGTGCATCATCGCCGGCCGGGTCAGCCAGATCGAGCCCTTGACGGCCAGCAGCATGGTGTCGAGCACCACCGGCCCGGAACTGGTGCCGTTGCTCACCAGCGTGCCGCGCGGCTGCAGGCTGTCCAGGGATGCGTGCAGCGTGTCCTTGCCGACCGAGTCGTAGACCACCGGCACGCCCTGGCCATCGGTGAGCTCTCGCACGCGCTTGGCGATGTCCTCGCGCGAGGTCACGATGGTGTGCGTGCAGCCGTGGGCCTTGGCGATCTCGGCCTTCTCGTCGGAGCTGACGGTGCCGATCATGGTCACGCCCATGGCGCGCGCCCACTGGCAGGCGATCAGGCCGACGCCACCAGCGGCCGCATGGTAGAGGATCGTCTCGCCCCCCTTCAGCGGAAAGACTTGGCGGAACAGGTACTGCGCCGTCATGCCCTTCATCATGAGGGTCGAGGCGGTGCGGTCGGAGATGCCCTCGGGCAGCGGGATCAGCACCTCGGCCGGCATCACGCGCAGATCCGAATAAGCGCCCTGCGGGCCGATCAGGTAGCCCACGCGGTCGCCGACGCGGACTTCGGTCACGCCGGGGCCGACCGCCTCGACCACGCCCACGGCGTCCGAGCCCAGGCCGTTGGGCAGCGCCAGCGGATAGAGGCCGGTGCGGAAATAGGTGTCGATGAAGTTGACCGCGATGTAGGTGTGGCGCACGCGCGCCTGGCCCGGGCCGGGCTCGGCGACATCGACGTGCTCCAGCTTGAGGACTTCCGGTCCGCCGGTTTCATGAAAGCGAATGGCCTTGGCCATGGTGTGTCTCCTGGTTGTTTCGAAGAAGGGC
>JBDUCH010000402.1:0-3636 GCA_040003555.1 Variovorax sp. | reverse complement strand
ACGAAGCCGATGCCGTCGGTGAGTTCCGGAATGTCGAAGCTGAAGCGCGCGACACCCGAATTCACGTCGGTGCCGACGATGCCAAGCAGCAGGCCCAGCACGATCATGGCGACCGCCTTGAGCAGCGAGCCCGACGCCAGCACCACGGCGCCGATCAGGCCCAGGATCATCAGCGAGAAGTACTCGGCTGGGCCGAACTTGAAGGCCAGCTCGGTCAGCGGCGGCGCGAACGCAGCCAGGATCAGCGTGCCGACGCAGCCGGCAAAGAACGAGCCCAGGCCGGCCGCCGCGAGGGCCGGTCCCGCGCGCCCCTGGCGCGCCATCTGGTAGCCGTCGATACAGGTCACCACCGAAGACGACTCCCCGGGCAGGTTGACCAGGATGGCGGTGGTGGAGCCGCCGTACTGCGCGCCGTAGTAGATGCCGGCCAGCATGATCAGCGCCGACACGGGTGGCAGCGCATAGGTGGCAGGCAGCAGCATCGCGATGGTCGCGACCGGGCCGATGCCCGGCAGCACGCCGATCAGCGTGCCAAGGACGCAACCGCCGAGACAGTACAGCAGGTTGGTGAAGGTGAACGCAACGCCGAAGCCGAGCGATAGATTGTTGATGAGATCCATGGTCGTTTTCCCTTCAACCCGTGATGAAGGTCGGCCAGACCTGAAGCTGGAGCTTGAGCGCCCAGATGAATGCGATGTAGCTGCCGACCGCCAGCACGGTGGCGAGCATCAGCACCTTCTTCAGCTCGAACTCGCTGCCCGCCAGACTCGAGATCAACACCAGCGCGTAGATACCGATGATCAGGCCCATGGCGGGTATGCCGATGCTCGGCAAGCCGCCGAGCAGCACGCCGAACGCCAGGTTGGCGCTGATGATGAAGACGATCTGCTTCCAGGCCCATTTGCCGATCAGTTCACCGTCTTCGGTTTCCGCGGTCATGCTGGTGAACATGATGGCGAGGCCGATCAGGCTCATGAGGATGCCCAGCATCAGCGGGAAATAGCCCGGCCCCATGCGCGCCCCATTGCCCACGTTGTAGGTACTGGCTCCCCAGGCAAAAGCGCCGCCGACAACGGCGAACATCAGCCCCGCAAAAAAGTCCTTTTGACTCTTGATTTTCACGAACAATCTCCTCGAATGAATCGATGCGCGATTGTCCCGTCAGGTGCTGGTCAGGTTGATGTGGATTCCACCTAGACAAAGACTAGGGATAACCCCGGGCCGCTCATTCGAGCGGTGGCGTGGCGCTCAACACTTCCTCGATGGTGGTCACGCCCTCGGCCACGCGCAATGCGCCGGCCAGGCGCAGCGGGCGCATGCCGTCGGCCACGGCCTGGCGGCGCAGGCCGGTCAGGTTCGGCTCCTTGGTCACGAGGCCCTTGAGCGTTTCGCTGACCGACAGCAGTTCGTACAGGCCCATGCGGCCCATGTAGCCGGTCATTCGGCAGTCGACGCAGCCGACCGGTTTGTAGGCCCGTACGGAGCCGCTGATCTGCCAGGGCTTGACGAAATCGGCCAGCTTCTCGCGTGTGATCGACTCGTCGGGCTGCTTGCACTGCGGGCACAGCGTGCGCACCAGGCGCTGTGCCAGCACGCCGAGCATCACCGCGTTGATCAGGTAGTTGGGCACGCCGAGTTCCATCAGCCGCGTGATCGCGCTCGGCGCGTCGTTGGTGTGCAGCGTGCTGAACACCAGGTGGCCGGTGAGCGCGGCCTGCACCGCCATGTCGGCGGTGGCCAGGTCGCGGATTTCGCCGACCATGATGATGTCCGGATCCTGCCGCATCAGGGCGCGCAGGCCTTCTGTGAAACCGAAGTCGAGCTGAGGCTGCACCTGGGTCTGGTTGAACGAGGGCTCGATCATTTCGATCGGGTCTTCGATGGTGCTGACGTTGACCTCCTCGGTCGCCACGCGCTTGAGCGTGGAGTAGAGCGTCGTGGTCTTGCCGGAACCGGTCGGGCCGGTCACCAGGATGATGCCGTGCGGCCGCGTGACCAGCGCCTCCCAGCGCTGCGCGTCATGCTGCGCGAAGCCCAGCGCGTCGAGATCCTTCACCGCGGTGTCGGGGTCGAAGATCCGCATCACCATCTTCTCGCCGAAGGCGGTTGGCAAGGTGGACAGCCGCATTTCGACCTCGTCGCCGCGTATGTTGCGGGTCTTGATGCGACCGTCGAGCGGCCTGCGCTTTTCGACCACGTCCATGCGGCCCAGCAGCTTGATGCGGGCCACCATCGCGTTCATCACGCCCATCGGCATCTGGTAGGCGGGGTGCAGCACGCCGTCGATGCGGAAGCGGATCACGCCCTGCTCGCGGCGGGGTTCCAGGTGGATATCGCTCGCACGCTGGTCGAACGCGTACTGCCAGAGCCAGTCGACCACCTGCACCACGCTCTGGTCGTTGGCGTCGAGCTGCTTGTTGCTCTTGCCGAGCTCGACCAGCTGCTCGAAGCTGGTGCTGGCCGCGCCGCCACCGGCCTTCTGCGCCGCCCGCACCGATTTAGCGAGCGCGAAGAACTCGGCCCGGTAGCGCTGGATGTCGGACGGATTGGCCACCACGCGGCGCACCGTGCGGCGCGCCTGGCGCTCGACCTCGGAAATCCAGTCGGTCACGAAGGGCTCGGCCGTGGCGACCACCACCTCGGTCGGCGTCACCTGCACCGGCAGCACCTTGTGCCGCTCGGCGTAGGCGGCGCTCATGGTGTCGGCGACCTTTCCCACGTCGACCTTGAGCGGGTCGATGCGCAGATACGTCAGGCCGGCGCGGCCGGCCAGCCACTGCGTGAGCATTTCGAGGTCGAGCGGCTTGCCGTCGGTCTCGCGGGTCATCGCGACGTTGGCAAGCCGCACCAGCGGTGCCTGCCGGCTCTCGGCCTGCGCGCAACGCGCGATGGTGCGCTTGGCTTCCTCGCGCGAGATGAGTCCGTCCTTGGCCAGCCATTCGATCACCTGCCGCAGTTCGAGCGGTCCTTCATGGCGGGCGGATGCGGGGGCAATCGATGAAACAGCGCTCATGGTGTGTGTGCTTTGAAAACGCGCAGCCACTTGGGCGCAGGCAGACCCCAGCGAGTCTGGATGGTTTGGGCCCGGTCGGCAAGCACCGGGCGCTTCGGATGTTGCGGCGTGCGCTGCGCGAGCACCACGGTGTTGCCCTCGCGCGTGGGCTTGAAGGCCCAGACCGCATCGGCGCCAAACGCCTGCACGATCTTCTCGAGGCTGCGTGCATAGCTCGACGAGCGGCCGAACAGGTTGACCGTCATCGCGCCCTCGTCGGTGAGCAGCGCGCGGCAGTCGGCATAGAACGCCTCGCTGTCGAGCACCGGCGCAGCGGCTTCATGGTCGTACAGATCGACCTGCAGCGCATCGACCGTGCCGTGCCACTGCGGTTTGCGGATTTCGGCACCGGCGTCGGCGACAACCACCTTCAGCTTGAGGTCGTCGGCCGGCAACTTGAACCAGCCCCGGCAGGCGGCCACCACCTGCGGATTGAGTTCGATCGCGGTGGTGCGCATGCGCAGCGTCTTGCGGCTGAACTTGGTGAGCGTCGCTGCGCCGAGGCCGAGCTGCATTGCATGGCGGCTCGCCACGCTGGCCGGGTCGACGAACAGCAGCCAGGCCATCATGCGCTGCACGTATTC
>JBDUCH010000092.1:0-12327 GCA_040003555.1 Variovorax sp. | reverse complement strand
GCGCCTCCTGGAACTCGCTCATGTTGATGGTGATGATGTTCTGCTCGCCGCCGTACAGCGCCTCGGCCAGTGCCAGCGCGGTCTCGGTTTTGCCGACGCCGGAGGTGCCGCAGAGCATGAACACCCCGATCGGCTTGCCCGGGTTGTCGAGCCGCGCACGCGAAGTCTGAATGCGGCGCGCGATCATCTCGAGGCCGTGCTTCTGGCCGATCACGCGCTGGTTGAGCGTGTCGGCCAGCTTGAGCACGGCTTCGACCTCGTTCTTCACCATGCGGCCGACCGGAATGCCGGTCCAGTCGGCGACGACGCCGGCGACAGCCTGCTCGTCGACCGAGGGCAGGATCAGCGGCGACTCGCCCTGCACCGCATGGATCTTCGCCTGCAGCTCGTGCAGTTCGGCCAGCAGCGCGGCGCGATCGGGTGCCGCCGGTGCATCGGCGGCGGCAGGCGGGGCGCCCTCGGCCGGCGCATCGACCGGCTGGCTGCCTTTGCGCAGTTGCGCGCGCAATTCGAGCAGCCGGTCCACCAGGCCTTTTTCTTCCTGCCAGCGCGCATTGAGTTTTTCCAGCGCGGCTCCGGATTCGGTCAACAGCCCTGCCACCTGTGCGGCGCGCTTGGTGACATCGATGCCGATCGCCTCCTCGCGGCCGATGATCTCCTGCTCGACCTTGAGGCCTTCGATGCGGCGCATGCAGTCTTCCACCTCGGGCGGCGTCGCGTGCTGCGACACGGCGACACGCGCACAGGCCGTGTCGAGCAGGCTCACCGCCTTGTCGGGCAGCTGGCGGGCGGGGATGTAGCGGTGCGACAGCTTCACGGCCGCTTCGATCGCCTCGTCGAGCAGTTGCACGCGGTGGTGCTTCTCGAGCACGCTGGCCACGCCGCGCAGCATCAGGATGGCCTTCACTTCGTCGGGCTCGGGCACCTGCACGACCTGGAAGCGCCGCGTCAACGCCGGGTCTTTCTCGATGTACTTCTTGTACTCGGCCCAGGTCGTGGCGCCGATGGTGCGCAGGTTGCCGCGTGCCAGCGCGGGCTTCAGCAGGTTGGCCGCATCGCCGGTGCCGGCCGCGCCACCGGCTCCGACCAGCGTGTGGATCTCGTCGATGAACAGGATGATCGGCGTCGGCGAACTCTGCACCTCGTCGATCACCTGGCGCAGGCGCTGCTCGAACTCGCCCTTCATGCTGGCGCCGGCCTGCAGGAGGCCGATATCGAGCGTGAGCAGCTTCACGTCTTTCAGCTGCGGCGGCACATCGCCGCGCGCCAGGCGCTGCGCAAAGCCTTCCACCACCGCGGTCTTGCCGACGCCTGCCTCACCCGTCAACAGCGGGTTGTTCTGGCGGCGCCGCATCAGGATGTCGACGATCTGGCGGATCTCCTCGTCCCGCCCGGTCACCGGATCCATCTCCCCCTTCTTCGCCTTCTCCGTGAGATCGACAGCAAATTTCTTGAGCGCATCGCCCTTGCCCATGGCGGCCGGCGCCATCGCGCCACTGTCTTCGCCGGGCGCACCCGAGCCCATGCCGGTGCCGTCCTGCGCGCGCATCTGCGCTTCGGGCGAGGCATCGCAGATCTTCGCGAAGTTGTCGGCCAGGTCTTCGACCTTGACCTTCTCGAACTGCTTCGACAGGCCGAACAGCGGGTTGCGCAGGCTCTGCGTCTTGAGCATGCCGACCAGTAGGTAGCCGGTGCGCACCTGGGCTTCGCCGAACTGCAGCGTGGCGTAGGTCCAGGCCCGCTCGATCGCGTTCTCGATGTGCGGCGAGAAGTCGCTGATGGCGGTGGCGCCACGCGGCAGTTTGTCGAGCGCAGCCGTCATGTCCTTGGCGATGGCCGAGATGTCGAGGCCGTAGTGCTGGATCACGCGGTGCAGGTCGGAGTCCTGCGCCTGCAGCAGCTGGGCGAACCAGTGCTCGAGTTCCACGTACGGATTGCCACGCATCTTGCAGAACACCGTGGCGCCCTCGATCGCCTTGTAGGCCAGCGAATTGAGCTTGCCGAACAGGGCGGTGCGACTGATTTCACTCATGGGAATCTCCGTATGGTCTTAGAACGATTCAAGGCGCTCTGGATTGAAGTCAATGAACCGCTTTCGCCGTGTGTGCCGCGTGCGCCGCATGCGGCTGGCTGCCGACGCGCACGTCGGCCGCATCGCGGCGGCGCGAGCGCTCGCCGAGCCAAGACACCCAGCCCAGCCGCGGCGCGTTGCCTTTTTGCTGGCCGAGCCGTGTCGGCGGCACCTGCTGCGTTTCGAGAATCAGCTCGGCGTCCCATTCGAGTTCGTCGCCAAGCAGCTGCTGCATCCAGCGCTGCAGCACCGGCCGCGCCGACCCGATCGGCAGGAACAGGCGATAGCGTTCGAGCGACAGCGGCCCGAGATGCAGCCGCACGCGGTGCTGCCGGTCCCACACCTGGCGGCCCAGCATGGCGCCCATGCCCATCGCGCGCGAAGTGGTGCCGCGCCCCAGCCGCGTGAGCTCGCCGACGGGCACCTGCATCCAGTGGCCGATCCAGGGCTCCAGCCGCACCGGCACGCCGAAGTAGCTGCTCAGCACCGACTCGACGCTCTCGGCGTTGTGCACGCGGCGCGCGAGGTGGCCCGAGAAATGAAGGCGCGCATCGTCGTGGATCTCGTCGCGCCCGTTGCGTGCGGCGGTGCCGACGCCGACCAGCGCGCCGATCTGCAGACGGAACGCGTCTTCGCCCGGCCGGTCCAGCGCGACGGCCGGGCGCGAGACGGCCCAGGCCCGGTAGAAGTGCAGCGAAAAGCGATGCAGGAAGGTGTCGAGGAACGCGAGCCAGGTGGGGTCGCCATGGTTCAGGCTGCGCTCGCGGATGAAGTCGCTCAGGTGCACCGGCAACGGGCCGTTGGGCCCGATGTAGCTGAAGAAATGCTGGCGCAGCCGCGGCGGCGAAACCGCTGTGGCGGATTCAAAGCGGCTGAAGCTCGCGGGTGCGAACGAGAGCGACGGCTCCTGCCCCACCCGCACCGGCTCGGCGCTGGGCAGCAGCGCGCGGCCCCAGCGCGGCGTCGACGCCGCGATCGATTCGAGGCGGCGCATCACGGCGAAGTAGTCGTAGGCCCAGGCCCGCGGCGCCCATGCGTCGAGGCTGGCGCCGACGCGCGCGGCTACAGAATCGGGCGTGTCCCGCACAGCGGCCTCCAGCGCATCGACTCGCCCTTGCCGGCCACCGTGAGCACGGTCTCGACGAAGTGGTTGACCTCCACGTGGCGCGCCAGGTAGCGCGCCATCACGGCGCCGAACAGGAAGGCGCTGTGGCCGTGAAAGGCATTGCGGTCCACTTCAAGCGTGACTTCGAGGCCGCGGCCGAAGGCGATCGGGCCAGCCAGCGGCAGCCGCCGCACCACGGGTTTGGCGCTGACCGAAAGCAGGCCGCGCACCTGGCTCTGGCGCACTTCGTCGGCATGCACCGCATAGAGCATCAGCATCTCGCGCAGCGCGGCGGCGCCTTCGCGCGCATTGCTGTCGGCCAGCGAGAGGTAGTTGAGCGCCAGGTGGTCGATCGCGCGCCAGCCCAGGCCATTGCTGACCACCGGCGACACCGGCCGCGATGGCCCACGCACCATGCGCACGCGCTGAACCGGAAAGGAATCGACGCAGTCGAAGTCGTTCTCGCGGCCCAGCGGCATCAGCAGCGGCAGGTCGCGGTTGGTGCAAAGCGCCGTCACGGCGAGCTGGCGCAGGCTGGCCGAATAGGGGGCCTGCTGCGGATCGACGATCTGCATGTAGACCTCGGAGCCGATGTGGCTGCTGCGATGGCCTTCGGTGCGCTGCTTGACCGACAGCGTGCGCGGCTCGCGCGTGGTCGTGAAGTAGGCCGGGTGGCTGTGGCGGCTGCCGTGGAACGCCGCATAGAAGGGATGGAACGGCTGCTCCTGCGCCGCCTCGCCGGCGGCGGGCGCGCCGTGGCCGACCACCTCGGTCACGGTATGGATCTCGAAGTCCTGCGGGCGGGTGCGATCGGGCACCAGGTGGAACTGGCTCACGCCCTCGCTCACCGGCACCCGGTCGATGCGCTTGCTGAACAGGTTGATGGCCGGCACGCAGTTGAGCTGCACGCTGTCGGCATTCACCAGCTTCTCGAGCGCCGCATCGCCGCGCGAGAACAGCACGACGATCTCGACCTCGGCGACCGCCATGCCGGCCAGCGCCGCGCGCAGGCCCTCGATGCGCGCGAACTGGAAGCGCTGCGGAAACGCAAAGTATTCCTGCACTAGCCGATGGCCCGAGAAGCCGGTGGCGGTGGCCGGCAGCAGCGCCTCGTCTTCCTCGAAGCCGACCGGCTGGATCGCGCTCGCAGGCAGGGTCTTGACCGACCCGGCCAGCACGCCCGTGGGCGACAGCGGCTGCACCATGACGCCGATCGGCTGGCCCAGCATGCATTCGAGGAGTTGCCAGGCCACGTCGTCGGCGCCGCCGAAATGCAGCAGCAGGTCGTCCATCGGAATCTGGTCGAAGGTGAGGCCCGCGGTGGCGCGCAGCGCGATGCGCAGCCCGCCGCGGATCTCGCGCGACTGGGGGTGCTGGTTCAACGGCAGGTCGGGTGCATAGCTGAAGTACTGCGCGCGCAGCACCTCGATCGGCCAGACCCGCAGCGCCCGCGCGGTGCGGAACTCGCAGTGGGTGTTCTGCCCGACCGCCTGGCGCGCCCGCAGGCCGCTACCGCGCGGCAACGTGGGGCCGAGCGCGAGGTTGGCATCGCCGGTATCGGGCACGCACTGCACCACCAGCATGGCCGGCGTCGGCGCCATGAAGTTCGGGTAGACGATGTCGAGCAGGTGCCCGGTGAAGCGCGGGAACTCGGCGTCGAGCTTGAGGCCGACGCGGGCCGACAGGAACGCGGTGGCCTCGATCAGCCGTTCGACATACGGGTCGGCGACCTCCTGGCCCTCGATGCCGAGCCGGTGCGCGATCTTCGGAAAGGCGCGCGCAAACTCCGACGTGCTCTCGCGGAAATAGCGCAGCTCCTGCTCGTAGAGGGAGAGCAGTCTGGGATCCATGAAGCTAGCGTGCGAAGGCGGCCGCCGCCGGGCCGCTCCCAAGGCGGGCCGCGCCTCCCCCTCGGGGGGTGGAGTCACACGAGCGAAGCGAGTGAAAAGCCGCGGCGCTCATGTACCCTCGATCTCGATGCGGCCCTCTTCCAGATCGATCCGGCTTCGCATCAGGAACTCCAGTGGCACGGGTTGCGCCCAGAGCATGCCTCGAATCTGCAGGCCGATGCGGTTGTGGGAATCAAGAGCCGAGCCTTCCATGACGAGTTCAACTTCGAGTGTGCGGGGCAGGATGCGCGGCTCGAACTGCAGAATCGCGTTCTTCAAAGCCTGTTCCATGCTGACACGCTGCACGCTGGACGTGAACTGGCCGGACAGCATAGGCAATCCGTAGTTGAGTACCGAGCGCGCGGCATTCGGATGGCGCTTGTCGTCCATCGCCAGCCCGTAGCCGGTGGCATTGAACAACCAGCTCAGATCGCGCAGCACGGCCTGGCGCAGCGCCTGCTTCGTGAGAGTTCGCTTGTCATCGCTTTCGCGCAGCTCGCCGGGCGCGTGGTCGACCAGCCGGTCGAGCAGCGAGGGCTGCAGGCGCTCCTGCGCGGTGAGCTCAGCCATCGCTGCTCTCGCCTGCCGCGAAGATGATCTCGCGCACGTCCATCAGCGCGTACTCGCCGGAGTCGCTGCCCAGCACACGCTGCCCCAGGCCGGCCCAGACCTCGGGCCGCAGCTCGCGCCACACGGTCTTGCGTGCCAGCAGCAGCTCGCCATCGGTGCTCTGCTCGGTGCCCTGGTAGCGGGTCGGGATCAGCGCCAGCGATTCGCCTCCGTTCTCGAACTGCAGGTGCGCCGGCAGCCACACGCAGTCGCGCAGGTCTTCCGGTGGATCGACCTTCAAGTGCGCCAGCCGCGCATAGGGAATCCAGTAGTACTTTCCGTTGACGAAGGCTTCCAGCACCGGCCCGAGCCGCATGTCGGCATCGGCCAGCCATTCGAACGGCGTGCCGTCGATCGTGCCGGCCGTGGCCGGCGCGGCGTCGAAGGCACGCTGCCGCAGATCCTCGGCCATGGCCGCCTCGCCGCGGCCCTGGCGCAACAGCGACTCGATCAGCAACGCGAGCCATTCGTCCGGCTGGCCGAACACCATGGGCGTGCGCGTGCCCGCGAACACTTCGGCGCGCAGGCCCTCGCAGCGAACTGCGTCGCCATAGACCTGCTTCATCGGCACCGCGAGCGCGTCGAGTTCGGCGGCCACCGTCAGCTGGTTGAGCGCGCGCGGCCACTGGCCCAGCACGCACAGCAGCTGCGCCAGAAAGACGCGGTGCTTGCTGTCGGCCGGCCTGGCGCGCACTTCGTCGCTCAGGGCCTTGAGGGCGCCGGCAACGTCGCCGGCCTTGAGGAGTTCGGAACTGGTCATCGCGCGGCCTCTTTCGCGTTAGCTCGGTGTCGGCGTCATCGTGCACTCGCGCACGGCGCCGCGCGCACCCGTGGATGTCTGCGGCGATGAGCGCAGCGTGATCTCGCGGTAGTTGAAGACGAGGATCTCGCTCATCGTCGACAGGGGGCCGCCGGTGGTCAGGAACTGGCCGGTGATCTGCGCGTCTTCCAACTGGATCTCGAACATCGGCTGGGTGTCGGTCGCGGTCTCGTCGCCGCCCGCGCGAAACGCACTGATGCAGACCGTCAGCCCGCCCGTCCTGGCATGCACCAGGCTCGCGAGCGAAGCGGTCGCCGAGTCGATGCGGCGCACCGCGTACAAAGGCTGGAAGGTGCGCGCGCCCGTGCTGCCGGCCGCGCCCCGCATGGCCAGGCCCCACGAGTAGCCGCAGATGTTCAGGCGCGACTTGCCGTCCGCGAACTGGCGCGTGCTTTCACCGGCCACCGTGGTGCCGCTGCGGTCGACCAGCATGACCAGGTCATTGGCCGCGAAGCCGCTTTGCGCCAGATCCAGCATGCGCAGTTGCTCGTCGGGATCCCAGAAACCGTCGCTGTTGAATGACATGTGAACTCCAAACAGTCAAAAACCCGGGCCGGCATTGCGCCCGGCCTACCGCGCCGTGGCGGCGTCGCCGCCGCCCCAGCGCACCATGGCGGCAAACACCTGCCGCTGCTCCTCGGCTCGCAACTGCCCGCGAACCCGGAAATCGGAAATGGCGTCCTGCTGCGGCCCGGCGCCGAACAGGCGCGGCCCGCTGTAGGCGGCGGCCGGCGCCGCCAGCACCAGCAGACGGCTGCCGGGCGCATCGAACCACGGCAACTCGAAGCGCTTGGCGGCGGGCTGCTCGCGCGTGCCCTGCTCGAAGCGGTTGGTTTCGCCGAGGTCGCCCGGATAGACCGGGCGCACGGTGCCGCCAGCGTCGATGCCGACGACGACCAGATTCAGCGATTGCCCGCTGCCGTTGCGCACGCTGAGCACGGCGCGTTCGCCGGCGCGCAGCGGCAAGGCGCCGGTGTCCGCGCGCTGCGCCGTCTCGCCGCGCACCAGCCGGTCGCCTTGCCAGACCTCGAAGCGCGCTTCGAAGCCGTCGAACTGCGCATCCCTGGCGAGCGCCTGCAGCCGCCCGAACCACTTGAGCCGGGCCAGCGTTTCAAGCCGGCGCCGCGCGCCGGCAGCATCGGCGATCGCGGCCGATGCGTTGGCCCCACCGAGTTCGGGCGACAGCACTTCGAGCCGCTGTCCGGCAGCGCCGAGATCCACCCAGCGCACGTCGGCCTGGGCCCGCGCGTCGGTGGCCACGATCGAGGCCGGGTACTCCAGGCTGAGGCCGGCCGGCAGCGGCGCTTCGGCCAGCACGCGCAATGCCAGCGACGACGGCTCCGCGAGCGGTGAGATGCGCCACAAGGTGCTCGCCGAGAGTTCGCGCAAGCTGTCGGGCAGGCTGACCTGCGCATGGCCCAGACCGAGCTGTGACAGCTGGGCCGGCGCGGCGCGCACGGTTCCGTCTTCCAGCGTGGCGAGCACGCGCACCGGCTGCTGCGGTACCAGCCCGTCGAGTTGGCCGATCGCGAGCGTCAGCACGGCGCCTGCGCGCTGGGCCCGCCACACCGGCCGGGTCGACAGCGCGCCCGCACTGTTCTCGAACAGCGGTGCGTCGAGGTTGCCCTCTGCCACCGGCGAAGGCAGCTCGCGCGTGGGAAAGCGCTGCGCAAGCTCGTCGATCACGGGCGGATAGACAGCCAGCACGCCATCGAACAGCTCGCGCCAGGTCGCGGGCCGGCGCTGCAGCGCTTCGGCCACGGCCCAGGTCAACAGGCCTTGCGGCCGCGCGTTGCGGCCCTTGCGCGGCAGGCGCAGTTCGGGCGTGACCTGGTGGCTCTCGGAGGCGAAGAAGGCCACGTAGCGCGCACGGGCCGTGGCGCGGGCCGCAGGCGCCGCCAGGGTCGAAGCCGGTGGCTCGCCGGCCACGCTGCGAAGCTGCGCGGCGCGCACGCCGCGCCAGCGCACTTCGTCCTGCTGCGGCCCTTCCGCCGTTGCCGGTACCCCGGCCGCACCGCGCGTCATGGAGGTGGCGGAACAGGTGTCGAACACCGACCACACGAACACGTTGCGCGCCAGGAAAGCCTGCACCCAGCCGTCGAAGTCGACATCGCGCACGCCGCCGGCCAGCGCCACGTCGGTGCCGACCGCGCCGCGCACGTCGCGCGCGAGAAAGTTTTCGGCCAGACCATCGGGCTCCTGATAGCGCTTGCCCGCATCGCGCAGCCGCGTGCCGTGGCCCGAAAAATAGAGCAGCACGAAGTCGCCGCTTTTCGACTGTTCGAGCAGCCGGCCGAGCGCCTCGTGAATGCGCTGGGCATCGGGCAGTGCGGCGCCGCTCACGCCATCGGCCAGCACCGTGATCTCGCCCGCGCCGAAGCCCTGCTTCAGCAGCACCTCGCGCATCAGCACCACGTCGTTGCGCGGCGCCTGCAGCCAGAGTGCCTGCGGCTGGTTGACCAGTTCCGACACGCCGACCAGCAGCGCGCGTTGCGTCGACCACGCCGGCAGCGCCACTGCGAGCAGCAGCACGGCACCAAACCAGCGTGGCAGGCGAAACATCATCGCGCTCCGGCCGTTTCGGCCGGCCGCACTGAGGCGACCAGCGGCGAGGCTTCGAGCACGGCGCGGGCGGCCGGCGCGTCGGCTGCGCGCAACCGCCATGCGCCCTGCGCATCGGGACTGCCCACCGGCTCCGCCGAAGCCAGGCGCAGCAGACGGCCCGCCTCTTCGAGACTGACGCCGGGCTTCCAGAGCACCACCAGCGCAGCCGGCGCCACCGCAGGCGCGACCGGCGCCGAGCGGAAGCGCACCTCCTCGTCGTCAGCGGTTCGGTTCAGCAAGCCGACGTTCTGCACCACCACCACGAGCGCCAGCACCGCGAAGGCCGGGCGCACGAGGCGGTCGGCGGCCAGCCAGCGACGCAGCTGCGCGCCCCATCCGTTTCCGGCGTTGGCCTGTGTCGCCGCTGCCGGGCCGGGTTTGGCCGGCGCCGATTGCAGCGACGCGCCGAGGCGCGCGGCGGCATCGCGGTACAGCACCTGGTAGTCGGTGCGCGGGTCTTCGGCGCCGAGCGGCGTGCCCGACAGCACCGTGAAAACGCCGCCCGCGGTGCGAAGGGCGATCTGCCCCGGCGCCGGATCGATCGCGAGCGGTTGCTGCGCCATCCATTCGTCGTGCACCGCGCGGATCGCAGCGAGCCGCGTGGCCGAGAGTTCGCCAAGCACGCGCGCGCAGAGCTGCGGCGCTGGCGTGAGCGTCAGCGGGTTCCATGCCTGCACCATGCCGAACAGCGGCTCGAAGGGCTCGTCGCCCGGTTCGAGCAGCACATCGAAGGCGCCGGCCCAATCGGCTTCACCGGCCGCCATCCAGCCCTGCCAGCGGTCGCCGCCGATGCATTTGTCGAGCAGCACGCCGAGCAGGCGGCCCTCGTGCACCAGGCTCACCAGGCGGCCCGGCGCCCAGCGCGCGGGGAAAGCCCGCCGGGCCACGGCTTCGCGGCGCCGCGCCAGTTCGATCAGGGGCAGCAGCGGGTCTTGCGCTGCGCGGTGCGGGGCCGCGTCGTTGCCGCGGGGTGGCGCGACCACCTGCTGACCGGGCGCGGCGGGCGGGCTTGGCTCGAACGCGTCGCGGATGAGGCTGAGGGGAGGCCAGAGTTCGGTGTGCATGGCGTGGATGTCCTGAATGGCTATGTCTTCAGGCATAAGACGCTTCAGCACCGAGGATTTTGAAAACCTGCAGGATCGCGCCCATGTTGTCGGCCTCGATCGCGATGCCCAGCGTCTGCGTGATCCACTGGCCCAGGGTGGTGCGCGCGTAGTCCGCGGGCAGCCCTTCGCGCTTGTGCACGAGGCCGAGCCGCCCGGCGCGATAGTGGTAGGACGCAATCGAATGGCGCGATGCCACGCCCGACAGCCCGCCGGCCGCTTCGCGCCCGAAGCCCTCGCACAGCAGGATGCGTTCGGGTTCCGGCAATGCGGCGATGAAGGCGCGCGCCGCGAGCTGCACGGCAGCGCCGCTCAGGCCGTGCTCGGCCAGTGCATCGAGCGTGTCCTGGTCGGCGCCGAGCCGGTCTTCGAGCTGTGCCTCGGTGACCTGGTCGCCGATGGAGAGTTTGCGGCGGAAGCTGCTGGCCCGGGTGCAATCGATCAGGTAGCGCCGGAAGTACGCGCACAGCGCAAAGCTGCTCGACGGTGCACTGTGGTTGCTGCTTTCGCGGCCGGGCACATCGTCGGCCTCGTCCGGGTCGGCGTCGAGCCGGAGCACCTTGACGTAGATGAACTGCGCCACCAGCTCCTGGCGCCCCCCGCCCAGCACCTGGAGTTCAGGTGGGTTGCAGGCCTTGAGCGCGCTGCCGACGATGCCGTACATGCGCCCCATCTCGTCCGGTGCGAGTGTCTGCCGGCGGCGCCAGAGGCCCACCAGTTCGACGCTTTGCTCGGAGGAGAGGGTTTCCTGCATGGCTCAAGCGGTGTGCTGCCGGTGGCCTGCGTTGCGTTCGGGGCGCTGACGTTCGGGGTCCCGACGTTCGGAGTGCGTGCACAGGACACCGGGTACTCCCCTCCGCGAATGTCCCCCGCCTTCGGCTCCTCCTTTATTTCGCTGCGGGGAGTACCCGCTGCCCTGTGCACGAGAAGCGCTGTCGTTGTGCCGCTCGATCAACCAGTGCTCTGAACGATCACCCCGATGGCGTGCTCCGCGCAGCGAAATAAAGGAGGAGGCCGCAGGCCGGGGGACATTCGCGGAGCGGAGCACGCCGTCGGCGTGATCGCGCCCACAGCGCCCCGAACGCCCGAAACCACGCAGCTCGCATCGAACCGAAAAGCTCGTTTTCATCCTAGTCATCGACGCACTGGCCTTCGACGGGAACCAGGCACTGCGGCAGATCGGCGCCGACCGCACCACCGCGGGTGCGGATCGACGAGGTCGCCGCCGCCGCCACGGCAAGGCCGCGCGGCAGCAGGATCCAGAGCTGGCCGCGCTCCTTCATGCGCCGCGCCTGGGTCGCTGCCTGGGTGCCGTTGCCGAAGAAATAGTCGGCCCGCACCGCACCGCGGATGGCACCGCCCGTGTCTTGCGCAATCGTGAGGCGCTGCATCGGCGCACCCGTGCCAGGTGCACGCGTCGAGACGAACACCGGATAGCCGAGCGGCGTGCTGCGCGGATCGACCGCGATCGAGCGCCCCGCCGAGAGCGGCACGCCGAACGCGCCGACCGGCCCGCCCGCGCCGGCGACGGACTCCTTGAAGAACACATAACTCGGATCCGTGATGCCCGACCCGGTGACCGGCCCCGCAATGCGCCGGCCCGGCACCATCACCGCCCCACTGGCGAGCGGCCGCGCCAGCGTGAAGCCGCGCACCCGGATCCCCGCCACGTTGTCGTCGACCTCGTCATCGTCGACCTCCAGCTCGATCGCGCCACCCCGGGTGCGCACTTGGCTGGCCGGCTTGCCGGACTTGTTCTTCGCCAGCGTGGGGCGGAAGGGCTGGCCGTTCTGTTCTGCATAGGCGACGCGGATGACCTCGCCGCTGGGCAGGCGAATGCGGCCCGAACCCTGGATCTGCATTTCGTAGAGCGCCGTGGCGCTGTCGACGAAGGCGAGCACCCTGGCATTGGGTGCGCCCTTGGTCTCGATCTCTTCCCGCGTGTAGTAGGGCAGCAGTTGCCGGCCCTCGGCGCGCAGGCGCACCTTGCGGTCCAGCGTGTCGCGCGTGATGCTCGACATGTTGAGCGCGTAGAGGCCCGGTGCTCCCATGTCGCGGGTGCTCAGGCCGGCCTGAACCACCACCTCGCGGCCCTGCACGCGCGCCGCCACGGTGCCGCCGCCGGC
>JBDUCH010000091.1:0-12360 GCA_040003555.1 Variovorax sp. | reverse complement strand
CTTCGCGCACTACCTCAAGTGCATCGTGCGCGACAAGGTCGGCAGCTTCAAGGAGAGGGAGGACATGCAGCGCTGGCTCAACAAATGGATCATGAACTACGTCGACGGCGATCCGGCCAACTCGTCGGAAGAAACCAAATCGCGCAAGCCGCTGGCGGCCGCGGAGATCGTGGTCGAGGAGATCGAGGGCAACCCCGGTTACTACAGCTCGAAGTTCTTCCTGCGCCCGCACTACCAGCTCGAAGGGCTCACGGTGTCTCTGCGACTGGTGTCGAAGCTGCCGTCCGCAAAGGGCGGCAAGTAGGCCCCGGTCGGCCGGGATTTTTTTGAGCAGCGCCTTGCAAATCCCGGCCGCCCGTTCGTTCTAGAAGCAGCTCCCCTGAAAGGCGACCCGCCGGACAGCGCAGAGCCCGCAGTTTCAGTCGCAGATCAACCCGCCCGCTACAGACGGGCTTCATGAAGGAGCATCGAAATGAGTTCAGACTTTTTTGCCAAGTTGACCAACAACATCGAAGGCGAGTCCAAGAAAGAAGGTCACGAAAAGGAAATCGACATCCTCAGCTGGGCCTGGGCCGTTTCCAACGCTTCGGGCTCCGGTTCCGGCGGCGGCGGCGGCCATGGCAAGGCGACTCCGCACGATCTCAGCTTCACGCACATCTTCGACAAGGCCTCGCCAAACCTGGCCAAGTCCTGCATCAAGGGCACCCACATCGACGAGCTCAAGCTGACCGCGCGCAAGTCGGGCGATGGCCAGCAGGATTACGTGACCATCACGCTCACCACCGCGTTCATCACCAATGTCTCGGTCGGTGGCTCGGGCGGCGGCGATGTGGTCGAAACCGTGAACTGCGCCTGCAAGAAGATCAAGGTCGAGTACAAGTTCCAGGACGAAAAGGGCGCACTCAAGGCCGGTCCGGAGTTCACTTGGGACATCGAAGTGGACAAGGTGACCTGAAGCGGCTCGCGCGCCGGACCAAGGAACAGCGATGGCGTTCTCGATCAAGAACCCTGACGCGCAAGGCCGCTACTCGATCGACTACACGGTCGGGCACGGCGGCGTGAACATGCGCGATGACGTGATGCTGGCGCAGGTCTGCCTCAACATCACCTACTTCGAGCGCAAGGACGGCTATGCCGACCGCTACATAACCTCGCGCGAGGTCTACCGGCTCGAGCCCCTGGTGGAAGACGGCTACTGCGGGCCGCTGACGATCGCACGGATCTACCAGTTCCAGAACGACCTGGCCAAGCGCGGCGGCGCCATGGGGCCGATCCCGGTGAAGATCGACGGAAAGTTCGACGTCAGCCCCGAACCCGGCGTCGTGCACATGGGCACGCTCAAGCGGGTCTATAGCTTCGACAACATGAATTACGTGCTGTCCGAGCATGCCGAAGGCGAAGCGGAAGCCCACTATGACAACCTGCCGCAGACGGCGCTGGCCCCGTTGCGTGGTGCACTGGCCGATTCGCGGAAGTACGCCAAGCGCTTCAAGTAGCGCGGCGGCCCCTGCCCGCTCGAATCAGGGGGCTGCAGGTATCGTGTCGGGCAGCAACTGCGTGACGTCGTCGTCGGCATGGAACCACACGGCGAGTGCCGTGTAGTTATCGTGGTTCGGCCTGGCACGCGCCCTGACTTCGGTGTCGAGCTGGTCGACCCACTGGCTCGGGTTGCGCGAGGCCTGCAGCGTCTCGCGCAGGCAGTCGTCGCCCAGCGGTTCCCAGACGCCGTCGCTGCACAGCAGCAGCACGTCGCCGGGCGCCAGTGGCATCGGCGCCGACACCGCAATCTCGGGCGGTTCGTCGACCGAGCCCAGCGCCGACAACAGCATGTTGCGCTGCGGATGCAGGCGCGCGCCCTCCTCGTCGATCATGCCGCCGGCCACCATCTGCTGCACCAGGCTGTGGTCGATGGTGCGCGCCACCAGTGCGCCCGCGCGGAACAGGTAGGCCCGGCTGTCGCCGCTGTGGGCCCAGGCGAACTGGTTGTCGTGCAGGTCGATCGCTGCCAGCACCACCGTGGAGCGCATGGCCGCCAGCTTGCCGCCCTCGGCCTGGCGCGCCACCACGTCGCGGTTGGCCTGTTCGAGCAGCCGGCGCAGCGCGGCGCCGTCGAGCCCCGGCGCGGCCGCAAAGCCGCCGAGCACGCTGCTGCGCGTGGTGGCCGCCGCCACGTCGCCGCCACCGTGGCCACCGGCGCCATCGGCCACCAGGCAGGCGACATAGCGGTCATCGTGCCAATGGCCGTGCACGTCTTCGTTGTAGCTGCGTCCGCCTTGCCTGGACAGTGTGACGATTTCGATTTCCACCCCGGGTGCCTCTCTTCTTCTCATTGGCCTGACTTGAGGCGTTCCATCTGCGCTTCGTAGGCCTCGAGAAAGGCCTTGCCGAACAGGCTATGGAAGTCGTCCTCGGCCTCGGTGGCGATGCCGCCGTAGAGCGCGACGAACTGATCCCACAGCCTGGCCTTGCGGTTGGCGGCGAACAGGCTGTCGAGCGCCGACTTCGCAGCGATCTTCTTTTCGAGCTCGTCGGGCGCGAAGCGCTCGATCACATGGGCCAGCGCCGCGCGCATGCCGACCATCACGCCGAACTGGTGCGCGCGCAGGTCGTTGTAGGCGTCGCGCATCGCGGCCTCGGGCGGCATGAAGCCGCGCACGCCGGGGCCCAGCAGGTGCGCCAGCGCGACCTCGACCGTGGGTGAGAACTTGAGCGGGTTGTTGGCTTGCGACGCGATCATCGTGACCTCGGCGCGCACTTCGCGCTTGAACTCCTGGCGCGTCAGCAGCAGTTGCAGCGTGCCCTCTGTCGAGCTGCGCAGGATGACGCCGATGCGCTCCATCAGGCCTGGCGTCAGTGCTTCGGGTGGCTGATGCTGGCTGCCGAGGCCGCGCAGAAAGGCGGCCAGCAACTCGGCGTCGGAGGCCGGTGCGGCGGGCGCGACGGGGCGCTGCGCAGGCGGCGGCATGACAGCCGGCGCGGGTGCAGGCACCGGCACGGGCGTGGGCGGCGCAGCTTTACCGATCGGCAATCCGGTCTCGTCGTCGAACGCGACTGCGGCCGGGGCGGGGGCCGGCGCGGGCGGCGTCACGGCCAGCGGCGGCACGTAGCCAAACTGCCCCACCGGCAGATGGTCGCTGCGTGGCGCGGCGCTCGGGCGCGGCGTGCCCTGCAGCGCGGCCAGCGGGTCGGCATGGGCCGCGGTGTTCGGCTGCAGCAGCGGGTCGGCCAGCGGCGAAAGCGCCAGCGGGTCGCCGCCCATGCCCCCCATGCCGGCGCTGCCGCCGAACAGGTCGTCGATCGACGTGGCCTTGCCGGCGGACGGAATGCCGAGGTCGGAGAAATCGTCGAGCGCGGCCGGCCCGCGCGGCGCAGTGGCAGGCCCCGGGCCGAGCAGATCGGCAAACGGATCGTCCGCGGCGGCTTGCGCACTGCGGCCAGAACCGGACTCGAGCGGATTCGGGAACAGCATCGGGTCGGCGGGCCGCCGAGCGGCGGCCGGCGCCGGCACCGGCGCGGCAGATGCGGGGCCCAGGCCAGCCAGCAGGTCGGCGAAGGGATCGTCGTCCGTTGCCGGCGAGCCGGCGGCGCCGAAGCCCAGGCCGAGGTCATCGACCGCCCCCGGCTGGCCGGCGGCCGGCGCGACGGCCACCTGCGGCTCGGCCTCCACGTGAAGCTCGAAGCCGCCGAGCACGAGCCGATCGCCGCTGTTCAGCGCGACCTCGTTGCCGGCGCCGAGCGGACGGCCGTTGCACAGCATCGGATTGCTGCCGCGGTCGACCACGAAGTAGCGGCCCTCGCGGCACACGACCTGCGCATGCACGCGCGACACGGTGCGCTCGGGGTCGTCCAGCACCAGCGCGTTGGTGGGCGCGCGGCCGATGGTGCCGCCTGCGGGCCCGAACTGCATCGCCAGCGACCGGGCCACCGGCGCGCCCTGATGAGTGACCACAACGATTCGAATCACGGCAGCGCTCCAGGCAATGGATGAATCATGGCGACAGCAGCAGCACCAGGGCCTGGCTGGGCACGGTGCGAACGCCCGGGCAGTTGGTGCTGTTCTGCAGCGACACGCTGGTCAGTCGCGTCGCCGGCATTCCCTGGAAGAGTACCGTGAAAGCGGCCGTCAGGTGCCGGCTCGGCCCCATCACAGTGCCCGATGCCACGCCCATCACAACGCCGGAGTTGTCGCCGTTGGTCATCGGGATGGTGGTGCCGAGGTTGTGCGCCGGCATGCCCATGATGAGGATCGTGGGACAGTTCGGAATGGCCATCGGCCCCATCGCGATGTTGGGGTAGGGAATGGGGATCGGCGAGGGCGCGGCCGGTGTCATGCAGACATCGGGGAAGCCCATGTCGGTGCCCATCAGCTGGCAGTTGGCAAACACGATGCGCTCCTTTGCGAGGTCAACCGAAGTGGATCTGGCCGCCGCGCGCCTTGACCAGATCCTGCCCGTTGAGCAGCAGGTGCTGGCCCGAGATGCGGGCAAGCTGCTCGGCCTCGCATTCCACATGCGTGGCATGCACGCGGTCGATGCCTTCAGTGGTGCGCAGGTGGTTGCGGCTGAAGTGGCTGACGCGGTCGAACACGGTCGAGAGCACCGAGCCGACCACTTTGACCGCCGTGGCGATCACACGCAGGTTCTTGCCAACGAACTGCGCGTCGTCGGTGGTCATGCTGGCCTGCCCGGCGCGCAGCGAGAAGGCGCCGGTTTCGAGCGCCAGCTCGGGCGCGGCCAGCGTCAGCGGCCCTTGGCAGCGCAGCACGTTGGCCACGCCCTCCTCGCGCTGGAGCACCGCGAGCACCCAGACTTCGTCGGGTGCCACCAGCAGGCAGGCGACCGTGTCGCCCACCGCGGGTTCCAGCAGGCAGCTTGCCGCGCGGCGGCCGTGCGCCCGCAGGCCACCACTGGCCACGCTGAAACCGTCGGCCCCACAGGCCGTGACCAGGCCGACGCAGCTTTTTGCCGGCGTGGCCTGCGCATGACCGACGGCGGCGCGCCGGCGGGTTCGGGAAGGGGCTGTGGCAGTGGTCATGGGTCTTCTCCGGAAAGATCAGGCGGTGGCGGTCCAGCGCTCGGCGCGGGCCAGGTCGGGGTCGGTTTCGAGCGCGCGGGCGCGGTCGGTCATCTGCGCCTCGTCGGTGCGGGTGCCGTGCAGCACGGTGCGGAACAAGGTGGCCTGCCGCAGGTCGGCGCGGCTCAGGTCGCCGTGGCGGAAGTCGGCATAGGTCAGCTCCGCGCCCGCCAGGCTGGCGCCCGCGAGCTGGGCCTTGGCGAAATGACACTGGTACAGGTCGGCGCCGTCGAAGCGCGCGGCGGGAAACTGCCCGCCAGTGAAAAGGGCCTGCCGCAACCGCGCCTGCGAAAAATCGACCTGCTCGCCCGCAGCGCCGCAAAACAGCGCGTTCGGCCCCACGGCCTGGCGGAAGCTTGCGCGGTTCAGCGTGGCGCCCTGGAAGTTGCACTGCCGCATCGAGACGCCGGAGAAGTCGGCTTCGGTGAGATCGGCAAAGCAGAACTGGCAGCCGTCGAGCACCAGTCCGGCAAAGGACTTTTGCTGCAGCGCCGTCCTGGTGAACATCGCCCGCGTCATGCGCGCACCGGCCCAGGTCAGCCGCGCCAGGTCGCACTGCAGCATGCAGGTGTGCTTCCACTCGCTGTCGTCGGCGTTCACGTCGATCAACGACGACTCCGAGAACACCGCCGACTCCATCTGCACGCCGGCCAGGCTCGCATGGTCGAGCTGGCAGCGCGAAAAGGTCGCCATGCCGAGCCAGGCCTGCGCGAACTGGGCATGCGTGAGCTTGCATTCGCTGAAGGTCGCGCCGTGCAGGTGGGCATGCCGGAAGTCGGCGTGCGCCAGCTCGCACTGGCTGAAGGTGGCGCGGCGCAGGTTGGCGCCGTTGAACAGCGTGCCTTGCAGCGTGCACCGATCGAACACGCTTTCGCGCGCGTCGGCCTCGCGCAGGTCGGCCTCCTCGAGCCGGGCCTGCGTGAACACACCACCGCCGACGAAGGCCTTGGCGAACTGCCCCTTGCGCAGATCGAGGCCGTCGATGGTTTCACCCATGCCGATCGCGAGCGACAGCGTCTCGGCCTTCATAGCGGATGCGCGGCGGCGTGCCGTGCCTGCTGTTCCTGCGAGAGCCGTGGCCAGGTGCGCACGCGCTCCAGCAGCGCACCGTCGAAGCGCACGTCGCCGTCGAGTTTGGCGCGCGACAGGTCGGCACCGAACAGGTTGGCATTGCGCAGGTCGGCGCTGCGCAGGTCGGCGTGCTGCAGCATCGCGTCCTTGAAGTTCACGCCGGCGAGGCGGGCCTGCGCGAAGACCGCCTTGCGCAGCAGCGCGCCTTCCGCGCTCGCAAGGCGTGCATCGCAGCCGGCGAGCCGGGCGGCCCCGAAGTTGGCGCCGTCCAGGCAGGCCTTGACCAGCGTGGCGCCTTGCATGTCGACCTCGCCGAAGTTGGCCGTGCGCAGGCTCGCGTGCGACAGGTCGATGCCGGGCAGCAGGCAGTCCCGGGTGAAGACCGCGCCGTCCAGCTGCGCGCCGGCGAGGCGCGCCTGTGGGAGCTGGCAGTCGACGAAGCAGGCCGACGCGAGCCGTGCGCCGCGCAGGTCGATGCCGCCGAGATCACAGCCGATGAAGTTGGCGCCGGCGAAGTTGGCCTCGCTCGCCTGCAGTCCCTTCAGGTCGAGCTTGTAGAAGAGCAGGCCCGGGCCTACGACGCCGTTCCAGTCGGCCGGGCCCCAGCGGGTCTCGAGCAGGTTGGCGTTCGCGATGTCGGCGCGCCGCAGTTGGGTCTGTGCAAGGTCGCAGTGCATCAGCACCGTGCCGTTCAGGGTCGCCTGGTCGAGCACGGCCCCCGCGAGCCGGGCCCGGCCGAGGTTGGCATGCGTGAAGTTGCTGCCGACGGCCAGCACGCCCTGCAGGGCGCCGTGTGCGAGCACGGCCCGCGTGAAGTTCGCGCCGGAGACGTTCGCACCCTGCAGGTTCGCGCTCTCCAGCCAGGCGTCGGTGAAGTCGACGTGGCGCAGGTCGAGCGACGACAGGTCGGCCCCGGTCAGGTCGATGCCCGGAAAGCTGCGCAGCCCGCGCGCCAGCATCCACTCCATGAGCGCACGGCCGCGCCGCGCCACTTCGCCCTCGAGCGGGTAGGCCGGCGGTTGCAGGTGTGCCGCCTGCAGGTAGCCCAGGCGCTCCGCGCCTTCGCGCATGGCCAGCTTCTGCGCGACCACGCGCCGGTCGAAGGCGAGGCCCGTGGCGCGCTGCGCGTCGAGTTCGGTCAGGTGCGCCTCGGCGTTGTAGCCCGGGGGCCCACGGTGCACCAGCTTCGCCATGTCGATCGCGCCGGCTTCTTCCAGATCGAGCACGCGCTGGAGCTGGCCGGCCATCTCGCCGATCGCCGCCCACTGCTGCGCTTCGGCCTCTTCCCGCCGCGCCTTCAGGTAGGCGGGCAGCTCGGCCATGCTGCGCTGGGGTTCCGGCGGCGGCAGGCGCAGGTCGAACGCTGCCGGATCCTTGCCCTGCGCCACCAGCGTTTCGCGCGCCAGCACCATGTCCATCTCGGCACGGCGGCGCTGCGCCTCGCCTTGCAGGCCGTCCATGGCGAAGGCCTGGCCGGCATCCGCCGCTTCGGGGTCGCGCGGGTCGAGCCCGTCCGGTAGCAGGTCGGCATCGTTGAGCGCCTCGAGCCCGCCGTGCTTCGGGTCGCTGCGGCGCGCGAGCACATCGAGGTAGTGCGCGTCGGGCTTCGGTGCGCCGAGGCGCTCGACCGCGCCGAGCAGCTCGACGATGTCGGCCCCGTCGTCCTCGGCACATTCGGCCATGCCGTGGAATACCAGCACCATGCGATCGGCATGCGGAAAGAACCAGACCGTGGTCAGGCGCATCGGCACCTCGCGCAGCTTGCGCCCGCCCGCTTCGAGTGCATAGTTGACGAAGGTGCGCACGCGCAGCCCGGGCAGCTGGCCCTCGATGTGGCGCTGCTCCGGGTGCAGGTTGTCGAGCGCATAGGGCTCGTCGCCACGCAACGGCGCGTCGAACCACTGGTCGCGCGGCGCCATGTTGAAGTGCTTCCAGTCGAGATCCGGTGCAAAGCCCGGCGCATGCTGCTGCAGGTAGTCGGCATCGTAGGTGCCACGCAGGGCGAGCCGCTGCGGATGCATGCTGTCGAGTGCGCCAAAGCCGGCCGGTACCACCTCCGACTGCGGCGTGAGCACGCGCGAGTCCGGCAGTTCGAGATTGGGCAGCGCGCGTACGCCGCCGGCCGCCGTGCGGCCCTTGCCGCGCGGGTTCAGCGCATAGTCGGCCCCGCCATACGCTTGATCCCAGTCGAGCCCGATGCGCTCGGCTGCCGCGGCCGCTGCACGCGGCCGGTCGCCATCCCACCAGCGGTCGCCGAACGCCAGCAGCGTCTTCTCGACGCTGCCCAGCCGCACGCGCACCGCGCAGCCAGCGGACTGCACCGGATCGGGATAGGCATGCCCGTTGACCAGGAACTCCGGCGTCAGCTTGGCCACGCCCTCGTCGAGCAGCGGCACGGCCATCTCGCGCGCTGCGAAATTCCAGAGCGACTGCTCGCCCCACAGCCGGCCCGCCGGGCCCTGGTCGAACGGCACGTGCAGGTAGTTCGTCACGCACAGGCCGTAGCGTTTTCGGTATTCGATCGCGCGGCTCGAGAAGCCGAGCGACATCGGCTTGTAGATCTGCATCAGCCGCCGCCGTCCTTGCCGCCGGGCGACCCGCCGCCCTTGTCGGGCGTCGCGGGCGAGGGCATGACCGAATCCCAGGCCTTGTCGGCGGCCGCACCGGCGCCCTTGGTGCCCTCGTCGATGGCCCCGGCGGCGCCGCTGGCGGCCCCCGGCAGGAAGTTGCCGCCCAGCTGCGATCCCACGGCTGCGCCGGCCGCGGCGCCCGCCGGGCCGGCGATCACGCCGCCCACGACGGCGCCCACGCCCGCGCCCACGGCGGTGCCGAGCTGGCGCTGGCGCCGGTCGGCGCTGTCGGCCAGACTGTTGAGCTTGCTTTGCAGGTCGGGCAACGCGCCGAGCTCGGCTGCGGTTTCGCGCAGGGCCTTGGCGGCGTCGGCGTACTGCTTCATGGTGGCGGCCGAGTCGGCCAGGCCGAGCACGCCCGCGGCCAGGCCGGCCAGTGCCCCGACCACCGCTGCGCCCCCCGCGCCGCCTGCGCCCGCACCGGGCTGGATGATCTTGACCGCGGTGCACTCGATGTCGGCCGGCGTGTTGGTCAGATCGAGCGCCGCCACGTTGTGCATCTGCAGCGCGGCGCAGTTCTCCATCTGGATCGCGAGCGCGTTGGCGATGCTCACGCCGAGGAAGTTGTCCATCTGCAGCCCCATGAACGTGCTGCGCGCCATGCCCATGTTGGCCTCGCTCGACGAGCCGATGTACCCGCTGGAGTTGGAGCCCATCACCGTGGTGTTGGAGCCCATCGAGGTGGCATTGATGCTCGCATAGGACATCAGGTCGACGTCGCCCGCCGCCACCACCTTGATGCCGGCATTCGACGCGATCATGTGTGCGCCGGTCGAGATGTCCTTGCGGCCGCCCTGCGCGGTGATCGAGATGTCGCCCTTCGCGCCCACCGCCACCGACGCCGCCGTGATGCCGATCGCGCCCGAGGTGATGGCCAGCGACGCCGACACCTGCGTCATCGCGCCGGTGACCTTGGTGGTCAGCGTCTGGCCGATGTTCATGTCGACCTTGCCCGAGATCTGGTTGAGCTGCCCCTTGATGCCGACGACGTTTTCCTGGTACTGGCCGATGTGGTTGTACTGGTTCAGCGTGACGTTGGTGTGCTGGCTCTTGTGGACGATGTTGCGCTGGTCCTTGTCGACCTCGCGCTTCTCGAAGCCGATGGTGTGCACGGTGCGGTCGTTCTCGACCGTGATGCTCTGGTCGTGGCCGACGCTGGTCGAGTCGTCGACCTCGACCGAGCGCGACATGTTGCGCTCGGCATGGACGTTGATGAGCTCCTCGCCAATCTTGTCCTCGAACATGAGTTCGTTGAAGTTGTTGCTGTTGCCGCCGGGCGTGGAGCGCGTCTTGAAGCCGCTCTGCGTGGGCGAGTCGTAGGGCACCGGTTGCTTGTCGTTGTAGACCCGGCCCACGATGATGGGACGGTCCGGGTCGCCGTTCAGGAAGTCGACGATCACCTCCTGCCCGATGCGCGGCATGAAGTAGCCGCCCCAGGTGTTGCCGGCCATCGGCTGCGACACACGCACCCAGCAGGTCGACTTTTCGTTGCTTTCACCGTAGCGGTCCCAGTGGAACTGCA
Organism: Variovorax sp.; assembly: GCA_040003555.1. GTDB lineage: Bacteria > Pseudomonadota > Gammaproteobacteria > Burkholderiales > Burkholderiaceae_C > Variovorax. The sequence goes on along the minus strand of JBDUCH010000091.1, from coordinate 2,064 downwards.
CCTTGACGCGGCCATGCTTGTCCACATGCAGCTCGTCGCCCTTGGGGCCAACCACGATCGCCGACTGGGGCCCCGGCATGGTGACGCGCGGCGTCGTGCGCGGCGGGCGGTACGGCATCTCGGCCGGCAACACCGTCACCAGGAAGATGCTCTGGCCGCGACGCGGCAGGGCCAGATCCGGCGTGGCGGTGGCCAGGTCGCGCACGATCGCGGCCGTGTCTTCGTTGATCGCGTCGTCGGTCATCAGCTCGCGCAGCACGCGCCCGAGCCGCTGCACGTTGCCGGCGTTCTCGCCGAGGCCTTCGTAGCCGGGGTGCGTGATCACGAAGTAGCAGCTCGCGATCAGGTAGTCCCCGTTGCTCGTGCCGTCCGGCGCGCGCTCGAACTTGAAGCTCTTGCCGACCGCCACGTCGGGCCAGCGCGTGATGGCCCAGTGCCGATCCCGCCGCGCGATCATTTCCTCGCCGCGCACCTTCGCCGTGTTGTCGGCGTCGTCGGTGCTGAAGTAGCCGCCAGGGAACTCGAAGGCCTCGAAGTCGGCCAGCTCGTGATCGTCGGACGTGTCGCGCCGGGATCCGAGCTTCTTGCCGATGGCCTTGAAGTCGCTGTCGCGCGTGTCGTACTTGCCGGTGTCGAACTGGCGGGCGCTGACCCAGCGGCTGATCTCGTTGAAGCGTGCGTCGCTGGCGCCGTACTCCATGTAGCTCAGGGTGTCGGTCACGGGCAGTTTGTCGTGCGCCACGTCAGCCGCATCGGCCAGGTACATCGTGCCGGGCGCATCGTGCGCATCGAACCAGTAGTAGATACCCTCTTCCTCGAGCAGCCGCGAGATGAACTGGTAGTCGCTCTCCATGTGCTGGACACAGTAGCGGCGCGGGTTGTGCGTGCCGATCACGCCGTCGGACTTGAGCTTCTTGAAGCGCTTGATCGGACTGTCCTCGAACACCGCGTCTAGCACCTCGAGCACCTTCTTCTCCTGCAGGATGCGCGAGTTGACGCGCTTGGTCAGCAGCCAGAGCCAGGAGCGCAGCGTGATGCGGTATTCGTGGAAGCGGCCAACCAGGCCCGAGCGCATGAAGCGCACCGCGTGGCCCTGGCAGTGGCGCTCGTGCTTGGCGCCGTCGGCATCGGGGAACTCGACCACCACGTCGAACGCCCGGCCCAGAATGTCCTTGCCGTCGATGGCGCCGTTCTTCGACAGCACCGTCAACTCGTACACCGCCGGCCGCGACAGCCCCTCGTGGCCCACCACCGTCCAGAACATCAGGTCGTCGACGACGGGCGAGTCGCTCTTGATGCGGAATTGGAGGTCGGCCATATCAGTTCTCTCGGAGATCGGTCAGTCGAAGGCGTAGGTGAAGTCGGCGTCCTTGACATCCAGCGCGACGCGCTCGATCTCGCCGCCGGCGGCGAGCCGCTGCAGGTATTCCACCGAGATCGTCGGCAGTACGGTGTTGGTGAGGATCGCGTCGATCGCACGGCCGCCCGACTCCACGTCGTTGCAGCGCGCCACCACCTGCTTGACGACCGCCTCGGTGTATTCGAACGGCACGCCATGGTTCTGTGCCACCCGCTTCTGGATGCGGCCGAGCTGCAGGCGCACGATCATCGCCATCATCTCGGGCGACAGCGGGTAGTACGGAATGGTGACGATGCGGCCCAGCAACGCAGGCGGGAACACCTTCATGAGCGGCGCCTTCAGCGCCTCGCTCAAGGCGGCCGGGTCGGGCAGCAACTCGGGATCGCGGCACATGCTCATGACGAGCTCGCTGCCGGCGTTGGTGGTGAGCAGGATGATCGTGTTCTTGAAGTCGATCATGCGGCCCTCGCCGTCTTCCATCCAGCCCTTGTCGAACACCTGGAAGAAGATCTCGTGCACGTCCGGGTGCGCCTTCTCGACCTCGTCGAGCAGCACCACCGAATAGGGCCGGCGCCGCACCGCTTCGGTCAGGATGCCGCCCTCGCCGTAGCCCACGTAGCCGGGCGGCGCGCCCTTGAGCGTGGAGACGGTGTGCGCCTCCTGGAACTCGCTCATGTTGATGGTGATGATGTTCTGCTCGCCGC
>JBDUCH010000401.1:0-3682 GCA_040003555.1 Variovorax sp. | reverse complement strand
CGGTCTTCGCGCTGGATGCCCGCGGCCAGCAACGCCGAGGCGAAGCGCCGGGCACCATCCTCGAGCCCGCCGTAGCTCAGCGTGCCGCGGTCGTCGATGTAGGCGATCTTCTGTGCGCGTCCGCGGTTGAGCGCAAACAGGTGTTCGGCGAAGTTGAAGGTTGGGGGCAGGCTCATCGGTGTCTCCGGGGGCTTTTTGTTCGAGCGTGCTGTCAGCTCGCCGTGCCCAGGCGCGCCAGAACCTCTGGGCTGGCCTGGATCGCGCTGCGGCGGTGATAGAAATCAAGGGCGCGAAGGCCACCCAGCTCGGCACCGCCGCCGGCGCGGCCCGGGCCGCCGTGCAGCGACATGGGCATCACGTTGCCATGGCCCGTGTGGGTTTTGGCCACGGCAGGCGTGATCACGTGGACACGCCCGTGGCTCGCAGCGAGCCCTACCGCGACCTGGCCCAGCGCCGCATCGTCCGCGCCATAGAGCGATGTCACGAGCGATCCCTGGCCGCGATGGGCCAATGCCACCGCGTGGTCGATGTCACGGTAGGGCAGGAGCGTCGCGACCGGGCCGAACACTTCGACCTCGTGCACCCGGTCGGCGCCGTCCGCATCGCGCGTGCCGAGCAACACCGGCCCGATGCAGCAGGCCACGGCGGGGTCGGCGTCGACCAGCGGTGCCTGGCTGCCGTCGTAGAGCACGCCGGTTTGTGCCTTCAGCACCTCCAGGCCTTCGCGCACGGCGTTCAGCTGTGCGCGACTGACCAGTGAACCCATCCGCACGGATTCGTTGCGCGGATTGCCGACGGTGACGGCAGCAAGCCTGGCACCGATCGCTTCGCCCACGGCGTCGTAGTGGGCGGCCGGCACCATCACGCGCCGGATCGCGGTGCACTTCTGGCCTGACTTGACCGTCATCTCGCGCACCACCTCGCGCACCAGCAGGTCGAAGGCTTCCGAGCCCGGCGCCGCATCGGGCAACAGCAGCGCCGAGTTGAGGCTGTCGGCCTCGATGTTCGCGCGCACCGAGTGCCGGGACACGGACGGATGCGAACGGATCACCGCGCCGGTTTCCGCCGACCCGGTGAAGGAAACCACGTCGAACACCTGCAGCTGATCCATCAGGCCTTGCGAGCTTCCGCAGATCACCGATAGTGCGCCGGCCGGCAACACGCCCGCATCGACGACGTCGCGCACCATGCGCTGGGTTAGCCATGCGGTCGAGGTGCCGGGCTTGACGATGACCGGCACGCCCGAGAGGAGGGCGGGCGCGGCCTTTTCCCAAAGCCCCCAACTCGGAAAGTTGAAAGCGTTGATCAACAGCGCCACGCCGGGCGTCGGAACCTGGATGTGGTGGGACTGGAACACCGGTTCCTTGCCGAGCTTGACGGCGTCGCCGTCGGCCAGCACCCGGACGTCGCCGAGCGCCTCGCCCCATTTGGCGTACTGGCCCAGCGTGAAAATTGCGCCGTCGATGTCGACGGCCGAGTCGTTCTTCACCGTGCCCGAGTTGGCCGTTGCAATCTCGTAGTAAAGGTCGCGGTTGGCTTGCAGCACCTTCACGATGGCGCCCAGCAGGGCCGCACGTTCGCGGTAGGTCAACGCGCGCAGCGCTGCGCCGGCGGTGTCCCGCGCGAAGCCGAATGCTGCGGCCAGGTCAAGGCCGGTTGCGTCGACGCGTGCCAGCTCGGTGCCCAGCACCGGGTCAAAAAGCGGCACGCCTTCGCCGCTGCCCGCTTGCCAGCGGCCGGCGACGAAATTGGGAAGAAGTTCGGTCATGAAGATGTTGTTTCGAAAGCCCGGAATTCAGGCGCGGGTGAACTGGATCTGCCCTTCGGGCAGGAGGTAGAGGACGAGCGCGCGGCCCGAGGCCACGGTCGGGCGGTGCGCGCTGCCGGGCGGGTAGACGCACCAGCCGGCCGGCCGCTGGTCAAACGTGGCAGCGCCTTCGAGCGGCATGATCAGGTCGATCTCGCCGTTCGGATGGCTGTGGTGCGGGCCGGCGATTTCCTGCATGTCGACCACGTCGACCGAAAAGCGGTGCAGCGCATCCTCCGCCTTGAAGACGCGTCCGTACCGGATGCCGCCGCCTTCGCGCTCGCACAGCCAGCCCTCGGCGACGCCGTCGATGCAGGCCTGCTTCAGGTTTTCGAAGGTGAGGGTTCCGGCGCCGTGCCGGGCGTTGAGCCACTGGTCGAGCGCAGGGTCGAGCGGCCGGTCGGCAATCTCGGCCGTCAGCGCCGCGACGAGTTGATGAAATGTTTCTTTGGACATCGGGAGTGGGCGATCTTGTGGGGTAGAACTTGCAGCGGGCTTGCAGTATGGCGTCGTGTGCAGTATCTTGCCTGTTGAGAAACGATACGCAGGCCCTTAAGTCGTGTCAAGCAATATAGTGCATATATGGCGTTTACCCTGAGGCGCCGGCACGCAGTCAAGGAATGGACATGAACGAGCGAGCCGACGCGGTCATCAGCGTCGCGGAAGAAGTCAAGAACCCGCTGCTGATGGCGCTGGGAGAGCGGGTTCGCAACCTGCGCGCACGCCGCGGCCTGACGCGCAAGGCCGCGGCGCTGACGGCCGGTGTGTCCGAGCGGCACCTTGCCAATCTCGAATACGGAATCGGCAATGCGTCGATCCTGGTGTTGCAGCAGGTCGCGAACGCGCTGCAGTGTTCACTTGCGGAACTGGTCGGTGACGTGACCACCAGCTCGCCGGAATGGTTGTTGATCCGTGAAATGCTGGAGCGTCGGGGCGAGGCGGATTTGCGCCGGGTGCGGGTCGCGCTGGGCGAACTGCTCGACTCGGCTTCGAGCGACCCTGCGCGCCAGCGGCGCATCGCGCTCATTGGCCTGCGCGGCGCGGGCAAGTCCACGCTCGGGCAAATGCTGGCGGACGACCTCGAAGTGCCTTTTGTCGAAATGAGCCGGGAAATTGAAAAGCTGGCCGGCTGCAGCGTGCGCGAGATCCACGATCTCTACGGCACCAATGCCTACCGCCGCTACGAGCGTCGCGCGCTCGAAGAAGCCGTGCAGATCTACGGCGAGGTCGTGATCGCCACCCCTGGCGGCATCGTCTCGGATCCGGCCACCTTCAATCAGTTGCTGGCGCACTGCACCACCGTGTGGCTGCAGGCGGCGCCCGAGGAACACATGGGCCGCGTCGCGGCGCAGGGCGACACGCGCCCGATGGCCGCGAGCAAGGAGGCGATGGACGATTTGCGCCGGATCCTCACCGGCCGCGCGGCCTTCTACTCCAAGGCGGACATCGCCATCGACACGTCCGGGCACGACCTCGCTGAGAGCTTTCAAACCTTGCGTTCCGCCGTGCGCGAGCGCCTGATGCCCTTGCACTGACGGCGTCCGCCGGCCGCGGCTGTAATAAATCGATGCGGGGGTTGACACGCTCGAAAACATGCAGGATGATGCATGTTCTGGCGGGAACTCGGCCAGTCAAATGCAATATGTTGCTTCAATTCGCCGCATCAGGAGACTCGTTATGACTGAAATCGCCACCGCCCCGGCCTCTGTGGACTACCGCACCGACCCCACTCAATACCGCCACTGGAAGCTCAGCGTCGACGGCGCCGTGGCGCGCCTGTCGCTCGATATTGCCGAGGACGGCGGCATTCGCCCCGGCTACAAGCTCAAGCTCAACAGCTATGACCTGGGCGTCGATATCGAACTGAACGACGCG
>JBDUCH010000400.1:0-3683 GCA_040003555.1 Variovorax sp. | reverse complement strand
CTGGAAGAACTGGTCAACGCGGCCGAGAGCTTCGTCACGCAAGAGGGCTTCGGCCGCGATGCGGTCGCATTGCCGATCGACGAGTTGCGCCAGAGCGCTGCCAGCCAGGGCGTCGACACGAGCCGCCCGATGCTCGACGAACCGCTGCCCGATCTCGCGCCTGATGCCGACACCGGCGAAACGTTGAGCCCGCTGGCGGCCTTCCTCACCCATGCCGCGCTCGAGTCCGGCGACAACCAGGCCAAGGCCGGCCAGGACGCGGTGCAACTCATGACGGTGCACGCAGCCAAAGGCCTGGAGTTCGATTGCGTGTTCATCACCGGCATGGAAGAGGGCCTGTTCCCGCACGAAAACTCGATGAGCGACCGCGACAGCCTCGAGGAAGAGCGCCGCCTGATGTACGTGGCGATCACGCGCGCGCGCCAGCGGCTCTACCTGAGCCATTCGCAGACGCGCATGCTCCATGGGCAGACGCGCTACAACCTCAAGAGCCGCTTCTTCGACGAATTGCCCGAGAGCGCGTTGAAGTGGCTGACGCCCAAGAACGCCGGCTTCGGCCAGTTCGCGGCGCCGAGCCAGCGCAGCGGCCGCTACGACGGCGGCTACAGCGGCAACAGCGGCTACGGTGGTGCGCGCGCCACCGAAACTTATGGCAGCGGCTCAGTGCCGGTACAGAAGGCGGCCCCGTCGCACGGCCTGCGCATCAGCCAGCAGGTGTTCCACAACAAGTTCGGCGAGGGCACGGTGACGGCGCTCGAAGGCAGCGGTGACGATGCGCGAGCCCAGATCAACTTTCCACGCCACGGCGTCAAGTGGCTGGCGCTGTCGGTGGCGAAACTGACGCCGGTTTAGTCCGGTTTAGTCCAGTTCAGTCCGGGTCGAAGCTGTCGCGGAAGGTGAACCAGGTCGAGCTCAGCGACATCGCCGCCAGGGTCAACGCGCAGCCGATCATCAGCGCGCCGCCCAGCATCGATGCGCTGTCGCCAACGGCCATGGCGCCGACGGCGACCAGCACCGTCGCCAACAGGCCGAGCGCGATGCCGGCGATCATGAACACGCCAAACCATGACAGGCAGAACATCGCATAGGCGGTGAAATTGCGGAACAGCGCGACCAAGCTGAAGAACAGGCTTTTGGCCGGCGCCACGCCGTGCCAGTGCACAAGCGCCGGCGCATGCCACATCGCGAGCGACAGCGGCAGGTTCAGGCACATCACCAGCAGGCGTGCCGTCTGGAAATCGCTGCCGGCCATGATCTCGGGCGTCACGGTTTCGTCGAGCAGGTAGGCGCGTGCGAGCTGGCCACCGTCGATCAGTGCCGACACCGCCACCGCAGCCACGAAATAGATCGCCGAGATGATGCCGAGCACCATCATCGGCCGCCAGCGGCCGCGCATGGCGCCGACGGCCGCAACGAACATCGCAGGTGCGACGGGCTTCGGCGTTTCGCTGTCGTAGGCCACCGAGGTGGCGACCATCAGCCCGAGCGTCATGAACGGCAGGAACACCGGTGCGACGAGGCTGCCGATCAGCGGCAATTGCGCCGCGATCGAGATCAGCGCCATGAACAGGAAGAAAAGCGAAATGAAAGCCAGCGGTTGCCGCCAGAAGGTGCGCAAGCCGAGGCGAACCCACTCGACGCCGGTGCGGGCAGGGACAAGATGAAGCTTCATGGTCAGGCGGCCTGCAGCACGCGTTGCGTGCCGGGCGTGGGGAGCGGACGCCGTACGCGCTCGCACAGCACGCGCTCGAAGTGCGTGGGGTCGTGCGGCTTCAGCATGCTGGCCTCGCGCGGCAAATGGAAATCCCAGAGGCGCGAGATCCAGAAGCGCAGCGCGGCCGCACGCAGCATGGCCGGCAGCAGCGCGCGCTCGGCGGCGATCAGCGGGCGCACCGTGCTGTAGGCGTCGAGCAGGGCGGCGGTGCGGCCGGCGTCGGCCTCGCCCGTCGACAGGTCGATCGCCCAGTCGTTGAGGCACACGGCCAGGTCGAACAGCCAGCTGTCGGTGCCTGCAAAGTAGAAATCGAACACGCCGGTGAGGCGCGGCACGTCTTCGTCGGTCGCGAACATCGCGTTGTCGCGAAACAGGTCGGCGTGGATCGGCCCGCGCGGCAGCGCCGCGTAGCCCGAGGAATCGGCCACGTGGTTCTGGTAGGCCAGTTCGCTGCGCAGCAGCGCGGCCTGGGGCGCATCGAGGTAGGGCAGCACCACGGGCGCCGTGTCGTTCCACCAGGGCAGGCCGCGCAGGTTGGGCTGGATGCGCGGGAAGTCACGCGCTGCCAGATGCATCCGCGCCAGCATCTGCCCGAGCGCTGCGCAATGCGCTGCCGTCGGTGCCAGTTCGCTGCGGCCGGCCAGGCGCTGCACCACGGCGGCGGGTTTGCCCTGCAGGGTGTGCAGCAGCTCGCAGGGTGCGTTGGCCGCGCGTTCCAGCGCATGGCCGAGCGGCGCCAGGTGAATCGACGGATCGGGCGCCGGCGCTGGCACGGGAATGCCGCGAGCGGCCAGGTGCTGCATCAGACAAAGGTAGTAAGGCAGCTGGTCGAAGCCAAGCCGCTCGAACACCGTCAGCACATAGGCGCCCTGATCGGTGGTCGCGAAGTAATTGGTGTTCTCGATGCCGCCCTCGATCCCGCGCAGCTCGCGCAGCTCACCGAGGCCCAGGCGCTGCAGCAGCGCGCCGGCTTCGTCGAGCCCGACTTCTGTGAAGACGGCCACGGCCGGTCAGAACTTGAAAACGTTCCAGACGCGCGGGCCGTTGCCCCCGCTCTCGGCCTGCGCGGGCTGCCCTTGCGGGGCCCGGGCGCCGCTGCCGGGCAGCACTTCGTAGCTCGGTGCGCCCTTGGGCGTGACCTTGATGCTCTGGGTCTGGCCGCCGTAACGCACTTCGTCGACCGAAGCGCCGCTGTCTTCGACGTGGATGTTCTCGATCTTCTGGTTCTGGCGGCCCTGCGGCTGAACCTGTGCGGCTTCGGCGGGCGGCGGGGCGGTCTGAGCCTGAACGCCGGCCAGCGGCAAGACACAGGCAAGCACCGCAAGGGTGCGGCGAACGGGCAACAGGATGGATCGGCGCATGGTGGGATTGTAGGTGGCACCTCGCGCCCGCGTTGTAAGCAGGTGCCGCCGAAGCGGGTCTGACAGGGGCGCGTTCGCCAAACGGCAAAATGGCCCGATGACCGACAAGAAAACGCTGCTGCTCGTGGATGGTTCGAGCTACCTGTATCGCGCTTTTCACGCGATGCCCGATTTGCGCGCCGTGCCGGGCGACATGACGAGCCCGGCCACCGGCGCTATCCGCGGCATGATCAACATGACCCAGGCACTGCGGCGCGAGGTGCGCGCCGACTACGCTGCCTGCATCTTCGATGCGCCGGGCAAGACCTTTCGCGACGACTGGTATGGCGACTACAAGGCCAACCGCTCGCCGATGCCGGACGACCTGCGCAGCCAGGTGGCGCCGATCTACGAGGTGGTGCGGCTGCTGGGTTGGCCGGTGATGGTGGTGCCGGGCGTCGAGGCCGACGACGTGATCGGCACGCTGGCCAAGACGGCCGCGCAGCAGGGCGTCGAGGTGATCGTGTCGAGCGGCGACAAGGACATGAGCCAGCTGGTCGACGCGCACATCACGATCATCGACACGATGAACGGCAAGAAGCGCGACGTGGCCGGCGTGACGGCCGAGT
>JBDUCH010000399.1:0-3684 GCA_040003555.1 Variovorax sp. | reverse complement strand
GCGGATCACGCGCGGCAGCACACGCGGCACCTTGACGATGGCGATCGGGTTCTCGCGCCCGAAGGCATCCTTGCCGGCCAGCCGCACGATGAAGTTGAGCGACTTGTTGGCCACCTGCGGAAACGGATGCGCCGGATCGAGCCCGACCGGGATCAGCAGCGGCCGCACTTCGCGCTCGAAGTATTCGTGCACCCACTTGCGCTGCGCCGGGTTGCGCTCGCCGTGCGAGATCATGTGGATGCCGCGTTCGGCAAAGGTCGGCATCAGCTCGTCGTTGTAGAGCGCGTACTGGCGCGCCACCAGGCTGTGCGCCGCGGCCGACAGCGCCTCGAACGATTGGACGGTGTAGCTGCCGGTGTGGTTGCCCGTGCCCGCCGCGATCAGATGCGGCGCGGTACGCACCTCGAAGAACTCGTCCAGGTTGGACGACACGATGCACAGGTAGCGCAGCCGCTCGATCAGCGGCACTTCGGGCCGATAGGCCCAGTCGAGCACGCGCTCGTTGAAGGCCAGGATGGCGTGGTCGCGGTCGAGCAGCGTGAGAGCGGGTTGCGGGGCGGCTTCTTGATGAACCGGATCGTTGGCGGCAGGCAGCATGGTATGGATTCTGGAACAAGGCGCCGGGGGCACGCGGAAACCGACCATATGACAAACATATGACGATCTCATGACAGGATCCAGCCCGTCATTTGCCCAGAAAATGCTTGCGGTAGCGCGCCGGAAGGTCTTCGATGCGCATCAGCATCGGCAGGTCGGCGGTGTTGAAATCGGGATCCCAGGCCGGTGCGCCCAACACCTTGGCGCCGAGCCGCAAATAGCCCTTGATCAGCGCCGGCGGCTCGACATCGAGCGCGCCATCGAGCCGGTCGACCGGCAGCGGCAACCGCGGCTGCACCTGGTACTGGATCGGTGCCAGGTGGGTGGCCGACAGCTGTCGCCAGATGCTGGCCGCCGCATCGCCACCAGCCACGCCGTGGTGGCACATCGGAATGCTGGCGCAGCCGATCATGGTGTCGAGCTTGTTGCGGTGCATGAAGCCGGCCAGCGCGCCCCACAGCGCCATGATCACGCCGCCCTGCCGGTGCTCGGCGTGCACGCAGCTGCGCCCGAGTTCGACCATGCGCTCGCGCAGCGAACGCAACCGCGTCAGGTCGAACTCGGTGTCGCTGTAGGTGCCGCCAACCCGGCGCGCCTGGGCCGGCGTGAGCACGCGGTAGGTGCCGATGACCTGGCGCGTGGCAGCGTCCCGCACCAGCAGGTGCTCGCAGAAGTCGTCGAACAGGTCGACGTCGTGGCCGGCGACGGGCGTGGTCAGGCGCGCGCCCATTTCGCCGGCAAAAACCTCGAAGCGCAGACGCTGCGCGGCACGCACTTCGTCCTGGTGCCGGGCCCAGTGCACGGTGACGCCGTTCGCCTCCACGGGCGACGGCATCTGCGGCCGCGCCGGCACTGCAGGCTGCAGCACGCCGCGCAGCCCCAGTTGCGAAATGGCGAACATCGGGTTGGGCAACTCTTTCATCCAGAATCCTTGGGCGTTGGTTCCACCGGAGTCTGGTGACCGCACATGAAAAGCCCGTGTCAGCACCATGGCAAATGCGTGAACATCGTCTAATAGCGCATGGTCACTGAAGCCCCAATCGAAGTCGAAACCCGCCGGCACCAGATGTTTCCGGTGCTGAGCGCCACCGATATCGCGCGCATCACGCGCTTCGGCACAGCTCGGCACTACCCCGCCGATGCCTGCCTGTTCCGCGCCGGCGAACCCGGCCCGGGCATGTACGTGGTGCTGAAGGGCGCGGTGGCGATCACGCAGCGCGACGGCCTGGGCAACGTGACGCCGATCGCCGAGCAGGGCCCCGGGCACTTCCTGGCCGAGGTGGGACAGTTGTCGGGCCGCCCTGCCCTGGTCGACGGCCATGCCATCGGCGAAGTCGAAACGCTGCTGGTGCCGCCTGACCAGTTGCGGGCGCTGATCATTGCCGAGGCGGATCTTGGCGAGCGGCTGGTGCGCGCACTCATCCTGCGGCGCGTGGCGCTGATCGAGGCCGGCGCCAGCGGCCCCGTGCTGATCGGGCCGCCCGACTCGGCCGACGTGCGGCGCCTGCAGAACTTCCTGGGCCGCAACGGCTATCCGTACCACGTGGTCGATGCCACGCAGGATGCCGATGCCGCTGCCCTGCTCGAACAGTACGGCGAGGCGCGGCTGCTGGTGGTGTGCCCGAACGGCGCGGTGCTGATGAACCCGACCGAAGACGCGCTGGCGCGCTGCCTCGGCATGATCGACAGCGAGGAGCATGCCGAACTGTTTGATGTGGTGGTCGTCGGTGCCGGCCCCGCCGGCCTGGCGACGGCAGTCTATGCAGCCTCCGAAGGCCTGCGCGTGATCGTGCTCGACTGCCGCTCCTACGGCGGCCAGGCCGGCGCCAGCGCCCGCATTGAAAACTACCTCGGTTTTCCGACCGGCATCTCGGGCGGCGCACTCGCCGGCCGGGCCTATGTGCAGGCGCAGAAGTTCGGCGCCGAGATGCTGATCCCGACCAAGGTGGTGTCGATGGACTGCAGCACGGCGCACCGCAAGGGCGAGTTGTCGGTCACGCTCGAAGACGGCCGGCAACTGCGCTCCCGGACTGTGGTGATTGCCAGTGGCGCGCGCTACCGGCGCCCGGTCGTTCCGCGTCTCGCCGATTTCGAAGGCCGTGGCGTCTGGTTCTGGGCTTCGGCGCTCGAAGCCAAGCTGTGTGCGCAGCAAGAAGTCGGGCTGGTCGGCGGCGGCAATTCGGCCGGGCAGGCCGCGGTGTTCCTGTCGCAGCATGCGGCCAAGGTCAACGTGCTGGTGCGCGGGCCGTCACTCGCTGCCAGCATGTCTCGCTACCTGATCGACCGCATCGAGGCCACGCCCAACATCGAACTGCACCCGCACACCGAACTCAGCGGCCTGCACGGCGACCCCGAAACCGGACTCAATGGCGCCACTTGGCGCGACCACCGCACCGGCGCGGAACACGACTGCGCGGCGCGCAACATCTTTCTATTTGTCGGTGCCGAGCCCGAAACCACATGGCTCGAGGGCTGCGGCGTGGCGGTCGATCGGCACGGCTTCGTGCTGACCGGCCAACCGGCCAGCGGCGGCTTCCCGGCACGGCCGGCCGCCACGCTCGAATCGAGCGTACCTGGCGTGTTCGCAGTGGGCGACGTGCGCTCGGGTTCGGTCAAGCGCGTCGGTGGCGCCATCGGCGAGGGGGCGGCAGTGGTGGCACTGATCCACCAGCATCTGTCAGGCGCGACGACCACGGCCTGAGCAGGAAATCCGGGCCGCGGATATGCTGCCCGCCATGACTCCACAAGCCCCCATCGACGTTTATTCGTGGCCCACGCCCAACGGCCACAAGATCCACATCATGCTGGAGGAGTGCCGCCTCCCCTACGTGGCGCACCCGGTCAACATCGGCCGCGGCGACCAGTTCGAAACCGCCTTTCTGAAGATCAGCCCCAACAACAAGATCCCCGCGATCACCGACCCGGCCGGCCCGGGCGGCAAGCCGATCTCGATGTTCGAGTCGGGCGCGATCCTGGTGTACCTGGCCGGCAAGACCGGCAAGCTCATGCCCACCGGTGACCGCGCGCGGTATGACGTGCTGCAGTGGCTGATGTTCCAGATGGGCGGCGTCGGGCCGATGCTGGGCC
>JBDUCH010000398.1:0-3687 GCA_040003555.1 Variovorax sp. | reverse complement strand
ACCAGATCCACGGCTTCGACCCCGCCACGCCGATCGAAGAAACCGTGCGCGCGCTCGATCAACTGGTGCGCCATGGCCATGTGCGCTATGTGGGGGTGTCGAACTGGGCCGCCTGGCAGATCGTCAAGGCGCTCGGCATCGCGCAGCGGCTGGGCCTGTCGCGCTTCGAATCGCTGCAGGCCTACTACACGGTGGCCGGCCGCGATCTCGAACGCGAGCTGGTGCCGATGCTCAAGAGCGAAGGCCTCGGCCTGATGGTCTGGAGCCCGCTGGCTGGCGGCCTGCTGAGCGGCAAGTACGGGCGCGACCAGCAGGGCGAAGAAGGCAGCCGCCGCATCAGTTTCGACTTTCCGCCCGTGAACAAGGCGCGCGCATGGGACTGCGTCGACGCAATGCGCCCCATTGCGCAAGCGCATGGCGTGTCGGTCGCGCAGATCGCGCTGGCCTGGCTGCTGCACCAGCCGCAGGTCACGAGCGTGATCGTCGGTGCCAAGCGGCCCGAACAGCTCGCGGACAACATGGCGGCCACCCGCGTCGTGCTGGGCGCGCCCGAGTTGCAGCAGCTCGATGACGCGAGCCGCCTGCCCGCCGAATACCCCGGCTGGATGCTCGAGCGCCAGGGCGGCAACCGGCGCCTGCAGGTCGCCGAGGCCAGCGCGCCCCGCAGCGCTGGCGCCTGACCGTTAACCTCTGGCCATGGCAGCCATCCCCGAGACCGTCTTCCTGTTCGATGTCGACAACACGCTGCTCGACAACGACGGCGTTCGCGCCGACCTCGCCGCGCACCTGGCTAGTGCGTTCGGGCCGGCCGCCGCCGACCGCTACTGGGCGATCCTCGAGGAACTGCGCGTGGAGCTCGGCTATGTCGATTACCTCGGCGCGCTGCAGCGCTACCGGCTCGATGCGTTGAACGATCCGCGGCTGCTGCTGATGTCGGCTTTCCTGATCGACTACCCGTTCGCCGACCGCGTGTACCCCGGCGCGCTGCAGGCGCTCGCGCATGCGCGGCAATCGGGCCCGACCGTGATCCTCTCCGACGGCGACGTGGTGTTCCAGCCGCGCAAGGTGCAGCGCTCGGGACTCTGGCACGTGGTCGAGGGCCGCGTGCTGATCTACATCCACAAGGAGCTGATGCTCGACGACCTGCAGCGCTGCCACCCCGCGCAACACTATGTGATGGTCGACGACAAGCTGCGCATCCTGACCGCCATGAAGGCCGTGCTCGGCAGCCGGCTCACCACCGTGTTCGTGCGCCAGGGCCATTACGCGTTCGATACGCAAGTCGTCCAGTCATTGCCACCGGCCGACGTGACAATCGAAGCCATCGGCGATCTGGCCCGCCTCGACCTGGCGTCGCTGCGGGCCGCCGCCTGAACCATTCCAACAAGGGAGACCTCACCATGGCAGACAGCCCCCTCGCCGGCCAGCCCGCGCCCGCATCGATGCGCGCAAACCTGCCGCGCCTCGTCACCGCCTACTACGCGCAGGTGCCTGACCCAGAGGTGGCCGCCCAGCGCGTGGCCTTCGGCACATCGGGCCACCGCGGCTCGGCCTTCAACGCCGCCTTCAACGAATGGCACGTGCTGGCGATCTCGCAGGCGATCGCCCAATACCGCGCACAGCAAGGCATCGACGGCCCGCTGTTCCTGGGCATCGACACGCATGCGCTGTCGGAGCCGGCGGCGGCGAGCGCCGTCGAGGTGCTGGCCGCAAACGGTGTCGAGCTGATGCTGGCCGCCGGCGACGAGTACACCCCCACGCCCGCGATCTCGCATGCGATCCTGGTCTACAACAAGGGGCGCACCGCCGGCCTGGCCGACGGCATCGTGATCACGCCCTCGCACAACCCGCCCGAAGACGGCGGCTTCAAGTACAACCCGCCGAACGGCGGCCCCGCCGACACCGATGTCACCAAGTGGATCGAGAACCGCGCCAACGAGCTCATCAAGGCCGGCCTGCAGGGCGTGAAGCGCATGCCGTATTCGCAGGCGCTGCGCGCGGCCACCACGCACCGGCACGACTACCTCACGCACTATGTGGCCGACCTCGCCAGCATGGTCGACATGGACGCGATCCGCGCGGCCGGCGTGCGCATGGGCGTCGATCCGCTCGGCGGTGCCGGCGTGCACTACTGGGCCCGCATCGCCGAGCAGTACAAGCTGAACCTCACCGTCGTCAACGAAGAGGTCGACGCCACCTTCCGTTTCATGCCGCTCGACTGGGACGGCCGCATCCGCATGGATCCGTCGTCGGGCCATGCGATGCGCAACCTGATCGGCCTGAAGGATCGCTTCGACGTGGCCTTCGGCTGCGACACCGACCACGACCGGCACGGCATCGTCACCCGGAGTGGCGGGCTGATGCAGCCCAACCACTATCTCGCCGTGATGATCGACTACCTGTTCCGCCATCGGCCGAACTGGAGCGCGCAGGCCGCGGTCGGCAAGACGCTGGTGAGCAGCTCGATGATCGACCGCGTGGCTGCGCGACTCGGGCGCCCGCTGCAGGAAGTGCCGGTCGGCTTCAAGTGGTTCGTCAACGGCCTCATGGACGGCAGCCTCGGCTTCGTCGGCGAAGAGAGCGCCGGTGCGTCGTTTCTGCGGCGCGACGGCACCGTGTGGACCACCGACAAGGACGGGCTGGCGCCGGCGTTGCTGTCGGCCGAGATCACCGCGGTGATGGGCCGCGACCCGGGCGAGCTGTACAAGGCGCTGACGCAGGCTTTCGGCGACCCGGCCTACGACCGCGTCGAGGCACCGGCCACGCCGGAGCAAAAGGCCAGGCTGTCGAAGCTCACGCCGCAGCAGGTGACCAGCACCGAACTGGCCGGCGAGAAGATCGAGCAAGTGCTGACGAACGCACCGGCCAACGGCGCGGCGATCGGCGGCATCAAGGTGATGGCCGCCAACGGCTGGTTTGCGGCCCGGCCTTCCGGCACCGAGAGCATCTACAAGATCTACGTGGAAAGCTTCAAGGGCGAGGAACACCTGCAGCGCATCGTGACCGAGGCACAGGCGATCGTCGACAAGGCGCTGGCCACCTGATCGACGCACGATGCCGGGGTTTTCTCCTTATCCGGAATATGCATCCAGCCGCCCCGCAACCCGCATGGATGCTGGTGAATAAGCTTATCCGCATAAGGCGCGAACCAAAAAATAGTTTGTTTCCATAAGGCGCGCTTCTACAGTTCGGCTGCCTGGCTGGCTACGGACGCGCCGCCCCCCAGAACCTTTATCACGATGTACCAATACACAGATTTCGACCGCCAGTTCGTGCACCAGCGCGCGGCGCAATTCCGCGACCAACTCGAACGCTGGCAATCCGGCAAGCTGCACGAAGATGAGTTCCGTCCACTGCGACTGCAAAACGGCTGGTATGTGCAGCGCTACGCGCCGATGCTGCGCGTCGCCGTGCCGTATGGCGAGCTGTCGAGCAAGCAGATCCGCGTGCTGGCGAAGATCGCCCGCGAGTACGACGAGCCCGAAGCCGAGGTCTACAGAAACGCGCTCAAGACGCAGGGCAAGCTCGGCACGCACAAGCTGCCGACGCACTACGCGCACTTCTCGACGCGCCAGAACGTTCAGTACAACTGGATTCCCCTGGCCAAGTCGGCCGACGTGATGGATCTGCTGGCCTCGGTCGACATGCACGGCATCCAGACCAGCGGCAACTGCATCCGCAACATCA
>JBDUCH010000397.1:0-3687 GCA_040003555.1 Variovorax sp. | reverse complement strand
AGCGCGGCCTCGGCCTTCTGCGCGAAGACGCGCGCGGTCGCATCGGTCTGGCCGCCCACCGGGTAGGGCACGATCAGCTTGATCGGCCGGTTCGGATAGGGCGCGGTCGATTGGGCACGGGCCGTGCCGAGGACCGGCAGGCTGGCGATCAGCGCGAGCGCGCGGCGTCGGGATGTTGTCATTGAGATGTCTCCTGTTCGTGGTGATGGACTGTCGTGAAGGTCAATGGCGGCGCCACACCGGCGCGCGCTTCTCGAAAAAGGCGCGAATGCCTTCCTGCGCGTTCTCGCTGCCGCTGATGGTGGCGAGCGCCTGTTCGGTGGCCTGCCAGCCCGCCGGGTCGTCGGCGCCGAGGAGACCGTTCATCGCCTTCAGGCAGGCTTGCACCGAGGTCGGCGAATTGCCGACGATGCGTCTCGCAAGTGCCATGGCCTGCGAGAGGGCGTCGCCCGGTGCGCTCAGTGCGTTGACCAGGCCGAGTGCGTGTGCGCGCGGTGCCGCCATCGGCTCGCCGACGAGCACCAGTTCGCGCGCGATGTACGGCGGCAAAGCGTGCAGCGCCCGGAAAAGTGCGCCGCAGGTCGGCACGACCCCGCGTGCGACCTCGGGCAAGCCGAACATCGCATCGCTCGCCGCCACGACCATGTCGCAGGCCAGCACCATCTCCAGCCCGCCGCCGAGCGCCATGCCTTCGACGGCCGCGATCAGCGGCTTGGTGCGCTGCCGGCGGATCAGGCCGTATTCGCCGCCGCGTGCCGTCACGTAGTCGCCGCGCGACGCGAGGTCGCTGCCCGCGCAGAAGAAGCGCTGGCCACCGCTCAGGATGCCGACATCGAGGTCGGGGTCATCGTCGAGCGTGTTCAGCGCCGCGTCGAGCGCGTCCGCGAGCGCGCGGTCGACCGCGTTGCGCTTGGCCTCGCGCTGCATCGTGATCACGAGCACGTGGCCTTCGCGCCGCAGCCCGACGCGTTCTTCGACAGCGCCCGACATCGTCATGCGCCCCCGTCGAACGTGAAGACGACGCGGCCGAAGCCCGCACGGTCGCCGACCAGGGCAGCGGCTTCGTCGAAGCGTGCCAGCGGCAGGACGTGGCTCACCAGCGGCGTGAAGTGCCCCGCGCGGTACATCGCCACCGCGTCGCGCTTGACATCGTATGCGAGGCTGCCGTCGCGCTCGCCGGATTGCCGAAAGTCGACGCCGACCAGCGATGCGCCCTTGACGAGCGCCAGGTTCGACTTGAGGGCGTGGATCGTGCCGCCGGCAAAGCCGACCATCAGATGGCGTCCGCCCCAGCCGAGCGTGCGGAACGCAGCGTCGGTGGCGTCGCCGCCCACGGTGTCGAGCACGATGTCGACACCCTTCGGCGCGGCCAGTTTCTTGACGGCATCCTTCCAGTCGCCGGTCGTGTCGACGACCTCGTCGGCACCGGCGGCGAGCGCCGCCTCCCGCTTCGGCGCCGTCGATGCGGCGGCGATCACGCGTGCGCCGAGCAGCTTGCCGATCTGGACGGCCGCATGGCCGACGCTGCCGGTCGCGCCCAGTACCAGCAGCGTCTCGCCGGCCCGGATGTGACCGCGTTCGCGCAAGGCATAGAGCGCGGTGCCGTAGGGTGCGAGCAGTACTGCGGCTTCGATGAACGGCGCCTCGGCCTCCAGGGCGAACGCCGAGGTCGCAGGCACGCAGATCGACTCGGCCCAGGCGCCCTGGCGCGTGCCGCAGACGCGGTCGCCGGGCTTGAGATCGGTCGTGGTGTCGGGCCCGATCGCGTCGACGACGCCGCTGAACTCGCTGCCCGGCACGAACGGCGGTGTCGGCTTGACCTGGTAGCCGCCGCGCGCGACCAGCAGGTCGACGAACGAGATGCCGCAGGCGTGCACACGCACGCGCACTTCACCTGCGCGCGGCTCGGGCACCGGCACCTCGTCGAGCACGATCCGATCGTCCGGCCCGTAGCCGTGGACACGCAGCGCCTTCATGCCGCGACCCTCGTCGATGCATCCGCTGGCGCCGCCGCTTTTGCGTCTCGCGCGCGCATCGTCTCCTGCAGGCCGCGCCAGTCGATCTTGCCGGTGCCGGCGCGGGGCAGCCGGTCGGTGAACTCGACCGCGCGCGGACACTTGTAGGCAGCCATCTGGCCGCGCGCCCAGTCGATCAGCGCCTCGGCCGTCAGGCTCATGCCGGTTCGCGCGACCACGACGGCGGTGACCTGCTCGCCGCGGCGCGGGTCCAGTGTCGCAATCACGCAGGCCTCCTGCACCGCGGGGTGCCGGTGCAGCAACGATTCGACCTCGGAAGGCCAGACCTTGTAGCCGGCCGCGTTGATCATGCGCTTCAGCCGATCGACGAGGAAGTAGTAGCCGTCGGCATCCCGCGTGACCAGGTCGCCGGTGCGCAGCCAGCGCTTGCCGTCGCGCTCGACGAAGGATTCGCGGTTCGCTGCGTCGTTGCGCCAATAGCCGTGCGGGCTGACCTGGTCGGCCGCGACCCAGAGTTCGCCGCTCTCGGCGACGGCGCCGTCGGGCATCGGGTCCAGCGTGACGGGGTCCACCACCATCGCGCTCACACCGAAGGTCGGGATGCCGAGGCACTGGCGCTTGACGCGCCGTGGCGGATTGCACATCACCATCGAGCAGGTCTCGGTCATGCCGTAACCCTCGAGGTAGGTGATGTCGAGCTCGTCGGCGAGCCGCTTGTTGACCGATTCGGCCAGCACCGAGCCGCCGCCGGTGATGACGCCGACGCTGTCGAGCGCGTCGGCCTTCAGCCCCGGCACGGCGAGCAGGTCGACCAGCATCGGCGGCGAGGCACCGAAGCGGTTGACCCGATAGGTCGAGATCAGCTCGGCCGCGCGCTTCGCGTCCCAGCGCGGCAGCAGCACGACGCTGGCGCCCAACGCCATCGTCGTGTTGATGATGGCCTGAAGGCCCAGCATGTGGAACATCGGCGAGGCGCCGAGGAACACCAGGTCGGGCGAGTCGTTGCGCCAGACCGCCGGCGCGACCGCCGCCGTCATCAGCGAACGGTGCGTCTGGGTGCAGCCTTTGGGCCGCGCGGTGGTGCCGGAGGTGTAGGCGATCAGGCAGAGATCGTCGGGATGACCTTCGGCGGGCGCAGGCGCGAGGCCGGCGGCCAGCGCATCGGACAGCCAGGCCACGCTTGCGTCGGCTGCTTCGACCGGCGCGGCGCGGAACCAGTCGGGCGTGTCGGCGTCGAGCGCGTCGCCGGGCCGGGCATAGCTGAAGAGAATGGCGTGGTCGACGCCTCGGCCCATCAGCGGCGCGACGCGCGGCCAGAGCTCCTGGGCGGTGATCAGCACGCGAGCGCCGCAGTCTTCGGCGAGGTGCGCGAACTCCTCGGTGAGGTACATCGGGTTGACCGGCACCACGACGGCCCCGGCCCGAAGGATCGCATGGTAGGCGAGCACGAATTGAACCGAGCTCTGTCCGCTGAGCATCACGCGGTCGCCACGCTGCACGCCGCAGCGCGTCTGCAGCCACGCGGCCAGTCGCTGCGCGTCGCGCCACAGTTCAGCGAAGCTGGTCGACTGGCCGTACACGTGGTAGGCCGGCTTGTCCGGGTACCGGTGCGCTGCGATCTCGAGGTTTTCCCACAGCAGGGTGCGCGCGACATGGATCTCGGTTGGCAGTGCCTTGGGCCAGAAAGGCGGCGGTGCGGCGGATGGGTTCA